>NZ_JBSVZB010000005.1:0-390507 GCF_054072015.1 Cupriavidus sp. CP313 | reverse complement strand
TTGTGGCCTCCTTGCGTGGAATGACCACGCGGCGTCGGCCACGCCTAGCCCTGCGGCCCGGCAGCAGCCTTCGCGCCCCTTTTTCATTCTGAAACGGGTTCTTAGTGAAGCAGGTGGCAGGCGGCCACGTGCGCCGGCGCGGCTGAGCCGGCGGCCGGGTCCAGCCGCAGCATGCGGGGGATCTCGGTGGCGCAGGCCGGCACCGCCCGCGGGCAACGCGGATGGAACTTGCAGCCCGCTGGCGGGTTCAGCGCCGAGCCGATATCGCCCAGGATCAGCCCCTCGGTCGGCTGGTGGTCGGGGTCGGGCCGCGGCGCCGAGCCCAGCAGTGCCTGCGTGTAGGGGTGGCGCGGGGCGCTGAACACCGCGGCGCTGGGCCCGCTTTCGGCCATATTGCCCAGGTACATCACGCCCACGGCCGAGCTGAAGTGCTCCACCAGTGCCAGGTCATGGGCGATCACCACATAGGCCAGGCCGAAGCTGCGCTGGATATCCGACAACAGGTTGACGATCTGCGCCCGGATCGAGACATCCAGCGCCGAGGTGGGCTCGTCCAGCACGATCAGCCGCGGCTGCAGCGCCAGCGCGCGCGCCACGGCAATGCGCTGGCGCTGGCCGCCGCTGAACTCGTGCGGATACAGGTCGAGCGCGCCGGGCGGCAGGCCGACGATCTCCAGCAGCTCCAGCAGCCGCCGGCGCAGCGCGGCGCGGTCGCCGCCCTGGCCGTGCGCAAGCAGCGGCTCGGCCAGCAGCATGCCCACTTTCAGGCGCGGATTGAGCGACGAGGACGGATCCTGGAACACCGCCTGCACCTGGCGCCGGTAGGCCAGCACACCCTTGCGGTCCAGCGCCAGCACGTCCTGGCCGTCGAAGCGGATGGTGCCGGCGCTGGGGCGCTCAAGCAGCAGCAGCTGCCTGGCGATGGTGGTCTTGCCGCAGCCGGACTCGCCCACCAGCGCATAGGTCTGGCCGGCATCGACGGCAAAGCTGACGCCGTCGACGGCGCGCACCGTGCCGCCGCCGCGCGCGGGGAAATGCTTCTTCAGGTTTTCGACTTCGAGCAGCATGGCGCCTCCTGGGTTGTCCTGGCTCAGCCGGCCGAAGCCAGCCAGCAGCTGACCTTGTGGCCGGATTCAAGTTCGATCTCGGGGGGATAGGCGTCATCGCACAGCGGCTTGCGGTGCGGGCAGCGCGCCGCGAAACGGCAGCCGTGCGGCGGGTCGATCAGGCTGGGCGGGCTGCCCTGGATGGCGTAGAGCCGCTCGCGTTTTTCGCCGAAGTGGGGAATGGCCTGGAGCAGGGCCTGCGTGTAGGGATGGGCGGGGCGCTGGTACAGCGTGCGCACATCGCCGGTCTCGACAATGCGCCCGGCGTACATCACCGCCACCCGCTGGCAGATGCTGGCCGCCACGCCCAGGTCGTGCGTGATCAGGATGATGCCGACACCGGTCTGCGCCTGGATCTTGCGGAACAGCGCCATGATCTGCACCTGGATGGTCACGTCCAGTGCCGAAGTGGGTTCGTCCGCCACCAGCAGGCGCGGCGCGCTGGCAATGGCCATGCCGGTTACCACGCGCTGGCGCATGCCGCCGCTGAACTGGTGCGGATAGTCGTCCAACCGCGTCTCGGGCGAGGGGATGCGCACGCTGTCCAGCACCTGCACCACCTGGCGGCGGCGCGACTCGCGGCTGTCGGCGCGGCCGTGGTAGCGCAGCGGCGCGCCGACCTGGTCGCCCACCGTGAAGACCGGGTTCAGCGAGGTCAGCGGATCCTGCGAGATCATGGCGATCTTGCGGCCGCGGTACTGCGTGCTCATGGTCTTTTCGGGCAGCTGCAGCAGGTCCACGCCATCGAGCAGCACCTTGCCGCCCAGGTGCACGCCGCCCTGGCGCGGCAGCAGGCGCAGGATCGACAGGATGGTCATGGACTTGCCGGAACCGGATTCGCCCACCACGCCCAGGGTCTCGCCCTCATGCACGTGCAGGTCGACCCCGTCCACGGCGCGCACCGTGCCGCGGCGCAGTTCGAGGTGCGTGGTCAGGCCCTGCACCGACAGCATGGGCGCGCCACGGGGGGAGCCCCCGGCGGCGGGCGTTGGCGACGGGCGTTGCGTCACGTGCGGGTCGGGGCCGGTCATAGCTGCCTCCTTTTCGGGTCGAAGTGGTCGCGCAGCTAGTCGCCCAGCAGGTTGGACGCCAGGCAGGTGGCCATGATGGCCAGTCCGGGCATGGTGATGGCCCACCACGCGTTGGTGATGTAGTTGCGCGCATCGGCCAGCATCAGCCCCCACGACACATCGGGTTGCTGGATGCCCAGGCCGAGAAAGCTCAGCGAGGCCTCGAAGATGATCACCTGGCCCACTTGCAGCGTGGCCAGCACCAGCAGGGTGTTGAGCAGGTTCGGCAGCAGGTGGCGGCGGAAGATGGTAAGCGTGCCGCAGCCGGCCACGCGCGCCAGCGCCACGTAGTCGCGCTGCTTGAGCGACATCACCTCGCCGCGCACGATGCGCGCGTACCAGGTCCAGTAGGTCACCACGATCACCAGCACCACGGTATTGAAGCCCGGGCCCAGCACCGCGGCCAGCACCAGTGCCAGCGCCAGCGCGGGAATCGACATCTGGATATCGACCAGCCGCATGATGAGCGCGTCCAGGCGCCCGCCGAAGTAGCCGGCCAGCATGCCGGCGGCGGTGCCGATGCCGCCCGAGATCAGGATCGCGTACAGCGCGACCACCAGCGAGATGCGCGTGCCGGCCATGATGCGCGAGAGCAGGTCGCGCCCCATGTTGTCGGTGCCCAGCGGATAGGCCCAGCTGCCGCCCGCCAGCCAGGCCGGCGGCTGGAAGGCCAGGCCGAGGTCGAGGCCGTTGGGGTCGTGCGGCAGCAGCGCCTCGCCGCCGACGGCGCAGACCAGCAGCACCGGGAAGATTGCCAGCGCAAACCAGGGCAGGCCACTCAGCTCACGCAGATTGCGCCGCTGGCGCTTGCGGGCCGGCGCCGCCGGGGCGCTGGCAGGAGGAACGGCGATCTCAGGCATGGCGGATCCTCGGGTCGATCAGGCCGTAGCTCAGGTCGACCAGCAGGTTGGACAGCACAAACAGCACGGAGGTGAGCATCACGCCCGCCTGCACCACGGGAAAATCGCGCGCGAACACGGCCTCGACCACGGTGCGGCCGACACCTGGCCAGGCGAAGATGACTTCGACCACGAAGGCGCCGCCCAGCATCGCCGCGAAGTACACGCCGAGGATGGTCACCAGCGGAATGGCCGCGTTGCGCAGCGCGTATTTCCAGATCAGCACGCCCTCGGGCAGGCCCATGGCGCGGCCCATGCGGATGTAGTCGCTGTCCAGCACATCCAGCATGGCCGAGCGCACCACGCGGGTCTGCGCCGCCACCGGATACCAGCCCAGCGCAATCGCGGGCAGCACCAGGCTGTTCCACGAATCGCGCCCGAATGCCGGCAGCCAGTTCAGCTGCACCGCGAAGAACAGGATCAGCAGCAGCCCGACCCAGAAGTTGGGCATGGCCTGGCCAAGCATGGCGAACACCTTGGCAAAGCGGTCGAACCAGGAGCCGCGGTAGACCGCCGACAGCACGCCGAACGGCACCGCCATCGCAATCGAGAAGCCCAGCGCGGCCAGCGCCAGTTCCACCGTGGCCGGCAGCCGCTCCAGGATCAGCCCCAGTGCCGGTTCCTGCCAGCGGTAGGAGTTGCCGAAGTCGCCGGTGACGGCATGGCCGAGGAAGACCAGGTACTGCGCCACCAGGGGCTGGTCCAGGCCCAGGTGGCGTCGCGTTTCCTCGATCACCTGCGGCGGCGCGTCGGCCGGCAGCAACAGGGCAAGCGGGTCGCCGGACAGGCGCGAGATCAGGAAGATGATCACGCTCGCGCCAAGGATGCTGATCAGGCCGTGCAGCAGGCGTTTTGCAATAGGCATGACAGGCTCCGTCGGAGATTCGTCAGCGGGGATGCCGCGTCCGGCGCGCAGGGCCGGGCGCGGCGGCGGATCAGCGCTGCTTCCAGCTGACTTCCTGGAAGGAGCGCCAGTAGTCGCGGATGGGCCAGGGCACGTAGTTGATCTTGTCGTCGCGCCAGGCAAAGGTCACCAGCGGCCGGTAGGTCGGCAGGCCGCCCAGCACGCGCTCCTGCTTGAGCCGCGCGATCTGGCGCAGCAGCGCGGTGCGCGCCGCGGGGTCCATGGTCTGGCGCTGCTTCTCCAGCAGCGCGTCGACCTCGGGGTCGTTGGTGTAGGAATAGGTGCCCCAGCCGCCGCCGCCCTGGTAGCTGTGCACGTGGCCGGACCAGGCCAGGCCCGGGTCGCCGGGCAGGCCCTGCGACCACATCCAGCTCAGCACGCCATCCATCTCCGGCGGGCCTGAGCGGCCGCGCTTGCCCAGGCTGATCCAGGCGCCGTATTCCAGGTTGCGCACCTGGCAGCGGATGCCCACGGAACTCAGGTAGGCGTACATGGCTTCGCCCACTTCCTTCACGCCCGGTTCGCGCGGCGTGGTGAGGTTGTAGCAGGGGGTCTCGAAGCCATTGGGGTAGCCGGCCTGCCTGAGCAGCTCGCGCGCACGCTTCTGGTCGAAGGCGTAGGGCTTGAGCTCGGGGTCGTAGCCATTCGACTCCTTGCCCACCTGCGCATAGCGCTCGCCCTGGCCGAACAGCACGCGCTTGATGATGGCGTCGACATCGATGGCGTGCGCGGCCGCCTGCCGCACGCGCACATCGTTGAACGGCGACTTCGGCATCTGCGTGTTGAAATTGAGGAAGAGGTTGTTGCCGCTCACCAGCGTGACGGTCTTCACCCCCGGCATCTTCCTGAACTCTTCGACCATCGAAGGCGGCACGTTGTCGATGAAATCGACCTTGCCGGTCTTGAAGGCCGCCACCCGGGTCAGGTCCTCCGGGATCACCTTGATGGTCAGGTCCTTGATGCCAGGGCGCTTCTCCTTGTTCCAGTAGCCGTCAAAGGCTTCCAGCTTCAGGTCGTCCTTGACCGTGCGCGAGACAAACTTCCACGGCCCGGTGCCGACCGGCTTCCGGGCAAACTCTTCTTCGCCGACCTTCTGGATGTACTTCTTGGGCATGGCCCACAGCTGCATGTTGCCGACGATGAACTGCGCATCCGGCTCCTTGAAATGCAGCTTGAAGCGGTGCGCATCCACGATCTCGAAACGCTCGACCGACGAGACATAGTGCGAGAAGAAGCTGCTCTTGGGATCGCGCTGGCGTTGCCAGGAGAACTCGAGGTCCTCGGACGTCAGCGGGTCGCCGTTGTGGAAGCGCACACCCTTGCGCAACTGCACCTCGAGCACGGGCTTGCCGTCCTTGCCGGTTTCCAGCTTCCAGTTCTCCGCCAGCCAGTTCTCGTCCTTGAGCGCGGCATTGCGGCGCACCAGCATCTCGAAGATCTGGCCGACAAAGTAGTGGTCGACGCCGGCCGAGATCTTGACCGGATCGAGCGTGGTCGACTCCGCGCCGAAGGCGACGGTAAGGCTGCCGGTGGCCGGCGTGGGCGGGGCCGCATGGGCCATCGGCATGGTGGCGGCGGCCAGCATGCCGGCCAGCAGGCGGCGCCGGGCGGCGTCGGTCAACTTCACTTGCATGGTGCTCCTCCTGTTGCGCCGTCTCGTGGCGGCGCTGTTGGTGTGAATAACGGATGCGCTCAGCGCGGAAAGCTGCTTTCCAGCTGGCGTACCACCTCCAGCAGGCGCGGGCGCACCTCGTCGAGCAGGAATGACCGGGACAGGCGGAACGACGGCCCGCCCACGTTGATCGCCATGGGCGCCTTGCCATGGCCGGGTTCGAAGCCGCGCGCGATGCCGTTGACGTCCGGCTGCCACTCGCCCATCGAGCAGGTCACGCCCAGGGTGAGGTGGTCCGCCAGGCCCTGTTCGATGCCCTGGCGCAGGCGCGGCCACGCCATGTCGTCGACGTCGCGCACCTGTTCCATGAAGGCTTGCCGCTCCTGGTCCGGCACCACCGCCAGCCAGGCGCGGCCGATGGCCGAGGTGGCCACCGGAATGCGCGAGCCGGTATCGAGCGTCAGCGCAATTGCGGCGCAGCTGCGGCAGTGCTCGACATAGATCATCGAGAACCGGTCGCGCGTGCCCAGCGACACCGTGCCGCCGGAAAAGTCCGCCAGCTCCTGCATCAGCGGGCGCGCCACCTTGCGGATGTCCAGCCGCGACAGCATGGCGCTGCCCAGCCGCAGGCAGGCGGTGCCCAGGCTGTACTTGTGGCTGCCTTCGGCCTGCGCCAGGTAGCCCAGCCGCGTCAGGGTGGAGGTCAGGCGCGACACGGTCGACTTGGGCAGCCCGCAGCGCCGGGCGATTTCCTGGTTGCCCAGCACGCGGTCGCTGGTGCGGAAGCAGGCCAGCACTTCCAGCCCGCGCGCCAGCGCGGTGACGAAGTGGCGGTCCTCTTTGAAGGCATTGCCGGTGGATCGGTCCTGCATAACCGTTGGCTCCCTCGTTGTGCCGCTGCACGCCAGCCGCGCTTGTTCGACGCGCAGGCGTGCGGGACGCGCGCGCGGCGTCCTCGTCCGGTACTGCAGTACTACCTGACAGCGGTTCGGCTCAGCCGCCGGCTTCGGTGTCCAGCAAGGCCTGCAGCTCGACCTTGCGCACCTTGCCGGTGGCGGTCAGGGGGAACTCGGGCAAGATGCGGATCTCGGGCACCTTGTAGACCGCCATCTGCTCGCGGCACCATGCATGCAGCGTGTCGGCAGTGATGCCGTCGGCGTGCTCGGGGCGCAGGCGGATAAAGGCCACCGGCACCTGGCCCTTGTCCGGGTCGGGGCGGCCCACCACGGCCGAGCCCAGCACCGCCGGGTGGCGCGACAGCAACACCTCCAGTTCCGACGGGAACACGCTCATGCCGCGCACCTTCAGCATCTCCTTGCGCCGCCCCAGGAAATGCAGGTAGCCCGCCTCGTCATAGGCGCCGATATCGCCGGTGCGGAACCAGCCGTCGCGGAACACCTCGGCATCCACGTCGGGGCGGCCCCAGTAGCCCTTGAACAGCGACGGCGTGCTGACCACGATCTCGCCTTCCTCGCCGACCGGCAGCACCGCGCCGGTGTCGAAGTCGCAGATCTTGATGCGCGTGCCCGGCACCGGCAGGCCGACAAAGACCGGGCGGCCGCGCAGGTCCATGTCGTCGTCCTGCATGCCGGTGGTGAAGGTGTCGCTGGTATGGGTTTCGGTCATGCCCCAGGCGCCTTCGGCAATGATGCTGCCGGTCAGCGCGTGCCAGCGCTGGCGGATGTCCGGGGTGATCTTGCGGATGAACGAGGCCGCGCGCGTGTGCTGCAGCGAACGCAGGTCGTAGCGGCCGCATTCGGGGTGGTTCATCAGCTCGACCGCGTTGTCCACCACCACGAAGGTGCGGTTGACGCGATAGCGCTCGATCGCGGCCATCACCGCCACCGGGTCCCAGCGCGCCAGCAGCACCACCGTCGCGCCGCTGAAGATCGGATAGATCAGCCCGAGGTTCTCGCCCGCGATCCAGAACATCGGCAGGAAGTTCAGCATCACGTCGCCGGAGCCTTCTGCCAGCCGTTCCGCATCGACACCGCCGGTGAGCGCGTAGGAAGCCGCCGCGGTGTAGACCATGTCGCGCTGCGTGTGCATGCAGCCCTTGGGCAGGCCGGTGGTGCCGCCGGTGTAGTTCAGTGCGGCCAGCGCGTCCATGTCGACCGGGGGCAATGCGACCGGCTCGGTGTCACGCAGCGCCTGCAGCAGGTCGATGGTGCCTGCCACTGCCAGTGGGGGCGCGTTGAGGCCCGCTGGCAGCGGCAGGGTAGGCTGCGCCGGCAGCATTGCGCCGGCACTGGTGGTGTAGACGGTATGCAGCCGTGTCTGCGCACGCACCGACATCAGCAGCGGCGCAAGCTGGTCCTGCACGATGATGGTGGTGGCGCCGGCATCGTTCAGCTCATAGACCAGCTCCTGCTCCTTGAAGAGCGGGTTGACCGGCACATACACCGCGCCCAGCTTCAGGATGCCGTAGAAGACCACGTGGAACTGCGGGCAGTTGCCCATCATCACCGCCACCCGGTCGCCTGCGCCCACGCCGCGGCCCTTGAGCAGCGCGGCGCAGCGCTCGGACAGGTCGTCCAGCTCGGCGTAGGTCACCGTGGTGCCGTACCAGACCAGCGCGGCGTGGTCCGGGCGCTTGCGCGCCCACGCGCGCAGGTAGTCGCCCAGCGGGGCCTCGCCGTGGGGGTAGACCGGTGCATCGGGCAGGCCGGCGGGCCAGATCTTGCGATGCCGGGCTTCCAGGTCCTCGAAGAACGCCTGTTCGTTCATCTGCTGTCTCCTCTTGCTTTCGCTCTGGTTCTGTCTGCCGCCGTGCCTACCAGGCGTCGACGAAGCTGCGTACCGGACGCTGGGGACGCTGGGGATTGGCGGCACCGGCCTCGAGCCCGCTGACCACCCACTGGCGGGTGGCGGCGGGGTCGATCACGGCGTCCAGCTCCAGCGCCGCAGCGGCGTTGATGGCATGGCCGCGCTCGTACATCTGCGCCACCAGCTGCTGGTACAGCGCATCGCGCTGCGGGCCGGCCGGCAGGGCTTCCAGCTCCTTGCGGAAGCCCAGCCGCACCGCGCCCTCCAGGCCCATGCCGCCGAATTCGCCGGTGGGCCACGAGACCGTGAAGGTCGGCGCGCGGAAGCCGCCCGCGGCCATTGCCATCGCGCCCAGGCCATAGCCCTTGCGCAGCACCACCGCCAGGAACGGCACGCGCAGCTTGGCGCCGGTGACGAACATGCGCGACACATGGCGCACCTGGGCGCGGGCCTCGACCTCCGGGCCCACCATGAAGCCCGGGGTGTCGATCAGCGATACGATCGGCAGCCCGTGCGCATTGCACACCTGCATGAAGCGCGCGGCCTTGTCGGCGGCATCGGCATCGATGGCGCCGCCGAGGTGGCGCGGGTTGTTGGCGAGAATGCCCACGGGCCGGCCTTCGATGCGCGCCAGCGCGGTGTGGATGCCGGTGCCGAAGCCGGCGCGCAGTTCCAGCACGCTGCCCGCGTCGGCCAGGCCGGCGATGGCGGCGCGCGTGTCGTAGACGCGCAGGCGGTTCTCTGGCACCACCTGGCGCAGCGCCAGCGCGTCAGGCGCCTGCCAGTCGTCGACGCGGCCCTGGAACATCGACAGGTAATGCCTGGCCGCGGCCACGGCGTCGGCCTCATCGTCGACCAGCAGGTCAACCACGCCGTTGTGGTGCTGCACCGTGGCCGGGCCGATATCCTCGGGGCGGAACACGCCCAGGCCGCCGCCTTCGATCATGGCCGGGCCGGCCATGCCGATATTGGCGTTGCGCGTGGCGATGATCAGGTCGCAACAGCCCAGCAGCGCGGCATTGCCGGCAAAGCAGCGCCCGGAGGCAATGCCCACCACCGGCACTTCACCGCTCAACTCAGCGAACGCGGCGAACGAAGGCTGGTACAGGCCGGCCACGGTGGGGAAGTCGATGTCGCCCGGGCGGCCACCGCCGCCTTCGGCAAAGATCACCGTGGGCAGGCGGTTCTGCAGGGCCACCTCCAGGATGCGGTCGGTCTTGATATGGTTGCGCTTGCCCTGGGTGCCGGCCAGCACGGTGGCGTCGTAGGCCAGCACCGCGCAGCGCGCGCGCTCCGGGGCAAACAGGCTGCCGTTGACGGCGCCGGTGCCGGTGATCAGGCCGTCGGCAGGGGTGTTGGCGATCAGGTCGGCCTCGCTGCGCCGGCTGGCCTGTGCCGCCAGCGCCAGGCCGCCGTATTCGCGGAAGCTGCCGGCATCGCACAGGTCGTCGACGTTCTCGCGCGCGGTGCGCTGGCCGCGCGCATGGCGGCGTGCCACCGCCTCGGGGCGGGCCGCGTCGTACAGGAAGGCATGGCGGTCGAGCACGCGCTGCAGGTCGGCGCGGATCGCGGCCGGGTCGGCGTGCTCGGCTTCGCCGTCGGCATGGGCGCCGGCGTCGGCCGGCTCCAGCACCAGCATGACCTGGTCTTCGGCCACCTGCTCGCCGGAGGCGGTGCGCAGGTCGATCACGCGGCCCGCGTGCTCGGCCACGATGGCGTGCTCCATCTTCATCGCATCGAGCACGGCGACGGTCTGGCCGGCCTTGACCAGGTCGTTCTCGCGCGCCAGTTCGATTACGCGTCCGTTCATCGGCGCGCGCACCGCGCACAGGCCCTCGCCCAGCAGTTCCTCGAAGCTGGCCGTGCTGGCCGGCGCCGCCACCTTGTGGGCGCTGCCCGCCAGGGCCTGCCGCGCGGCGTCATGCGCTGCAATCTGCGCGGCGCGTTCCAGCAGTCCAGGCAGCGCGGCTTCGACATAGCGCGTATGCACGTGCTGGCTGGCAAAGTCCTCGCGCTCGGCCAGCGCCCGCAGCAGGTCGAGGTTGGTGGCGATGCCGCCGATATTGAATTCCCCCAGCGCGCGCTGCAGGCGCCGCACGGCGTCAGCGAAGTTGTCGCTGGCGGAGGTGACGATCAGCTTGGCCAGCAGCGTGTCGTAATGCGCGGACGGTGCATAGCCGGTATAGCCGTGGGTGTCGACGCGCACGTCCGGCCCGGTGGGCGGATCGAAGCGCTCCAGTCGCCCCTGTGCCGGCCGTGCCAGCCCTTGCGCATCGGTGGCCTCGGCATTCACGCGCACCTGGATGGCATAGCCGCGCACGCGCGGCGGGTGCTGCGGGTCCAGCCCCAGTTCCGCCAGGCGCCGCCCTTCGGCCAGCCCCAGCTGCACGGCCACCAGGTCCACGCCGGTGACCTGCTCGGTGACAGTGTGTTCGACCTGCAGGCGCGGGTTGGCTTCGATAAAGACAAAGGGCAGGGCCGCACCATCGCGGCGTGCGCGGTTCTCGCCATCCTCCGGTTCTTCGACCAGGAATTCAAATGTGCCCAGGCTGCGGTAGCGCGCTTCGCGCGCGAGCGTGCAGGCGGCATCGACAATGCGCTGGCGCAGCGCCGGATCCAGCGCCGGGCTGGGCGCGATCTCGACCACTTTCTGGAAACGGCGCTGCAGCGTGCAGTCACGCTCGCCCAGTGCGATCACGTGGTGGCCGTCGCCGGCGATCTGCACTTCAATATGGCGCGCGCGGGCCACCAGCCGCTCGGCGTAGATGGCATCGATGCCGAAAGCCGAGCGCGCTTCGGAGCGGCAGCGCGCATAGGCTTCGGGCAGGGCGTCGCGCTCGCGCACCACGCGCATGCCGCGCCCGCCGCCGCCGCCCACCGCCTTGAGCACCACGCCGGCGCCGTCCTGCTCGTCGAAGAAGGCGGTCACGGCATCGAGCGTGGCGCCGCCCGCGGTGGCGGGCATCACCGGTATGCCGCAGCGTGCGGCCAGCGCCAGCGCGCGGCCCTTGTCGCCGAACAGGGCCAGCTGCTCGGGCTCGGGGCCGACAAAGACGATCCCGGCAGCGGCACAGGCGCTGGCAAAGTCGGCGCGCTCGCTGAGAAAGCCATAGCCAGGGTGGATGGCGTCGCAGCCGGTGGCGCGCGCTGCGGCGATGATGGCGGGAATGTCGAGATAGGCGGCGGCCCCCTGGCCCTGCAGCGCGACGGCTTCGTCGGCCAGCAGGCGGTGCCGGCTGGCATCGTCGTCGGTGGCATAGACGGCCACGGTGGCGATGCCAAGGTCTCGTGCGGCGCGCTGCACGCGCAGCGCGATCTCGCCACGATTGGCGATCAGGAGCTTCTTCACAAATGTCCCCTTCCGTGCGAAGCGGCTTCGCGCAAGCAGCGTTGCGTGGCCGGCTTCTGTTTTTGTGGTTTGTGATTCTGCGAGGTGGAATCTACGCGGCTCGTCCAGGGGTCACAAGCGCGATGCGCCGGAACCATGTACGACATGCCGCGCTGCATAGCGCGGGAGCGAGGGGGAGGGGGAAGTGCTGCCCGTTCTGTTCTGCATTGCAGAATCTCGGGCGGTGTAGCGGGTCGATCCAGAGGCCTGGCTGGCCGTGGATCGCTACCGATGGGACGCGCGGAACATGGCGTTACCGCGGGTTTGCCGCCCTCTCCCGCCAGCGGGAGAGGGGAACGGTGAGGCGTGCTTTGCTTCAGCCGATGCGCATGCCCGGCACCGCGCCGCTGTGCGGTTCCAGGATATACAGGCCCGGCGCGGCCTTCTCATCCGCCGCCGAGGCTGCCAGCACCATGCCTTCGGAGACGCCGAACTTCATCTTGCGCGGGGCCAGGTTGGCCACCACCACGGTCAGCTTGCCTACCAGCTGCTCCGGCGTGTAGGCCGACTGGATGCCGGAGAACACGTTGCGGGTGCGGCCATCGCCCAGGTCCAGCGTCAGCTGCAGCAGCTTGTTCGAACCTTCCACCTTCTGGCATTCGACAATCTTCGCGACGCGCAGGTCAACCTTGGCGAAGTCGTCGATGGTGATGGTGTCGGCGATCGGCTCGATCGCCGAGCCCGCGGCGGCCGGCGCCGCGGTCGCCTGCAGCGATTCGCGGTTGGCAGCCAGCAGCGCATCGACTTGCTTGGCATCGACGCGCGTCATCAGGTGCTGATAGGCCTGCACCGGGCTGGCAGCCGACAGCTGCTTGTCGATGGCGCGCCAGTCCAGCGGCTCGACGTTCAGGAAGCGCTCCACGCCCGCGGCCATGTTCGGCACCACCGGCTTCAGGTACACCGTCAGCAGGCGGAAGGCTTCCAGCGAGACCGAGCACGCCGCATGCAGCGCCGCGCGCTTGTTTTCGTCCTTGGCCAGCTCCCACGGCTTCTCGGTGTCGACGAAGGCGTTGACGGCGTCGGTCAGCTCCATCACCAGGCGCAACGCCTTGCTGTACTCGCGGCCTTCATAGAAGTGGGCGACCTGCGGGGCGGCCTGGCGCAGCTGCTCGAGCAGCGGGTGGGCCAGCGCGGCCTCGTCGACCTTGCCTTCGAAGCGCTTGACCAGGAAGCCCGCGGCGCGGCTGGCGATATTGACGTACTTGCCGATCAGGTCGCTGTTCACGCGCGCGATGAAGTCATCGAGGTTCAGGTCGAGGTCTTCCATGCTCGCGTTGAGCTTGGCGGCGAAGTAGTAGCGCAGCCATTCCGGGTTCATGCCGGTGTCGATATAGCTCTGCGCGGTGATAAAGGTGCCGCGCGACTTGCTCATCTTGGCGCCGTCCACGGTCAGGAAGCCGTGGGCGAACACATTGGTCGGGGTGCGGTAGCCCGAGAAGCGCAGCATCGCCGGCCAGAACAGCGTGTGGAAGTACAGGATGTCCTTGCCGATGAAGTGGTACTGCTCGGCGGTGGAATGCGGGCCGACCCAGGCGTCGAAGTCGATGCCCTTCTTCGCAGCCAGGTTCTGGAAGCTGGCGTAGTAGCCGATCGGGGCGTCCAGCCACACGTAGAAATACTTGCCGGGTGCGCCGGGGATCTCGAAGCCGAAGTAGGGCGCATCGCGCGAGATGTCCCAGTCGGACAGGGTCGAGTCCTCGCCCTCGGCGCCCAGCCATTCCTGCATCTTGTTGGCGGCTTCGGGCTGGGCCAGGTCGGCCACCCATTCGCGCAGGAAGGTCTCGCAGCGCGGATCGGACAGCTTGAAGAAGTAATGGGCCGACGACTTGCGCACCGGCGTGGCGCCGGACACGACCGAGTACGGGTTCTTCAGGTCGGTCGGCACGTAGGTGGTGCCGCAGACCTCGCAGGAGTCGCCGTACTGGTCCTTGGCGCCGCACTTGGGGCACTCGCCCTTGATGAAGCGGTCCGGCAGGAACATGTTCTTGACCGGATCGAAGAACTGCTCGACCTCGCGCTCGGCGATCAGGTCCTCGGCCTTCAGGGCCAGGTAGATCTTCTCGCAGAGCTCGCGGTTTTCTTCCGCGTCGGTGCTGTAGTAGTTGTCGAACGACACCAGGAAACTGTCGAAGTCGCGCTTGTGCTCGGTCCAGACGCGGTCGATCAGCTCTTTAGGCGTGATGCCTTCCTTCTCGGCGCGCAGCATGACCGGCGTGCCGTGGGTGTCGTCGGCGCCGACGTAGTAGACCTCGTTGCCCATCATGCGCTGGAAACGCACCCAGATATCGGTCTGGATGTATTCCACCAGGTGGCCGATATGGATCTGGCCGTTGGCATAAGGCAGGGCGGATGTGACGAGGATGCGACGTGCGGTCATAAACAGGAGCCGGTCAGGAGCGGGGAAATATCAGGGGGACGGCGCCAGCCAGGAGGGGAGGGCGCGTGCCGGGAAGGGGCTATTTTAGCAACTGGCCAGCGCCTGCGCGCCGGTTCCGCATGGCGGAATGGCGGAACTCACGGATCCGTTCGGCCAAAAAAAAGCGCCGGTCAGAGCCGGCGCAGCTTTCCACAACGGAAAAGGAGGAGAAATCAGGTACCGCCCGGGAGGTCAGCCACCCATCGCGAGCCAGCAACGGTGGCAAGCGGCACCTATTTCTATGACAGGGTCATCCTTGAATTGGTTTCAAAAAAATTTCGACGCGGCGATTTTGTGCCCGTCCGGTCTCATTTCCGTTGTCCGCAACCGGCTGGGATTGCCCGCGCCCTTCGGCGGTCAGGCGGTTGCGTGCGACGCCGCGATCACCCAGGTAGCCGGCCACGCTCTGGGCGCGGCGCTGCGACAGCTGCATGTTGTAGTTGGGGTTGCCGGTGCTGTCGGTATGGCCCACCACGTTGGCGCTCACGTCCTGGTGCTGGCCCAGGGTCTGCGCGACCTGGTCGAGCACCGAGCGGAACGACGGCTTGATGGTGGCGCTGTCGGTATCGAAAGTCACCTGGCTGGGGATGTTGACCTTCAGCGTGCCATCCGGCTGCTCGGTGATCTGGGTGCCCGTGCCCGCGGTGTCCTTGTTCAGCTTGCCGCGGATGGCGTTCCAGTTGTAGCCGGTTGCGCCGCCGATGGCACCGCCCACTGCCGCGCCCACCAGCGTGCCGGTGGTATTGCCGCCGATCAGGTTGCCAAGCCCGGCGCCGACCGCGGCGCCCACGCCGGTGCCGACTGCCGTATGGGTCTGCTGTTCAGTGGCGCAACCTGCGGCCAGCAGCGTGGCAGCGGCGAGCGAGACGGTAACGAGCTTGATCTTCATGCTTTCTCCTTCTGATGTTCCCGTAAATGTTCTTGGTACCGCATCGCGATGGTAACGCCAAGGCTAGCGGCAGGTAACCCTTTGTACGCGTCGGGCCCGGCCGGTCCTGGCACCGCCTGCGGTGCCGACGTGCCGGGCCGTCCAACCGCACTACAATATGGATATGGCGGCGCGCGCACAAGTGCAAGCTTGTGAGATTTGTAAATGTCTGTAATCCCACACCCCATGCAGGGTATTGCGCGCGGATTTCCGGCCTTCATGGCCGGTGCTGCATACTTTGATACATTAGGCGTAGGCCATCATGCGCCAGTCCCCCAATCATCGAAGCGGAGTTTGTCTTGAGCGTCAGCACTGAGCAGGTCACCGAAGCCCTGCGCACCGTCATCGACCCCAATACGGGCAAGGACCTGGTGTCCACCCGCTCGGCCAGGAATATCCGCGTCGACGGCGGCGATGTCTCGCTGGAAGTCGAACTCGGCTACCCCGCGAAGAGCCAGTTTGATCCGATCCGCAAGCTGGTCGTTGCTGCAGTGCGGCAAGTGCCGGGCGTGAGCAATGTCAGCGTGGCCGTGACCATGAAGATCGTCGCGCACGCGGTGCAGCGCGGGGTCAAGCTGCTGCCGGGCGTGAAGAACGTGATCGCGGTGGCGTCGGGCAAGGGCGGGGTGGGCAAGTCCACCACGGCCGTGAACCTGGCGCTGGCGCTGGCGGCAGAAGGCGCGCGCGTCGGCATGCTCGACGCAGACATCTATGGCCCGAGCCTGCCGATGATGCTGGGCATCGACGGCCGCCCGGAATCCGCCGACGGCCAGACCATGGAGCCGCTGGAAGGCCACGGCCTGCAGGCCAACTCGATCGGCTTCCTGATCGAGCAGGACAACCCGATGGTATGGCGCGGCCCGATGGTGACCTCGGCGCTGGAGCAGCTGCTGCGCCAGACCAACTGGCACGACCTGGACTACCTGATCGTCGACATGCCGCCGGGCACCGGCGACGTTCAGCTGACGCTGTCGCAGAAGGTGCCGGTCACCGGCGCGGTGATTGTCACCACGCCACAGGACATCGCGCTGCTGGATGCCAAGAAGGGCCTGAAGATGTTCGAGAAGGTGGGCATTCCCATCCTGGGCATCGTCGAGAACATGGCGGTCTACTGCTGCCCGAACTGCGGCCATGTCGAGCATATCTTCGGCCACGGCGGCGGCGAGAAGATGTGCGCCGACTACGGCGTGGACCTGCTGGGCAGCCTGCCGCTGACCCTGCAGATCCGCGAGCAGGCCGACTCCGGCCGCCCGACCGTGGTGGCCGAGCCCGACAGCCCGGTGGCCGAGATGTACCGCGCCATCGCGCGCAAGGTGGCGATCAAGGTCGCCGACAAGGCGCGCGACATGACCAGCAAGTTTCCGAGTATCGTGGTGCAAAACACCTGAGGGCGCGGCGCGCCGCGCGCAGCAACCATGGAAAGCCAGCCTACCCCCGACCTGCCGGCACCCGGAGCCCGCCCCGCCGTCACCATGGCGGTGGTGATGCGCAAGGTCGCGCTGGCCAACCGATGGCAGCCGTGGAAGTGGGAGCTGGACGCGGTGCTGCCCGACCTTGGCGAGTTCGGCACGCACCCCGTGTGCCTGGAGCATGACGCCCACGGCGCGCATTGGCTCTACCCGGGCTTCGAGGTGACGCTGTTCCGCGACCAGGGCGAAGGCTACTACCTGAACCTGACCTCGACCACGCCGTGCTGGTTCGTGCTGTGGCGCATGCCAGAGGATGACAGCGATGGCGAAGAGGCCCATCCGGTGCCGATGACCGTGACGCTGTCGTACAACGAGGCCGGCCGCTGGCTCGACGCCGGCGAGACCGTCGAGAACGTGCCGCTGGCGCCCGAGCAGCGCGAGTGGCTACAGGCCTATGTCGACGAGCACTACCGGCCCGAGCCCAAGCAGCGGCGCCGGCCCGAATCCTTCAAGGCGCCGGAAGACCGCGCCCGCTACTGATCCTGACGACCTGAGCTTGCCCTGCCGATGAGCGATTCGTCCTTCCTGTCGCGCTGGTCGCACCGCAAGGCCGCGGTGCGGGAGGGCGTGGCCGTGCCGGCCGAGCCGGCACCACCGGCGGTTGCCGAAGCCGTCTCCGCGACCACCGGGGCCGCGCCCGAAGCGCCGCAGGTACCGGCCCCGACGCTGGAGGACGTGGCGGCGCTGCGCCCCGGCGACGAGATCGCCCGGTTCGTGGCCCGCGGCGTGGATGAGTCGGTCAAGCGCGCCGCGCTGAAGACGCTGTTCGCCGATCCGCACTTCAACGTGATGGACGGGCTCGACATCTATATCGACGACTACAGCAAGCCCGACCCGATCCCGCCGGAGATCCTGCGCCAGCTGCGCCAGGCCGAGACCCTGGGCCTGTTCGAGCCGACCGACGAGGAACGCGCGGCGGCACAGGCCGCGGCCGCCGCCGCGGGGCCTGTGGATGTACCGTCGGCGGCGCCCGCCGAGTTCGCGGAA
Source organism: Cupriavidus sp. CP313 (assembly GCF_054072015.1). Lineage (NCBI taxonomy): Bacteria > Pseudomonadati > Pseudomonadota > Betaproteobacteria > Burkholderiales > Burkholderiaceae > Cupriavidus > Cupriavidus sp. CP313. The sequence continues at coordinate 372,962 of NZ_JBSVZB010000005.1, read as the reverse complement.
TCCGGCGAGACCGCCGACACTACGGACATACCCGCACCAGTCGAAACGCCGCAGCAAATGGTAAGTCAAAGCGCAGAACAGGGCCCGCAAGACCCGGATAAATGCGCGTAGCCCCACAGGTGCAGCGCAGCCTACAATAGGCATCCCCACAATCCGCCGGCCCGCAGACCCCTCGCCAAGAAGGACGTCCGGACCGGTCAGCCGCATTCGCCATGCCGACGCTGATCTGCAATTGCAACGACACCATGCCGCTTGACGGGGCGGCACTGTCGGAAGCCAACCGGGACGCCAACCAGGGCCCGCTCAAGGTCCACCGCTTGCTGTGCCGGCGCGAGATCGGCGACTTCACCGCCGCGCTCGACGGCACCGACGACGTCATCGTCGCCTGCACCCAGGAACGCCAGCTTTTTACTGAAGTCGCAGCGCAAGCCGCGCAGGGCAGCGATGGCCGCCCGGTGGTGACCGCGCCGGTGCGCTTCGTCAATATCCGCGAGACCGGCGGCTGGTCACAGGGCGCCCGGCGCGACCCCAAGACCGCCAATGCCAAGATCGCCGCGCTGCTGGCCGTGGCCGCGCTGCCCGAACCTGACCCGGTGCCGGTGGTGGATTACCGTTCCGACGGCGCGGTGCTGGTGCTGGGCCCGGCCCAGCGTGCGCTGCCGTGGGCCGAGCGGCTGGCCGCGATGCAGCTGGAGGTCACGGTGCTGCTGACCGGCAGCGACAAGCGTGAAGGCGCCGCGGCGCAGCCGGCGGCGCGCGCCTATCCGGTCCACAGCGGCCGGCTCGCCTCGCTGACGGGCTGGCTCGGCGCGTTCGAGGCCAGCTGGGAGACCGGCGCAGGCCGCAGCAACCCGATCGACCTGGACCTGTGCACCCGCTGCAACGCCTGCATCGACGCCTGCCCCGAGGACGCGATCGACTTCAGCTACCAGATCGACCTGTCGCGCTGCCGCTCGCACCGCGACTGCGTGCGCGCCTGCGGCGCCGCCGCGGCGATCGACTTCGACCGCCCGCAGGGCACTGTGCAGGGACGCTTCGACCTGGTCTTCGACCTGTGCGACACGCCCGCCTTCACCATGCACCAGCCGCCGCAGGGCTACCTGCACGCCGGCGCCGATGCCTCGCGCCAGCAGGCCCAGGCGCTGATGCTGGCGGCGCTGGTGGGCGAGTTCGAGAAGCCGAAATTCTTCCGCTACAAGGAAAGCCTGTGCGCGCATGGCCGCAACCAGACCACCGGCTGCACCGCCTGCATCGACATCTGCTCGACCGAGGCCATCGGCTCGCGCTGGCATGACGGCAAGGGGCGCATCGAGGTCACGCCCAACCTGTGCATGGGCTGCGGCGCCTGCACCACCGTCTGCCCGAGCGGGGCCATCAGCTATGGCTACCCGGGGCCGGAGGTGACGGGCGCGCGCCTGCGCACGCTGCTGTCAGCGTACCGCCAGGCCGGCGCGCGCGATCCGGTGGTGGTGCTGCATGGCGAGGAGTACGGCACGCCCGCGCTGCTGGCATTGGGCCGTGCCGCCCGCGGCGGCAAGGCCAAGGGCGTGCCCGCCAATGTGATGCCGTTGTCGCTGTTCCACCCGGCCTCGGCGGGGCTGGAGTTGTGGCTCGCCGCGCTGTGCTGGGGCGCCAGCCGCGTAGCGGTGCTGCTGACCGGCGACGAGGCACCGCAGTACCGCACCGCGCTGCTGGAGCAGATGGCGGTCGGGCGCGCCATGCTGGCGGGCCTGGGGTATGACGGCGAGGTGCTGTCGCTGGTCGAGGCCGCCGATACGCCGGCGCTGGATGCCGGCCTGGCGGCGCTGCGCCCGGGCCGCAACGCACTGCCGCCGGCGCCGTTCGGCCCCGTCGCGGCCAAGCGCGAGATGCTGGACTTTGTGCTGGACCACCTGGCGCGGCACGCGCCGGTGCCGGCGCAAAGCGTGCCGCTGCCGGCCGGCGCGCCGATCGGCGCAATCGCGGTGGATACGGGCAAGTGCACCATGTGCATGGCCTGCGTGGGCGCGTGCCCGTCGCAGGCGCTGCGCGACAATCCCGAGCGCCCGGTGCTCAGCTTTATCGAGCGCAACTGCGTGCAGTGCGGGCTGTGCGAGAAGACCTGCCCGGAAGACGCCATCAGCCTGGTGCCGCGCCTGCTGGCCGGCGACGCGGCGCGCCGCCCGGTGACCCTCAACGAGACCCAGCCGTTCCATTGCATCCGCTGCGCCAAGCCGTTCGGCACGGCGCAGATGGTGGAGTCGATGCTGGTGCGCCTGGCCGGCCATCCGGCCTTTGCCGGCGCCGCGGCCGAGCGCCTGAAGATGTGCCCTGACTGCCGCGTCATCGACATGATAGAGCGCGATACGGGCACCGCCACCGGCGCCACGCTGCGCTGACGGCGGCCAGGCCACCCAGGACAAATCATCACGACATGACAGACTTCCAGCCGATCCAGCTCACTGCCGCGCTGCCGCCCGACGATGCCGAAGACACCGCCCGCGCCGACCTCTACGGTCTGCTCGCCACGCTGTTCTACCACGCGCCCGACGGCGCGCTGCTGCATCACATCGCCGCCAACCGCGCCGTGGGCGAGGACGCGAACACCGTGCTCGGCAAGGCGTGGAACGCGTTGTGCGATGCAGCATCGGAGACCACCGCGGCCGAGGCCGAGGAGGAGTACCGGCAGCTGTTCGTGGGCGTGGGCCGCCAGGATGTGTTCCTGTACGGCTCCTTCTACATGGCCGGCTTCCTGAACGAGCGCCCGCTGGTGGCGCTGCGCGAAGACCTGGCCCGCTACGGCCTGGAGCGCCATGAAGATGTCAGCGAAACCGAGGACCATATCGCCACGCTGTGCGAGGTGATGCGCTTCCTGGTGGCGGGCGACGACCTGGCGGTGTCCAACCTGGGCGAGCAGCAGCGTTTCTATGCGCAGCACCTGCAGCCCTGGGTGGAGCGATTGTGCGATGCAGTGACGGCGCACCCGCAGGCGCGTTTCTATCGCGGCGTGGTCGGCCTGCTGGGCGCGTTTGCCGGCGTGGAGTCCGTGGCACTCGAGATGCATTGAGCGGGCGGCATTGAATATCGGCGCGCTTCGAGGCTTCTTTAGCGCCGCGGGCCCAAGGCAGCCACTTACTCGAAAATGGGTTGGAAAGTAGGGAAAAACCCGCGCATATCATGGTTTTCCTGCTAGTTGAATCTAGAATATGCATAACAACGCATAACGGCTAAATCCATCGGGCTTTGTCAGCCGAGGAGCCCCCACATGACAGAGAAGCAAACCAGGGTCGCGCGCCGCACGTTTCTCGCGGGCGCTGGAGTTGTGGCTGCCGCTACGGGCGCGGCAGCGCTGACCGCGCGCGGTCCGGCCATGCCGGGCCAGGCCGCAGCTCTGCCGGAACCCACCGATCCTCCGTCGGACAGCAAGGGTTACCGGGTCTCTGACCACATCCGCAAGTACTACCGGACCACGCTGGTGTAGCTGCCAGGGCGGTGTGGTCTGCCGCACCGCCTGCAACCGGACGCGACCTGCGTCCGCATCTGAGGTGAGACATGATCTTGACCCGCAAACGCGCGGCGCAGGGCGCATCCGCCCGCCTCGCTGACGGCCTGGCCAACCGGCCTGAACATGCCGGCGCAGCCTCCGGCCGACTCTCGCAGCGGCTCGCGGCCAGCCTGGCCGGCGCGATGCCGACCATGGACCGCCGCAGCTTCCTCAAGCGCTCTGGCATCGGCGTCGGTGCCGGGCTGGCGGCCTCGCAGCTGACGCTGATCCGCAAGGCGGACGCCGCCGACGACAAGAAGGCGGCAGCCGACGGCAAGACCGGCATCGTGGTCAAGCGCACCGTGTGCGGCCACTGCTCGGTCGGCTGCGCGGTCGACGCGGTGGTGCAGAACGGCGTGTGGATCCGCCAGGAGCCGGTGTTCGATTCGCCCATCAACCTGGGCGCGCACTGCGCCAAGGGCGCTGCGCTGCGCGAGCACGGCCATGGCGAATACCGGCTCAAGTACCCGATGAAGCTGGTCAACGGCAAGTACCAGCGCATCAGCTGGGACAAGGCGCTAGACGAGATCACCGCCAAGATGAAGGAGATCCGCCAGCAGACCGGCCCGGACTCGATGTTCTTCGTCGGCTCGTCCAAGCACAGCAACGAGCAGGCCTACCTGCTGCGCAAGTGGGTGTCGTTCTTCGGCACCAACAACACCGACCACCAGGCGCGCATCTGCCACTCCACCACGGTGGCGGGCGTGGCCAACACCTGGGGCTACGGTGCGATGACCAACTCGTACAACGATATGCAGAACTCGAAGGCAGCTCTGTATATCGGCTCCAATGCGGCCGAGGCGCACCCGGTGTCGATGCTGCACCTCCTGCATGCCAAGGAGAACGGCTGCAAGGTGATCGTGGTCGATCCGCGCTACACGCGCACCGCGGCCAAGGCGCAACACTACGTGCGCATCCGCTCGGGTACCGACATCGCCTTCCTGTTCGGCATGCTGTACCACATCTTCCAGAACGGCTGGGAAGACCAGAAGTACCTGCAGGACCGCGTCTACGGCATGGACAAGGTCAAGGAAGAGGTCATGGCCAAGTGGACGCCCGACAAGGTCGAGGAAGTCTGCGGCGTGCCCGAGGCGCAGGTGAAGATGGTGGCCGAGATCATGGCCAAGAACCGCCCCAGCACGCTGGTGTGGTGCATGGGCCAGACCCAGCACACCATCGGCAACGCGATCGTGCGCGCCTCGTGCATCGTGCAGCTGGCGCTGGGCAATATCGGCGTGGCGGGCGGCGGCGCCAACATTTTCCGCGGCCATGACAACGTGCAGGGCGCCACCGACGTGGGCCCCAACCCGGACTCGCTGCCGGGCTACTACGGCCTGGCCACCGGCGCGTGGAAGCATTACGCGGCGGTGTGGGGCGTGGACTATGAATGGATCAAGAAGCAGTTCGTCTCTCAGGCGATGATGGAGAAGTCCGGCACCACGGTGTCGCGCTGGATCGATATCGTCACCGAGAAGAATGAGCTGATCGACCAGGACAACAACGTGCGCGGCGTGTTCTTCTGGGGCCATGCCCCGAACTCGCAGACGCGCGGCCTGGAGATGAAGAAGGCGCTGGACAAGCTCGACCTGCTGGTGGTGGTCGACCCCTATCCGTCGGCGACCGCGGCCATGGCCAACATGCCGCCGGCCGAGGGCGACAAGGTCAACCCGAACCGCGCGGTGTACCTGCTGCCGGCCTGCACGCAGTTCGAGACCTCGGGCACGTGCACGGCGTCGAACCGCTCGCTGCAATGGCGCGAGAAGGTCATCGAGCCGCTGTTCGAATCGATGCCCGACCAGACGCTGATGCAGGCGTTCGCCGACAAGCTTGGCTTTGGCAAGGAGCTGTCGAAGAACATGAAGCTGATCGAGGTCAAGCGCGCCGGCCGCACCTGGATGGAGCCGGAGCCGGAATCGATCCTGCGCGAGATCAACGCCAGCAACTGGACCATCGGCTACACCGGCCAGTCGCCCGAACGGCTGAAGTCGCACATGCGCAATATGCAGATGTTCGACGTCAAGACGCTGCGCTGCAAGGCAGGCAAGGACCCGATCACGGGCTACGACCTGACCGGCGACTACTTCGGCCTGCCGTGGCCGTGCTACGGCACGCCGGAACTGAAGCACCCGGGCTCGCCTAACCTCTACGACACCAGCAAGCACGTGATGGACGGCGGCGGCAACTTCCGCGCCAACTTCGGCGTGGAGCGCGACGGCGTCAACCTGCTGGCCGAGGACGGCTCGTATTCGCTGGGCGCGGAGATCACCACCGGCTATCCGGAGTTTGACCACGTGCTGCTGAAGAAGCTGGGCTGGTGGGACGACCTGACCGATGCCGAGAAGGCCAAGGCCGAGGGCAAGAACTGGAAGACCGACCTCTCGGGCGGCATCCAGCGCGTGGTGCTGAAGAACCATGGCTGCCACCCGTTTGGCAATGCCAAGGCGCGCGCAGTGGTGTGGAACTTCCCCGACCCGATCCCGCAGCACCGCGAGCCGCTGTACTCCACGCGACCCGACATGGTCGCCAAGTACCCGACCCACGACGACAAGATGGCGTTCTGGCGGCTGCCGACGCTGTACAAGTCGGTCCAGCAGCGCAATATCGAGAACAAGGTCTATGAGAAGTTCCCGATCATCCTGACCTCCGGGCGGCTGGTCGAGTACGAGGGCGGCGGCGAGGAAACCCGCTCCAACCCGTGGCTGGCCGAACTGCAGCAGGAGAACTTCGTCGAGATCAACCCGCGCGCGGCATCCGACCGCGGCATCCGCAACGGTGACTTCTGCTGGGTGAAGACGCCCACCGGGGCCCGCCTCAAGGTGCGCGCGCTGGTGACCGAGCGGGTGGGGCCCGATACCGCGTTTATCCCGTTCCATTTCTCGGGCTGGTGGGAGGGCAAGGACCTGAAGGACTACTACCCCGAGGGCGCGATGCCGGTGGTGCGGGGCGAGGCAGTCAACACGGCCACCACCTACGGCTACGACGCGGTGACGATGATGCAGGAAACCAAGACCACCGTTTGCCAGATCGAGCGGTTTGCATAGGGGCAGAGGGACATCATGGCACGCATGAAATTTATCTGTGACGCCGAGCGCTGCATCGAGTGCAACAGCTGCGTCACTGCCTGCAAGAACGAGCACGAGGTGCCCTGGGGCGTGAACCGGCGCCGCGTGGTCACCGTCAACGACGGCATGGTCGGCGCCGAGAAATCGATCTCGGTGGCCTGCATGCACTGTTCGGACGCGCCCTGCATGGCGGTCTGCCCGGTCGACTGCTTCTACCGCACCGAGGACGGCGTGGTGCTGCACGACAAGGACGTCTGCATCGGCTGCGGCTACTGTTCCTACGCCTGCCCGTTCGGCGCGCCGCAGTTTCCGTCGACCGGCACCTTCGGTGTGCGCGGCAAGATGGACAAGTGCACCTTCTGCGCTGGCGGCCCGGAAAAGAACGGCTCGGAAGCGGAGTTCGAGAAGTACGGCCGCAACCGCCTGGCCGAAGGCAAGCTGCCGCTGTGCGCCGAGATGTGCTCGACCAAGGCGCTGCTGGGCGGCGACGGCGATGTGATCGCCGACATCCTGCGCAACCGCGTGATCAAGCGCGGCACCGGCGGCGACGTGTTCGGCTGGGGTACGGCCTACGGCACTGCCAAGGGCGGCACGGCCCAGCCGGCCCAACCGGCACAGCCGGCGCCCGCTGCACCGGCCGCACCCGCGGCCCCGGGAGGGCAAGCGTCATGAACCGCGTCCGCGTTGTTGCATTGCTGTCGCTGTGCGGCGTGCTGCTGGCAGCTTGCGGCGAGAAGCCGCAGACCATCGGCCCGTCGCACCGCAAGGCTGACGCCCAGGCCTATCAGGGCGCCCCGGGCGATCCGTTCGTGGCCAAGGGCTGGACCGCGGGCGACAAGACCAGCTGGGACAACCAGATCCGCCAGCGCAACCAGTTGCAGAATGAGTACAACCGCACGCAATGAAGGCGCTGCAGTTGGGCCGCCCCGGCAGCCGGGCGCTGGCCCTCGACGATCCGAAGGAGCGCACATGACGCCGTCGCAGAATGCATGCCGCGCAGGCTGGCGGCGCTGGCTGAGCGCCGGCGCCCTGGCGCTGCTGCTGCTGGCCATGGCCGGCACCGTCGCCGCACAGGCGCCGGCCTCGGCACCGCCGGCACCGGCCGCCGCCCAGGCCAATGCCGACACCAACAACCCGGCCACGCATCCGGTCCAGCCGCTGGCCGGCATCGCGTCGGAAAACATCTTCAACGTGCCACGCCGCGATATCGCCGCCGAGGCGCAGTCGCAGCAGCAGCGCACCATCACGCAGCCCGGCAACAACGCCCCGGTCTGGCGCGAGGTCAATTCCGACCAGCGCCACTACAGCAGCCTGCCCGACAAGGAAGCCGGCGTGCTGATCCAGCGCACCGGGCAGCAATGGCGCCTGTTCCGCAACGGCGTCATCACCGTCTGGGGCGGCTGGCTGCTGCTGGTGGTGCCGCTTGCCATCCTGGGCTTCTTCCTGTGGCGCGGCACCATCCCGCTGCGCACGCCGCGCACCGGCCGCATGATCGAGCGCTTCACCCCGCTTGAGCGCATTGCCCACTGGACCATGGCGATCTCGTTCGTGGTGCTGGCGGTGTCGGGCATCGTGCTGCTGCTGGGCAAGTATTTCCTGCTGCCGCTGATGGGCCACATGCTGTTCGGCTGGCTGACTTACGTGCTGAAGAACCTGCACAACGTGATCGGCCCGATCTTCACGCTGTCGGTGATCGTGGGCTTCGTGGTGTTCGTGCGCGACAACCTGCCCAACCGCGACGACGTGCGCTGGGTGACCAGCCTTGGCGGGCTGGCGTCCGGCAAGCATGTGCCGAGCGGGCGCTTCAATGCCGGCGAGAAGATGTGGTTCTGGATCGGCGTGTTCGTGTTCGGGCTGGTGCTGTCGGCGTCGGGCTGGGTGCTGGACATGATCGTGCCGGGCATGGACTACTACCGCTCGACCATGCAGATCGCCAACGTGATCCACGGGATCTCGGCCGTGCTGATGATCGCGATGGCGTGCGGCCATATTTACATGGGCACTGTCGGCATGGAAGGCGCCTACCGCGCCATGCGCGACGGCTGGGTGGACGAGGCCTGGGCCAAGGAGCACCACGAGCACTGGTACGACGACATCAAGTCCGGCAAGATCCCGGCCCAGCGTTCGGCCAGCCCGGAAGCCGCCGCGGGGCGCAACACCCGGCATACCCCGGGCGAAGCCTGAGGCCGGCGCCAACCAGACCATGCGGAACCCACCATGACGATGACACGCACCCTGACGCTGGTTGCCCTGTGCGCGGGCGCCACCCTTGCCACCGGCGCGCTGGCCAAGCTGCCGCCGCCGACCGAGGCCCAGCAGGCCAAGGCCGCCGAGACCAAGGCGCGCGCCGCCTGGGCCGACAAGGTCGCCGCCTACCAGTTGTGCCGCGCGCAGGACAAGACCGCGGCGCGTTACTTCGCCGAGCGCAAGGCCCACGGCCAGGAAGCCCGCGCGCCGTCGCAGACCGCCGCGTGTGCCGATCCGGGCCCGTTTGTGGCGCCGACTGCCGCTGCGCCTGCTGCCCCGGCGCCAGCCGTGGCAAGCACCGCGGCCGACGCCAAACCGGCCGCGGCCGGCGCGGTACAATCCCCTGCAAAGGCGCCGTAACCACAGCCCCATGCACGCCGCGCGCGGCGCGGGGCCCTCACCAGCAGTCCCGAGCCCCTCGTCATGACCCTGCGTCCCGAGCTTACCCAGGCAGCCGTTCCCCTGATCGAAGAGGTTGAAGTCGTCGACGAGCAGGGCCGCGTGCGCGCGGCCTACCTGCCGGGCGAGCGTCCGCTGACGGTCTACCTCGACAAGCGCGAGCTGGTCACGCTGATGACCCTGGGCGGCGCGCCCGAGCACCTGGTGCTGGGCTACCTGCGCAACCAGCGGCTGGTGGAATCGATCGAAGACATCGCCGCGGTGCAGGTCGACTGGGAAACCGAGTCGGCTGCCGTGACCACGCGCAATGGCGTGGACCGCATCGAGGAACGCACCGCGCGCCGCGTGGTGACCACCGGCTGCGGGCAAGGCACCGTGTTCGGCTCGCTGCTCGATGAGGTCGACAACATCCGCCTGCCGGTGGGCGCCACGCTGGACCAGGACACCCTGTACGGCATCATCGACACCATCCGGCTGCAGCAGTCGGTCTACAAGCAGGCTGGCTCCGTGCACGGCTGCGCGCTGTTCCAGGGCACCGAGCTGCTGATGTTCATCGAGGACGTGGGCCGCCACAACGCCGTGGACGCCATTGCCGGACGCATGTGGCTGGAAGGCATGACGGGCGCCGACAAGATCTTCTACACCACCGGGCGCCTGACCTCCGAGATGGTGATCAAGGGCGCGCAGATGGGCATCCCGTTCCTGCTGTCGCGCTCGGGCGTGACGCAGATGGGCTACCAGATGGCCCGGCGCGTCAACCTGACGCTGTTTGCGCGCTGCACCGGCAAGCACTTCCTGCTCTACACCGGGCGCGAGCGCTTCCGCCACCGGCTGCCTGAAGACGCGGTGGCGTAAGCGACACTTGGCTGCTTGCGTTTGCTTGCAGGGGTGGGCGCCGATTGGTTGTACAATGCGGCGCACTCCGAGCCAGTGTGTTTACCCTCCCAACCTTATGAGCATCAAATCCGACAAGTGGATCCGCCGCATGGCGGAGCAGCACGGCATGATCGAGCCGTTCGCGCCAGGCCAGGTCCGGGAGCAGGACGGGCGCAAGATCGTTTCGTACGGCACCTCGAGCTACGGCTACGACATCCGCTGCGCCGACGAATTCAAGATCTTCACCAATATCAACAGCACCATCGTCGATCCGAAGAATTTCGACGAGAAGTCGTTCGTGGATTTCAAGGGCGATGTCTGCATCATCCCGCCCAACTCGTTCGCGCTGGCGCGCACGATGGAGTACTTCCGGATCCCGCGCAGCGTGCTGACCATCTGCCTGGGCAAGAGCACCTATGCCCGCTGCGGCATCATCGTCAACGTGACGCCGTTCGAGCCGGAGTGGGAAGGCTATGTGACGCTGGAGTTCTCCAACACCACGCCGCTGCCCGCCAAGATCTACGCCGGCGAGGGTTGCGCCCAGGTGCTGTTCTTCGAGAGCGACGAAGTCTGCGAGACCTCGTACCGCGACCGGGGCGGAAAGTACCAGGGTCAGCACGGTGTCACACTGCCGAAGGCCTGAGCGCATTACAATGCCGGCGTTTGCCGGAACGGCTGGTCCCGAGAATGGCCGCCACACCTGACGTCAGAGCCACATGTCGCCGCTGCGGGGAACCTCCCGCCGGCCATGTGGCTCAAGTCCTTTATGTCCTGCTTTCCATCAAGGATGCCTGATGAAATTCCGCTTCCCCGTCATCATCATTGACGAAGACTTCCGCTCCGAGAACATCTCCGGTTCGGGCATCCGCGCGCTGGCCGAAGCAATCGAGAAAGAAGGCATGGAGGTGATGGGCCTGACCAGCTACGGCGACCTGACTTCGTTTGCCCAGCAGTCGAGCCGCGCCTCGAGCTTTATCGTGTCGATCGACGACGACGAGTTCGTGCGCGACGACGACCAGCCCGAAGCCGCCGCCATCGAGAAGCTGCGCGCCTTTGTCGCCGAAGTACGCCGCCGCAACTCCGACCTGCCGATCTTCCTGTACGGCGAGACCCGCACTTCGCGTCATATCCCCAACGATATCCTGCGCGAGCTGCACGGCTTCATCCACATGTTCGAGGACACGCCGGAATTCGTGGCGCGCCACATCATCCGCGAAGCCAAGGTCTACCTCGACACGCTGGCGCCGCCGTTCTTCAAGGCGCTGATCGAGTACGCGCAGGACAGCTCGTACTCGTGGCACTGCCCGGGGCACTCGGGCGGCGTGGCGTTTCTGAAGAGCCCGGTGGGCCAGGTGTTCCACCAGTTCTTCGGCGAGAACATGCTGCGCGCCGACGTCTGCAACGCGGTCGACGAGCTGGGCCAGCTGCTGGACCACACCGGTCCGGTGGCGGCGTCGGAGCGCAATGCCGCGCGCATCTTCAACTCCGACCACATGTATTTCGTCACCAACGGCACCTCCACCTCGAACAAGATGGTGTGGCATGCCAATGTGGCGCCGGGCGATATCGTGGTGGTGGACCGTAACTGCCACAAGTCGATCCTGCACGCGATCATGATGACGGGCGCGATCCCGGTCTTCCTGATGCCTACGCGCAACCACTACGGCATCATCGGCCCGATCCCGAAGAGCGAGTTCGATCCGGAGACGATCAGGAAGAAGATCGCCAACCACCCGTTCGCCAGCAAGGCCAAGAACCAGAAGCCGCGCATCCTGACCATCACCCAGGGTACGTACGACGGCGTGCTGTACAACGCCGAGCAGATCAAGGAAATGCTGGCAGCCGAGATCGATACGCTGCACTTCGATGAAGCCTGGCTGCCGCATGCGGCGTTCCACGACTTCTATCGCAATATGCACGCGATCGGCAAGGACCGCCCGCGCAGCAAGGACGCGCTGGTGTTCGCCACCCAGTCCACGCACAAGCTGCTGGCGGGCCTGTCGCAGGCCTCGCAGATCCTGGTGCAGGACTCCGAGACGCGCAAGCTGGACCGCTACCGCTTCAACGAGGCGTACCTGATGCACACCTCGACCAGCCCGCAGTACTCGATCATCGCCTCGTGCGACGTGGCCGCGGCGATGATGGAAGCGCCGGGCGGCACCGCGCTGGTGGAAGAAAGCATCCAGGAGGCGCTGGACTTCCGCCGCGCCATGCGCAAGGTCGAGGGCGACTACGAGGCCGGCAACAACGGCGACTGGTGGTTCAAGGTATGGGGCCCGGACGCGCTGATCGAAGACGGCATCGGCGACCGCGAAGAATGGATGCTCAAGGCCAACGAGCGCTGGCACGGCTTCGGCGACCTGGCCGACGGCTTCAACCTGCTCGACCCGATCAAGGCCACCATCATCACCCCGGGCCTGGACGTGGACGGCGAGTTCAGCGAACGCGGCATCCCGGCGGCCATCGTCACCAAGTACCTGGCCGAGCACGGCATCATCATCGAGAAGACCGGGCTGTACTCGTTCTTCATCATGTTCACCATCGGCATCACCAAGGGCCGCTGGAACTCGCTGGTGACCGAGCTGCAGCAGTTCAAGGACGACTACGACCAGAACCAGCCGCTGTGGCGCGTGCTGCCGGAATTCGTCGCCAAGCATCCGCAATACGAGCGCATGGGCCTGCGTGACCTGTGCGATGCGATCCACAGCGTGTACAAGGCCAACGACGTGGCGCGCGTGACGACGGAGATGTACCTGTCGGACATGGAGCCGGCGATGAAGCCGTCGGACGCCTGGGCCATGATGGCCCACCGCGAGATCGAGCGCGTGCCGGTGGACGACCTGGAAGGCCGCGTCACCGCCATCCTGCTGACGCCGTACCCGCCGGGCATTCCGCTGCTGATTCCGGGCGAGCGCTTCAACCGCACCATCGTGCAGTACCTGAAGTTCGCGCGCGAGTTCAACAAGCTGTTCCCTGGCTTCGAGACCGACATCCACGGCCTGGTCGAGGACGAGGTCGACGGCAAGAAGGCGTACTTTGTCGACTGCGTGAAGCAGGACGGCTGAGCGCCAGTCTGCGTCACACCGACGTGAGCAGGGCCCCGCTATGCGGGGCCCTTTCTTCTTTTTGGACTAGGTGAACGGATTCAGCAGCATCGCGCCCGTGCCGCGGAAGTCCTCCACATTGCGCGTAACAATGGTCAGGTCGTGGATCAGCGCGGTGGCGGCAATGAACTTGTCCAGTGCATGCTCAGGCCGCGGCGCGCGCAGCTGGCCCCAGACCTGGGCGACGTCGGCATCGACCGGCAACACCTGCCGGCCAAAGTCCTCCAGCACGGTCGCCAGCCATTGCTCCAGCACCGCGGCCTGCGCCGTATCGCCGCGATGGCGGATCAGCGCAACGCCGCGCTGGAGCTCGCCCACGGTCAGCGCCGACAGGTAGAGCGCGGCACCTTCCCGCGCCGCCTGCCGGAAGAACGAGCGCACGCCGGGGTTGGCGCGCTCGCGCTTGCGCGTCTCGCTGATGACGTTGGTGTCAATCAAATACACGCGGCGCCTCGCCCGGATCCTGGGTCCGCTCGAAGTCGGTGTCTTGCCCGACGTCCGGGATGCTGGCCAGCACCTCGGCAAAGCTGCGCCGGCGCGTGCCGCCCAGCGCCTGCGCCAGGATGGCGCGGTGCTCGGCCTCGGCGCTGCGGCCGTTGGCGACGGCCCGCTCGCGCAGGCGCTGGACCAGGGATTCATCGATGCCACGAACGAGTAGTGTTGCCATCTTGACCTCCTCACCATCGGATGGAGGGATGATAGCATTGTTATCAGTACGGCGGTCACGTATCGATGGCAGGCGGTGCATCGTTGCCGTGCCGGTCGGTCGAAGGGTGTGGTGATTTGCATGGTGGCTCTCCTGGGGTCGGTTCGCAGAACACAGGGCCAGTCTGGGCCGCGCAAGCGCGCCGGTCGATGAGCCGATTCGCAATCGCACGCCGGCGCAGGAGCGGACCCGCACCAATGAAAAGGCCCCGCATTGCTGCGGGGCCTTGGATCGACTATCCGATCAGTTCTTCTTTTCGAACTCGAACTGTGGTGCCGCGGGCTCAGGTGCCGGCGCCGCGCCCGGCAGTTCCAGCGAACCCGGCGCGGTGGCCGTTCCTGGCGCCGACGCCGGTTTCTCGGGTTCCCCGCCAAGCGGGATACTGACTTCCGCCGCGTTGCTATGGCGCAGCGAGCCCTTGTCGAGCAATCCGGTCACCATGCCGGGCCAGAATATCACCAGCAGCACCATCACCAGTTGCAGGCCCACCCAGGGCAGGGCGCCCCAGTAGATGTCGGAGCTTTTCACTTCCTTCGGGGCGATGCCGCGCAGGTAGAACAGCGCGAAGCCGAACGGCGGGTGCATGAACGAGGTCTGCATGTTCACGCACAGCATCACGCCGAACCACACCAACGCCGCCGTCGCCGCGGCCTCCGGGTTGCCGCCCATGGAGTCGGCCACCACCGGCGCCAGCACCTTGACCGCCACCGGCGCCAGCATCGGCACCACGATGAAGGCGATCTCGAAGAAGTCCAGGAAGAAGGCCAGGAAGAAGATGAACAGGTTCACCACGATCAGGAAGCCGATCCAGCCGCCCGGCAGCGAGGTGAACAGGTGTTCCACCCACGCACCGCCGTCCACGCCCTGGAACACCACCGAGAAGCAGGTGGAGCCGATCAGGATGAACACCACCATCGCGGTGAGGCGCGCGGTGGACTGGTAGGCTTCGACGATCAGCAGGCGCAGCTCGGTCATCTGGCCGGCGCGCAGCAGCAGCCAGAGGATGACCATGTACACCACCGCCAGCGGGATGCGGAACACGTGCGAGCCGAAGGCGAAGAAGCCCACCGCCGCGGCCACCAGCGTGGCGGCGATGCCGACGCGGTAGATCTGGCGGTCGATCCGGCTAAAGGCCTTGTCGCGGATCACGGCCAGCACCAGTGCGCCGACCGCGCCCATGGCGCCGGATTCCGTCGGCGTGGCAATGCCCAGCATGATGGTGCCCAGCACCAGGAAGATCAGCACCGCGCAGGGGATGATGCCGCGCAGGCATTTGCGCCACAGCGCCCAGCCGCGCAGGGTGCGCGCTTCGGCGGGAACCGGCGGCAGCCAGTCGGGCTTGAAGCGCGTCAGGAAGAAGGTGTAGAGCGCAAACAGCCCGATCTGGATCACCGACGGGCCCCAGGCGCCCAGGTACATGCTGCCCACGTCGGCGCTGCCCATCGGAGTCTTGAGTTGGTCGGCCAGCACCACCAGCACCAGCGATGGCGGCACCAGCTGCGTGATGGTGCCCGATGCGGCCAGCACGCCGGTGGCGTACTTCATGTTGTAGCGGTAGCGCATCATCACCGGCAGCGAGATCATCGCCATGGCGATTACCTGTGCGGCCACCGTGCCGGTGATCGCACCCAGGATAAAGCCGACCAGGATCACCGAGTAGCCCAGGCCGCCGCGCACCGGGCCGAACAGCTGGCCCATGGAGTCCAGCATGTCCTCGGCCAGCCCGCATTTCTCCAGGATGGCGCCCATGAAGGTAAAGAACGGGATCGCCAGCAGCAACTCGTTGGCCAGCACGCTGCCGAACACGCGGCTGGGTACGGCTTGCAGGAAGCTGGCCGGGAAGTAACCCCATTCAATCGCCAGGAAGCCGAAGGCCAGGCCCACCGCCGACAGCGAGAACGCGACCGGGAAGCCGATCAGCATGAACAGCACCAGGCCGCCGAACATCATCGGCGGCATATATTCCAACGGAATCATTGAACCGGCCTCTCGTACTTGGATTCGATGCGCACCAGGCCCTTGAGGGCGGCGAAGCGCTTGATCAGTTCGGACACGCCCTGCAGCGTCAGCAAGGCGAAGCCGACGGGCACCACCAGCTTGATCGGGTAACGCGGCAGCCCGCCGGAATTGCCCGATTGCTCGAGGATGCGCCACGAGGGCAGAAACAGCGATTCCCACGACAACCAGGTGAACAGGATGGTTGAAGGCAGCAGGAACACGACGATGCCGAAGATGTCGATCCAGTGCTGCGCGCGTTCCGAGACGTTGCCGTAGATCAGGTCTACGCGCACGTGCTCATTGCGCTGGAAGGTGTAGGAGGTGCCGAACATCACGGCGATGGCAAACATGTACCACTGCAGTTCGAGTGGCCAGTTATCGCTCAAGTNGATGGTTGAAGGCAGCAGGAACACGACGATGCCGAAGATGTCGATCCAGTGCTGCGCGCGTTCCGAGACGTTGCCGTAGATCAGGTCTACGCGCACGTGCTCATTGCGCTGGAAGGTGTAGGAGGTGCCGAACATCACGGCGATGGCAAACATGTACCACTGCAGTTCGAGTGGCCAGTTATCGCTCAAGTTGAAGCCATAGCGCAGAAGGGCGTTGCCTGCGCTGATCAGGCACGACAGCAGGATCATGATGTTTGCAAGCCTGCCAGTGTGCTGATTCAACCTGTCGATCTGTCGTGACAGACCAAGCAAGTAATACATGGGTTGTCTCCCCGGTTTTTGCGGCGATTAGTTTATCTGTAACAAAATTCGCAGGCGCTAGGGGCTACTACCTACGGGGGCGACGAGATTGCGCCAGAATGGGGAACACCAATAGAAAAAACCACCGGGCTCGCGCCACGGTGGCTTCTTCTTGCGTAAAACTTACGCGAAACTTACAGCGCTGCCCGGTATTACAGCGCCGCGCGTGCGGCCGCGATGGCGGCGCGCACTTGCGCCGGCGCCGTGCCGCCGATATGGTCGCGCGCGGCGACCGAGCCTTCCAGCGTCAGCACCGCGTGCACGTCGTCGCCGATCAGCGCGGCCTTGTCGCCCAGGCCGGAGACCTCGCGCAGCTCGGCCACGCTCAGGTCGGCCAGGTCACACTGGCGGCTGTCGCAGGCGCGCACCGCGTGGGCCACGGCTTCGTGGGCGTCGCGGAAGGGCAGGCCCTTCTTGACCAGGTAGTCGGCCAGGTCGGTGGCAGTGGCGTAGCCCTGCAGCGCGGCGGCGCGCATCGCTTCCGGCTTGACGGTGATGCCCGGCACCATGTCGGCAAAGATGCGCAGCGTGTCCACGACGGTATCGACCGTGTCGAACAGCGGCTCCTTGTCTTCCTGGTTGTCCTTGTTGTACGCCAGCGGCTGGCCCTTCATCAGCGTCAGCAGGCCGATCAGGTGGCCGTTGACGCGGCCGGTCTTGCCGCGCGCCAGCTCGGGCACGTCCGGGTTCTTCTTCTGCGGCATGATCGAGCTGCCGGTGCAGAAGCGGTCGGCGATATCGATAAAGCCCACGCGCGGGCTCATCCACAGCACCAGTTCTTCCGAGAAGCGCGACACGTGCGTCATCACCAGCGCGGCGGCGGCGCAGAATTCAATGGCGAAGTCGCGGTCCGACACGGCGTCCAGCGAATTGCGGCACACGCCGTCGAAGCCCAGCTGCTGCGCCACGAACTCACGGTCGATCGGGTAGCTGGTGCCGGCCAGCGCGGCGGCGCCCAGCGGCAGGCGGTTGACGCGCTTGCGGCAGTCGGCCATGCGCTCGGCATCGCGCGTGAACATCTCGTTGTAGGCCAGCAGGTGGTGACCGAAGGTCACCGGCTGCGCCACCTGCAGGTGGGTGAAGCCGGGCAGGATGGTGTCGGCGTTCTGTTCGGCCAGGTCCAGCAGCGCGGCGCGCAGCGCGCCCAGCAGCACGATGATGTTGTCGATCTCGCTGCGCAGCCACAGGCGGATGTCGGTGGCGACCTGGTCATTGCGCGAGCGGCCGGTGTGCAGGCGCTTGCCGGCATCACCCACCAGCGCGGTCAGGCGCGCTTCGATATTCAGGTGGACGTCTTCCAGGTCCAGCTTCCATTCAAAGCCGCCGGCCTCGATCTCGGCCTTGATCTGCGCCATGCCGCGCTCGATCTCGGCGCGGTCGGCCTCGGCGATGATGCCCTGCTTTGCCAGCATGGCCGCGTGGGCCAGCGAGCCCTGGATGTCGAACAGGGCCAGGCGCTTGTCGAAGAACACCGAGGCGGTGTAGCGCTTCACCAGGTCGGACATCGGTTCGGAGAAGCGGGCGGACCAGGCTTCGCCTTTCTTGGCAAGTTGGGAGGTGGACATGGACGTCAGCTGCAGTGGCTCGCGCGGGCAGGCGCCGGCGTGTGGGCGGCGGCGGGCGCGAGAAATTGGGAAACGGCGATTATATCGCCCGCCGGCCCGCTGGCGGCGCTGGCCGGCACGGCAGCGCCGTTCATCAGAGCCGGCTGTGGATCACAGGCCCCTTGAATACCACCGGGCCGCTTGGCCCATCGGCATTGGGCGAGCCGCCCGGCGGCTCGATGCTGACCGCCAGCGCGGGCACCGCCGCGGGCAGCTGCGCCAGCGCCAGCCGGGCTTCGGGTGCCCGGCCGATCACGCCCAGCGACTGCGGCTTGCCGCCCGCAGGCAGCGCCCACAACTGCAGTACCTGCTGGTCGCTCAGGGCCAGGTGATCCAGCCGGCGCACGATCAGGCTGCGTGCGCCGGCGTCCCACGACACCAGCATCGCAGGCTGGGCACGGTCGTCGTTCAGCACGGCGACGACCTCGGCCGGCGCTGTCTGATCCTGCCGGGCCAGCTGGATGCCGATGCCGACGCCCAGCACCGCCACCATGGCCATTGCCGCCGCGGCGCCACGCCA
Source organism: Cupriavidus sp. CP313 (assembly GCF_054072015.1). NCBI lineage: Bacteria > Pseudomonadati > Pseudomonadota > Betaproteobacteria > Burkholderiales > Burkholderiaceae > Cupriavidus > Cupriavidus sp. CP313. The sequence goes on along the minus strand of NZ_JBSVZB010000005.1, from coordinate 354,174 downwards.
GAAGACCGGGGCCGACCACAGGCGCTGCCACCAGCCGTCAGTGGGGCGGGTGTCACGGGCCGGGCGGCCCGGCTGACTGGCCGGATCGGCCACCTTCCAGCCGAGGCGATCCTCGATCCCGCACCACACCTTGTCGACCGGCTCGGCGGCCGCCTGCAGCTCGGCCACGCCCGCCAGCCGCGCCTGCCAGCGGTGGATCGCGGCGCGCACCGCGGGTTCTTCGCGTGCGAGTTGTTCCAGGCGGCGCCGTGCGCCGCCGCGCAGCACCCCCAGCGCGTACTGCGCGGCGATGCGGTCGAGCAGGTCTGGATGGCTGGCCAGCTTCATGCCGCGCCCTCCATGCAGCTGCGCAGCCGCTCCAGGCCGCGCCGGATCCAGGACTTGACCGTCCCCAGCGGCGCGCGCAGCCGGGCGGCCAGCTCGGCGTGGCTCAGGTCCTGCAGGTAGGCCAGCATGATGGCCTGGCGCTGCGGCTGCTCCAGGCGCTGCAGGCAGCGGTTGAGCGCGCGTGCCTGCTGGCTGGCATCGGCCAGTTCCGCGGGCCCGGCCGTGTCGTCGGCCAGCCATTCGCCCAGGTCTTCGTCAAGCTCGACAGTCTGCCCGACGCGCGCCGCGGTTGCCCGGCGCAGGCAGTCCAGCGCGCGGTTGCGCACGATCGCGGTCATCCAGGTCATCGGCGCGGCCAGGTGCGGCCGGTAGTCGCCGGCGTGGTGCCAGATGCTGACAAAGCTTTCCTGCACGACATCCTCCGCCCAATCGCGCCTGCCAGTGATACGCAGCGCAAGGCCAAACAGTTTCGTCGCGGTGAGGTCATAGAGGCCGCGCAGCGCCTGCCGGTCGCCGATGGCCACGGCCTGGAGCAGGGCCGCAAGGCGCTCGGCGCCGGGCGGCGCGGCGTAGGTTTCGGCGGAAGGGGACACCGGAGAAGGGGGCACCGGGGCGTCTCGCGAAAGGGTGTTGCCGGATTATAGGCACGACCTTGCATCCGATTGGCGCCGGCGTGCGTATCAGGTGGCAGGCGCACGATGGCGGCCCCGGGCTGCGGGCCGCGGCGCCGTTGATCCCACACAGGAGAACATCATGGAACGAATGCGCACGACTGCCGGCACGACAGATCCGACCGATTCCCTTGACCGCATTGTGACCGCGCCCGATGCGCGCCGCCGCGGGCTGCTGAAGGTGCCGGGGCTGTTCGCGCTGGGCTCGCTGGCCGTCATCAGCCTTGGCGAGTCCATGCCAGCCTGGGCGCAGACCCAGTCGGGCAGCACCAGGGACGACATCAATATCCTGAACACCGCGCTGGGACTGGAATACCAGGCGATCGCCGCCTATCAGGTCGGCGCGGAAAGCGGCCTGCTGCAAAAGCCGGTGCTTGCCACCGCGGTCAAGTTCCAGGACCACCACAAGGCGCACGCGCAGGTGCTGGCTGGGACAGTGTCGAAGCTGGGCGGCACGCCGGTGGTGGCGAAGAAGGCGTCGGAATACACCTTCCCGACTGAAAAGCTGAAGACCCAGGCCGATGTGCTGCGCTTTGCAGCGGGGCTGGAGAAGGGCGCCACCGCCGCCTACCTGGGTGTGCTGCCGAACTTCTACAACCGCGAACTGACCCGCGCCGCCGGCAGCATCCTCGGGGACGAGGCGATGCACTGGGCGGTGCTGCTGCACGCGCTGGGTGAAGATCCGGTGCCGGGGGCGTTTGTGGGGTGAGGGGTCGGACTGGCGCCATTTGAAAAAGCTGCCGCCCGATGTGGACGCTCCTCTCTCCCGCATGCGGGAGAGAGGAGCAAACCGGCAGCACTCTGACGCCAATCAGCCCGTATTGCGCAGGCCCGCCGCGACCCCGTTGATGGTCAGGTGGATGCCGCGCCGCACCCGGATGTCATCCCCATCCTTGGCCGAGCGGAAGCGCTTGAGCAGCTCGACCTGCAAGTGGTTCAGCGGATCGAGATACGCAAAGCGGTTCTTGATCGAGCGCGCCAGCAGCGGGTTATCCGCCAGCCGTTCCTGGTGGCCGGTGACCAGTGTCAGCATCTCGCAGGTCAGGTGCCATTCCTTGCTGATGCGGTTGAACACGTTGCGGCGCAGCGCGGCGTCGTCGCACAGCTGCGCGTAGCGCGAGGCCACGGCCAGGTCGGTCTTGGCCAGCACCATGTCCATATTGGACAGCAGCGTCGAGAAGAACGGCCAGGTCTTGACCATGCGGCGCAGGGTGGTCACGGCCAGCTTGCGCGCCTTGTCGTCCGGCGCACTGTCCAGCAGCGACTTGACCGCGCTGCCGAAGCCGTACCAGCCCGGCAGCAGCAGCCGGCACTGGCCCCACGAGAAGCCCCACGGAATCGCGCGCAGGTCTTCGATGCGGCGGTGCTTCTTGTCCATCAGCTTGCGCGAGGCCGGGCGCGAACCCAGGTTCAGGTCGGCGATCTCGGTGATCGGCGTGGTGGCGAAGAAGTAGTCCTTGAAGCCCGGGGTCTCGTAGACCAGGTCGCGGTAGGCCGTGAAGGCGCGGTCCGACAGTTGCTGCATCACGGCCTCGAACATGTCGAGGTCCCTGGGCGCGTTCTGCTGCGGCAGCAGCGACGCTTCCAGCGTGGCGGCGACCACCGTTTCCAGGTTGCGCCGGCCGATCTCGGCGTTGGCGAACTTGCTGTTGATGATCTCGCCCTGTTCGGTGAGGCGGATCTGGCCGTTCACGGTGCCTGGCGGCTGCGACAGAATGGCATCGTAGGTCGGGCCGCCGCCGCGGCCGACGGTGCCGCCGCGGCCGTGGAACAGGCGCAGCTTGACCTGGCGCTGCTCAAACAGCTGCACCAGCGCCAGCTCGGCCTTGTACAGCTCCCAGGTGGAAGTCAGGAAGCCGCCGTCCTTGTTCGAGTCCGAGTAGCCGAGCATCACTTCCTGCTCGACGCCATGGTGCGCGATCACCGAGTCGAAGCCCGGCAGGTCCAGCAGCGACTGCATGATGCCGGCGGCGTTGCGCAAGTCCTCGATGGTCTCGAACAGCGGGATCACCATCAGCTCCATGCGCGCCGGGTCGGTCTTGCTGCCCAGCGTGCCCTGCAGCATGCCGGATTCCTTCTGCAGCAGCATCACTTCAACCAGGTCCGACAGCGTCTCGGTGTGCGAGATGATGTAGTTGCGCGCAATGCGCTTGCCATAGCGCGCGCGCAGCTCGCGCGCGGCGGCGAAGATCGCCAGTTCCTTGCGGGTCTGCTCAGAATACTCATGCCACGGCAGCGTCAGCAGGCGCGGCTGGCGCAGCTCGGCCAGCAGCAGTTCCAGCTTGCGCTGCTCGGGCAGCTTGGCGTAGTCGGCGGCGATGCCGGCGGCGGCGAACAGCTCGGCGATGACCGCCTCGTGCACGTCCGAGACCTGGCGCATGTCGACCGATGCCAGGTGGAAGCCGAACACGCCGATGGCGCGCGCCAGCGCGTCGACGCGGCCATTGGCCAGCGCCTGGCCATGGTTGGCGCGCAGCGAGTCGATTACCAGCTGCACGTCGGCGGCAAAGGCCTCGGCGCTGTCATAGGGCTCGGCCGGCGCCACCGGGCGGCGCGGCACGGCGTGGCCGGTCAGCGCCTTGCTGGTTGCGGCCAGGCGCGCGTAGATGCCGATCAGCGCGCGGCGGTAGGGTTCGTCGGCGCGATGCTCAGAGTGGTCGGGCGAGCGCTCGGCCAGCGCCAGCAGTTCCGGGCTGGCGTCGACCATCAGCGTGGACATCGACAGCTCCGCGCCCAGCGCATGGACTTCATCCAGGTACCAGTCGATGATCATCTGCCCCTGCTGGCTGGCGGCGTGCTCCAGCGTCTCGGCGGTGACGTTGGGGTTGCCGTCGCGGTCGCCGCCGATCCAGGAGCCCATCTGCAGGAACGGGGCCAGCGGCGCCGGCTGCGCCCCCGGGGTGCCCTTGCGCTTGCGCGTGGTCGGGAACACCGCGGCGATGTCTTCTTCCAGTTCGCTCATCAGCTGCGGGATGCCGCGCAGGAAGCAGGTGCGGTAGTACGACAGCGCATTTTCGATCTCGTCGGCCACCGTCAGGCGCGAATCGCGCAGCATGCGGGTCTGCCACAGCGTGGTGACCTTGGCGCGCAGCTGCGCGGTGTTGTGCTCGCGCTCGCGCGCGGTCATCGGCAGGTCGCGCTCGGCCAGCAGGCGGGCGATCTCGCGCTCGGCGTCGAGAATACTCTTGCGCTGGACTTCGGTCGGGTGCGCGGTCAGCACCGGCACGATCAGGGCCTCATCCAGGAACTTGCGCAGCTGCTTGCCGGTCACGCCGGCGGCGTCGATCGCCTCCAGTGCGTGGGCCAGGCTGCCCGCCTGCGGCGGCGAGCCGGCCAGCGCGTGCACGCGGCGGCGGCGGTTGTGGTGCTGGTCCTCGGCGATATTGGCCAGGTGCGAGAAATAGCTGAACGCGCGCACGACTTGGTTGGTCTGGTCGCGCGACAGGCGCTTGAGCAGGCGGTCCAGCTCCGCGCCGGCGGCGCGGTCGTTCTCGCGGCGGAAGCGCACCGCGGTCTGGCGGATGGTCTCGACCACCTCAAAGGCGGCGTCGCCTTCCTGTTCGCGCAGGCATTCGCCCAGCAGGCGGCCCAGGAAGCGGATGTCCTCGCGCAGCGGCACGTCCTTGTCGGCGGTGCGGCGGGCGGTGGGGGCGATGGTGGTTCCGTTGCTCGACACGATGGAAAGCTTGGGCTTGGGGGAACGTTTGGTCCCGCTGCGGGTGGCGGGGCGTTTCGATTCGGTGGCGGATGCGCCGTTTGCGTCACCTTGGCCGGCGCCGAGGGCAGGGCTTTGGTCTTTCGCAGCCGGGGCGGTCCGCCGGCCGTTGGGGCGCGCAGCATGCTGCGTCATGCAATCTCCTCGTTCTGCTTCTCTAAGCTTATCTATTGGTGCGGAGGGGCTATTGGGTCGCGTGCTACCATAGACGAATGTCGTCTGCCACCCTGTCTTCCTCTACCGCTGTCGTGTCTCGCAATCTTCCGCAAAAGCTCGTTATTGCCTCCCGAGAGAGCCGTCTGGCCCTGTGGCAGGCAGAACATGTGCGTGCTGCGTTGCAACAATACTATCCGGCGTGCGACGTGTCCATTCTTGGCATGACGACGCGCGGAGACCAGATTCTAGACCGTACGCTGTCCAAAGTCGGCGGCAAGGGTTTGTTTGTCAAAGAACTGGAGTTCGCGATGGACGAAGGCCGGGCGGACCTGGCGGTGCATTCGCTCAAGGATGTGCCGATGGAGTTGCCTGAAGGCTTCGCCCTGACCGCAGTGATGGAACGCGAAGATCCGCGCGACGCGCTGGTGTCTTCCGCCTACGCCTCGCTGGACGAGATGCCGGCCGGCACCGTGGTCGGCACCTCCAGCCTGCGCCGTGAAGCCGCGCTGCGCAGCCGCTATCCGCAACTGGTGATCAAGCCGCTGCGCGGCAACCTGGACACGCGGCTGGGCAAGCTGGATCGCGGCGAATACGGCGCCATCATCCTGGCCGCCGCCGGCCTCAAGCGCCTGGGCCTGGGCGAGCGCATCCGCGCGCTGATCCCGATCGACGTGTCGCTGCCGGCCGCAGGCCAGGGCGCCCTCGGCATCGAGATCCCGGCGAACCGCCCTGAGCTGGCGCAATGGCTGGCGTCCCTGAACCACCAGCCGACGGCGCTGGCCGTGACCGCCGAGCGCGCCGTGTCGCGCATGCTGGGCGGCTCGTGCCAGGTGCCGCTGGCCGCCCACGCGCGCTGGGAAGGCGATCAGCTGAAGCTGGACGCCTTTGTCGCCTTGCCTGATGGCACGCGCGCCATCCGCGCTGCCGCGTCCGGACCGGCTGCTGACCTGGCTGCCGCCGAAGCGCTGGGTCAGGCCTGCGCGCGCGACCTGCTGGCGCAGGGTGCCGAAGCCATCCTCGCGGCACTGGCCGATTCTGGCGATCCTGCCGGCTCCCAAGCTCCTGCCTGAGGCTGCCCCATGCCCAGCCCGACCGTCGTTGTCACACGACCCGCCGGGCAGTCCCGGCAACTGACCGAGGCGCTGCAGGCCGCGGGCCTGGACGTACTCAGCTTTCCCTTGCTGGCCATCTGCCCGGCCGCTGACGACGCGCCGCTGCGCGCGGCGCTGGCGCGGCTGGACACCTTTGCGCTGGTGGTCTTTGTCAGTCCCAATGCAGTTGCCTACGCGCTCGACGCGCTGGCCGGCGTGCAGGGCGCGGCCGTGGCCCAATGGCCGGCGCAGGTGCCGGTGGCGGTGGTCGGGCCGGCCAGCGTCGCGGCCCTGGCTGAGCGCGGCATCGCGCCGCCCGCGTGCCGGGTGATCGCGCCCGCGGGCGCTGCCGCGAACGGGCAGTGCGCCGATGACGCCGCACCGGAGGCCGAAGCGCTGCGCTTTGACTCCGAGGCCCTGTGGGCCCAGCTCGATCCCGCCGCGCTGGCAGGCAAGCCGGTCCTGATCATCCGCGGCAACGGCGGGCGCGACTGGCTGGGCGACCGCCTGCGCGAGGCCGGTGCCCAGGTCGAGGCCGTCGAGGCCTACCAGCGCACGCTGCCCGAACCCAGCGCCATGCAGTGGCAGGCCGTGCGCGACAACCTGCGTCCCGGCGCGGCGCCGCATGCGTGGCTCCTAACCAGTTCTGAAGCGGCGCGCAACCTTGACGCGCTGGCACGCCAGCATCTGTCGCCTGAGGAAGACGCTACCCTGCGGCAGGTGCAGTGCATCGCCCCGCATGCGAGAATCGCCGAACAGGCGCTGGCGCTGGGCTTCCCCCATATCCTGCGCGCCGCCCCGGGCGATGCCGGCCTGCTGGCGGCGTGCCTGCAGTGGGCCGATGCCCATGCCGGTCCGGCGCCGGCAAGCATGGCCAGCGCGGCAATCGAAGCCAGCCCGCCCAGCGCCAAAGCCGAAGCGCCGCCGGCCCCCGTGCCGGACGCAGCAGTTCCCGCAACGTCAACGAAGGTCGAACGCGTGACGCAAGAAACCACGTCCTCCTCCGCTACGCCGCCGCCCACGGCGGCCTCCGCAGCATCGGCGCAATCGGCGCAAGCAGCGCCCGCGCCGGGCCCCGCTACCCCCGCTGCTCCCATTGCAGCCACACGGCGGTCCGCTGCGTTGTGGGCGCTTGTCGCCGTGCTGGTGGTGGCGACTGCTGGCGGCTTCTGGTGGCTGCAGCAGCGCGTTGACCACCTCACCGGCGAGCTGGCGCGCCGCCAGCAAAGCAACGATGCGCTGGTGCAGGAGTCGCGCGTGCTGACCCGCAACGCGCAGGACACGGTCAAGGAACTGCAGGCCAAGGTCGGTGCACTGGAAAACCAGGTCGGCGAGACCCGCGACAAGCAGGTGGCGCTGGAGCAGGTCTACCAGGACCTGATGCGCAACCGCGACGACTGGGAAATCGCCGAGATCCAGCAGCTGCTGACCAGTGCCGGCCAGCAACTGCAGCTGACCGGCAACGTGCAGGTGGCGCTGGCCGCGCTGCAAAGCGCCGACGCCCGCCTGGCGCGCGCCGACAAGCCGCAATACAACCTGCTGCGCCGCGCGATCGCGCGCGACGTCGCGCGCATGAAGGCGGTGCCCGACACCGACCTGACCGGCGCCGCAATCAAGCTGGACGAGGCCATCAACCAGGTCGACGCACTGCCGCTGCTGTCCAGCGAACGCATGCTGGAGCGTAGCGAAGCCGACGCCCGCAAGGGTGCCGCCGCCAACGGCGCCAGCGCGCCGGCCGCCGCCAACGGCACGGGTCCGGGCTGGTTCACCCGCCTGTGGGACTACCTGCGCGAGGAACTGGCACAGGTAGTCCGCATCCGCAAGGTCGACGATGCCGAGGCGCTGCTGCTGTCTGGCGACCAGGGCTGGTTCCTGCGCGAGAACGTCAAGCTGCGCCTGCTCAACGCGCGCCTGGCACTGCTGTCGCGTAACGAACCCGTGTTCCGCAACGACCTGGCCGCCGCGCAGGCGATGATCAGCCGCTATTTCGATACCAAGTCGCGCCGGGTGCAGGGGGTGCTGACGCTGCTGCGGCAGGCGCAGGCCGGCGCGGTCACGGTGCAGCTGCCGACCATGGCCGAGAGCCTGGGCGCGCTGCATGCCCTGAAGAAGGAGTAAGCCCATGCGCCTTCTGTTCTGGGTTGCGGTCCTGTTTGGCGGCGCCGTCGGACTGGCCCTGTTCACGCAGTTCAACCACAGCAATGTGGTGCTGTTCTATCCGCCATATCGCGTCGAGCTGTCGCTGAACCTGGCGCTGGCCTTGCTGCTGCTGCTGTTCTTCGTGGTGTGGACGGTGATGTCCACCATTCGCCATCTGGCCGACATGCCGCGCCGCGCTTCCGCCTACCGTGAGCGCAGCCGCATGAGCAAGGCACAGGCGGCGCTGCGCGAGTCGATCGAAAACCTGTTTGCCGGCCGCTTCGCCCGCGCCGAGCGCGCCGCGCGCGAGGCGCAGTCCTGGGACGACCAGGCCCAGACCGCCGCGCTGATCGGCGCCCGCGCCGCGCACCGGATGCAGGAAACCGAGCGGCGCGACACCTGGATGGCGCAGGTCACCGACCCCGAGCGCGAACAGGCGCGGCTGGTGTCGATGGCCGAGTTGCTGGTCGATGCCCGCGATGCCGACGGCGCGCTGGAGACCATCGCCCAGTTGCAGTCGCAGGGTGCGCGCCAGATCCACGTGCAGCGCATCGCGTTGCGCGCGCACCAGCACCTGAAGAACTGGACCGAGGTGCTGCGCCTGGCGCGCTCGCTGGAAAAGCGCAACGCACTGCATCCGGTGCTGGCGCTGCGGCTCAAGCAGATGGCCGTCGAAGCCATGCTGGATGAGCGCCGCCACGACGCCGACGCGCTGACCGAGTTCTGGCGCTCGCTGTCCGCCGACGAGCGCCGCGCCACCCGCATCGCCGAGCCCGCGGCGCGTTACTTCGCGGCGCTGGGCCGGCAGAACGAGGCCCGCCGCATCATCGAAGACGCGCTCAAGGTCAACTGGGACAGCCGCCTGGTGCTGCGCTATGCCGATTGCGCCGTGCCCGGTCACGCGCTGCCGCAGATCCAGCAGGCCGAGAAATGGCTGGCGGCGCATCCCGCCGACGCCGACCTCTACTACACGCTGGGTGTGTTGTGCCTGGGCGAGAAGCTGTGGGGCAAGGCCCAGTCCAGCTTCGAGCGCGCGCTGAAATATGCCGAGCCCGACCAGCAGCGCCGCCTGCGCGTGCGCACGCACCTGGCGCTGGCGCGGCTCTTTGAGGAAACCGAGCGCTTCGACGACGCGCAGCGGCATTATCGCGAGAGCGCGATGCTGGCGGCCTGAGGATTTCAGGTCGCGCGTAAACTAACCGATTGTGTGCTCCCTCTCCCGCTTGCGGGAGAGGGTTGGGGTGAGGGCCGGCGTATCCACGGAGTCCAGGCCTGCGGTTAGCCACCGCCTGCCCTCACCCCCTGCCCCTCTCCCGCAAGCGGGAGAGGGGAGTAAAGCGACAGCAGGCAAACAGCGGCAGCAAGCAGGAGTGCCGCACGGCATCCCGAGCCACCATCCATCCTTACGTACTTTCCAATCCATGACACTCGACCGCATCCTCCAATCCCAGGGCTTTGGCACGCGCCGGTACTGCGGCGACCTGATCGCCGCCGGGCTGGTCGAGGTCAACGGCGAACTGTGCGAGAACCCGCGCGCGCAGTTTGAAGTCGATGGCCTGCGGCTCACCGTCGACGGCGAGGAATGGCTGGCCTGCACCAAGGCCTACCTGATGCTGAACAAGCCCACCGGCTATGAGTGCTCGCAGCGCCCGCGCCATCATCCCAGCGTCTACAACCTGCTGCCGGTGCCGCTGCGCCAGCGCGAGGTGCAGGCCGTGGGGCGGCTGGACCACGACACCACCGGGCTGCTGCTGCTGACCGACGATGGCCAGTTCATCCACGCCCAGACCTCGCCCAAGCGCAAGGTGCCCAAGATCTATGAAGTGACGACTGCCGAGCCGGTCACGCCGGAGCAGGCCGAAGCGCTGTGCAGTGGCGTGCAGCTGCTCGACGAACCGGCGCCGATCGCGGCAGAAGCGTGCGAGATCACCGGCGAACGCAGTCTGCGGCTGACCCTGGTGCAAGGCAAGTATCATCAGGTCAAGCGCATGGTGGCGGCTGCCGGCAACCATGTCAGCGCGCTGCATCGCAGCGCCATTGGCGGCCTGCAGCTCGATCCGGCCATGGCCGAAGGCGAGTGGCGCTGGCTGACGGCGCAAGAACTGGCGGCGCTGACCGGCAAGGACTGAGCCAAACGGCAGCCCCAGAGCGTGGCCGGGCGCTCATTGCTGCACTGCAACGCCCGCCAATCTTTTCCGGAAGACCCCCGGCGATTTGATAAAATGCAAGGCATGGCGAAGCCCGAAGCACCCATCAATCTGACCAATCAGTTCCTGATTGCCATGCCTGGCATGGCCGATCCGACCTTTTCGGGTTCCGTCGTCTATATCTGCGAACACAATGACCGTGGCGCGCTCGGGCTGGTGATCAACCGGCCCATCGACATCGACATGGCCACGCTGTTCGACAAGATCGACCTCAAGCTTGAAATCCAGCCAGTCGCGCACCAGCCGGTCTACTTCGGCGGCCCGGTGCAGACCGAGCGCGGTTTCGTGCTGCATGACCCGGTGGGCGTCTATGTGTCGTCGCTGGCCGTGCCCGGCGGGCTGGAAATGACCACCTCCAAGGACGTGCTGGAGGCCGTGGCCAACGGCAGCGGCCCACACCGCTTCCTGCTGACGCTGGGTTACTCCGGCTGGGGTGCCGGCCAGCTGGAGGAAGAACTCAGCCGCAATGGCTGGCTGACGGTCCAGGCCGACCCCGAAATCATCTTCAGCGTGCCGCCCGACGAGCGCTTTGCCGCCGCCATCCGGCTGCTGGGCATCGACTTCACCATGCTGTCCGGCGAGGCCGGGCATGCCTGATGCCGTGGGGCGTGAACTGCCCCGCGACGGCACGGTCCTGGCATTCGACTATGGCGAAAAAAAGATCGGTGTCGCGCTGGGCAACTTCATCACGCGCGAGGCGCGTGCGCTGACCATCCTCCCCAATATCACCGTGGAAGGCCGCTTTGAGGCGGTGGCGGCGCTCATCCAGGAGTGGAACCCGGTGCAGCTGATCGTCGGCATGCCGGTCAACCCCGAAGGCGGCGAGCAGCCCTCGATGAAGCTGGCACGGCGTTTCGGCAACCAGCTCAATGGCCGCTTCGGCCTGCCGGTGGAGTGGGTGGACGAGCGCTATACCTCGCGCGCCGCGTCGATGGCCGGTGCCCGCCGCGGCGAGCTCGATGCAGAGGCCGCCCGCATCATCCTGCAACAGTATTTCGACCAATTCCCGCTATGACGCAGATTTCCGTTCCCGACGCCGAGTCGCTATACCGCAAGCTGCTGGACCAGGCCCAGGCGTTGATCCCCGAGGCCGAGCGCGCGCGCTGGTCGGTGGCCGGCATCTACTCAGGCGGCGCGTGGATCGCCGCGCGGCTGGCCGCGGACCTGAAACTGCCCGAGCATGGCGTGATCAACGTTGCCTTCCATCGCGACGACTATGCCAAGAAAGGCCTGCACAGCCAGGCCCAGCCGACCACGCTGCCGTTTTCGGTGGATGACCGCAACATCCTGCTGATCGATGATGTGCTGGCCACGGGCCGCACCATCCGTGCCGCCGTCAATGAGCTGTTCGACTACGGCCGTCCCGCGCGCGTGGCGCTGGGCGTGTTGGTCGACCGCGGCGGGCGCCAGCTGCCCATTGCCGCCGACCTGACTGCCACCGAGATGGCGCTGCCGCCCGGCACCACGCTGGTGCTGTCGCGCCAGGGCGAGGGCGCCGGCGCGCAATTCGCCTTTGCGACCGAACCTACCGATTCCGCCACCGGCTGAACCCGCCCGAATGCCGCAGGCGCGCCGTGCGCGCCTGACCCCCAGCTCCGAGACCAGACCACCCCCGTTTTTTGCCCGCGCCCGACCAGCCATGACCAAGACGTTCCGCAACCCGCAGCTCACCAAGAACGGCGAACTGAAGCACCTGCTGTCGATCGAGGGGTTGTCGCGTGACATGATCACGCACATCCTCGACACCGCCAGCCAGTTCGTATCGCTGTCCGACTCAGACCGCGATGTCAAGAAGGTGCCGCTGCTGCGCGGCAAGAGCGTGTTCAACCTGTTCTTCGAGAACTCCACCCGCACCCGCACCACCTTCGAGATCGCCGCCAAGCGGCTGTCGGCGGACGTGCTGAACCTGAACATCAACGCCTCGTCGACCAGCAAGGGCGAGTCGCTGCTGGACACCATCAACAACCTGTCGGCCATGTCCGCCGACATGTTCGTGGTGCGCCATGCCAGCTCGGGCGCACCTTATTTGATCGCCGAGCACGTCGCGCCGCACGTGCACGTGATCAATGCCGGCGACGGCCGCCATGCGCACCCGACGCAAGGCCTGCTGGATATGTACACGATCCGGCACTTCAAGAAGGACTTCACCAACCTGAGGGTGGCCATCGTCGGCGACATCCTGCACTCGCGCGTGGCACGCTCCGACATCCACGCGCTGACCACGCTGGGCGTGCCCGAAGTGCGCGCCATCGGCCCGCGCACGCTGCTGCCGTCGGGGCTGGAGCAGATGGGCGTGCGCGTCTTCCACAACATGGAAGAGGGCCTGAAGGGCGTGGACGTGGTCATCATGCTGCGGCTGCAGAACGAGCGCATGAGCGGCGCGCTGCTGCCGTCGGCGCAGGAATACTTCAAGGCCTACGGCCTCACGCCGGAGCGCCTGGCACTGGCCAATCGCGACGCCATCGTGATGCACCCGGGCCCCATGAACCGCGGCGTCGAGATCGACTCCGCCGTGGCCGATGGCCCGCAGTCCGTGATCCTGAACCAGGTGACCTTCGGCATCGCCGTGCGCATGGCGGTGATGGGCATCGTGGCCGGGAATAGCGACGAATAAGCGGCGACGAATGAGCGTCGACGAATGACGCGGTCGAGCGACACGAGCCAGAACACACTGAACCAGCCAAGCGACACGACAAGCCAAGCTATGAAGATTCACATCAAGGGCGGCCGCCTGATCGATCCGGCCAGCAACACCGACGCCGCGCAGGGCCTCTACATCGCCGCCGGCAAGATCGTCGGCGTGGGCAGCGCCCCGGCGGACTTCACCGCCAACAAGACCATCGACGCCAGCGGCCTGATCGTGTGCCCCGGCCTGGTCGACCTCTCCGCGCGCCTGCGCGAGCCCGGCTACGAATACAAGGCCACGCTCGAATCCGAAGTGGCCGCCGCCACCGCCGGCGGCGTGACCAGCCTGGTCTGCCCGCCCGATACAGATCCGGTGCTCGACGAACCGGGCCTGGTCGAAATGCTGAAGTTCCGCGCCCGCACCCTGAACCAGACCCACGTGTACCCGCTGGGCGCGCTGACGCTGGGCCTGAAGGGCGAAACCCTGACCGAGATGAGCCAGCTGACCGAGGCCGGCTGCGTCGGCTTCAGCCAGGCCGAGGCCCCGGTGCACAACACCCAGGTGCTGCTGCGCTCCCTGCAATACGCCCAGACCTTCGGCTTCACCGTCTGGCTGCGCCCGGAAGACCCGTTCCTGGGCGGCGGCGTCGCCGCCAGCGGCGCGGTGGCGTCGCGCCTGGGCCTGTCCGGCGTGTCAGTGATCGCCGAGACCGTGCGCCTGCACACCATCTTCGAACTGATGCGCAGCACCGGCGCCCGCGTGCACCTGTGCCGGCTGTCGTCCGCCGCCGGGCTGGAACTGGTGCGCCAGGCCAAGCGCGAAGGCCTGAAAGTGACCTGCGACGTCAATATCCACCACGTCTCGCTGACCGACATGGATATCGGCTACTTCAACTCGCAGATGCGCTTCTCGCCGCCGCTGCGCAGCCCGCGCGACCGCGACGCCATCGTCGCCGCGCTGGTCGACGGCACCATCGACGCCCTGTGCTCCGACCACACGCCAGTGGACGACGACGAGAAACTGCTGCCGTTCGCCGAGGCATCGCCGGGCGCAACCGGCCTGGAACTGCTGCTGCCGCTGACCCTGCGCTGGGCCACCGAGCATAAGGTCCCGCTGGCCCAGGCACTGGCCCGCATCACCGCCGAGCCCGCCCGCGTGATCGGCCTGAAGGCCGGCACCCTCGCTGTCGGCAGCGCCGCCGACGTGTGCGTGTTCGATCCCAAGCAGGTCTGGAAGGTCGACCGCCGCTCCATCAAGAGCCAGGGCAAGAACTCGCCGTGGCTCGGCTACGAGATGGAAGGCAAGGTCCGCATGACCCTGGTCGGCGGGCAAGTCGTCTACGGAAACCACGCCCACGCATGATCTGGCTGCGCAAGACCGTGCTGGTGCTGCACCTGCTGCGCGGGCTGGTGACCTGCGCCTTGCTGTTCCCGTGGCTGGGCGTGCGCACGCGCGAGTGGCATATCCGCCGCTGGTCGCGGCGGTTGTTGCGGATTTGCGGGGTAGAGGTCGAGGTGGTAGACGCCACTGGCACGGCGTCGCACGGCGCCGGCCGCCAAGGCGCGATGGTGGTTTCCAACCACATTTCGTGGCTGGATATCTATGTCATCCACAGCTGGCAGCCCGCGCGCTTCGTCGCCAAGTCGGAGATACGCGACTGGCCGCTGATCGGCTGGCTGTGCGGCAAGACGGGAACGATCTTCATCGAACGGGCGCGCAAACGCGATGCCCACCGCGTGCTGCACGACATCACCGACGTGATGCTGCAGGGCGACCTCGTCGGCGTGTTCCCGGAAGGCACCACGACCGACGGCACCGAGGTGCTGCCATTCCACGCCAACCTGATGCAGGCGCCGATTTCTGGCGGGTTGCCCGTGCAGCCCCTGGGGCTGAACTACCTCGATGCCGCTACGGGTCAACCAACGCTTGCCGCCGCCTACATCGGCGAGACCACACTGCTGCAGTCGCTGGAAGCGGTCTTGCGCGCACCCCGGATCAAGGCCCGGCTGGTGATCGGGCCTGCGCTGGTGTCGGCCTCGGGTGACCGCCGCGAGCTTGCGAACTCCGCCAGGGAGGTGGTCGCCCACCTTAGCCAGGGCGCGCCGGAACACGCTGCCGCTGCGGCCCGACGGCTGAATCACCCCGTCGAGCCCGGCGGCGTGCCCCAGCCAACCTCCGCTGCCATCAGCTAGCCGTCCTGTCGTCCCCGCCAACGCGGGATTGCCAGTCAGGCCAGCGGGTCACAATATTGCGGGCAATCAACCTGAACGACGGTCCGCTCGGCAGGATCCTGTGCCAACCGGGCCGCCGTCAGCTTGCCACCCCAGACGCAGCCCGTATCCAGCGCCATCAGGTTCGGCCGCATGACCAGGCCCAGCGTCGACCAATGGCCGCATACCACCGTCACATCCTCGGTACGCCGCCCCGGCACGTCGAACCACGGCATGAACCCGTCCGGCGCCTTGCCCAGGCCTTCCTTGGTCTTGAAGTCCATCACGCCATCGACAGTGCAGTAGCGCAGCCGGGTGAGGGCATTGACCACCACCCGGTGGCGTTCGATGCCGCGCAGGCCGTCGTGCCAGCGGTTGGCGGCGTTGCCGAAGATGTCGGCGAGGAAGGCTTGCCAGTTGGGGCCTTGGAGTTGGTCTTCGACTTCGCGGGCGAGGTCGATGACTTGGGTGGCGGTCCACTGGGGGAGGACGCCGGCGTGGACCAGGAGGAAGTTGTTTTCTAGCAGGGCGAGGGGGCGGTGGCGGAGCCAGGTGAGTAGGTCCTCACAATCGGGGGCGGTGAGGATGTCGTCTAGGGTGTCGGATTTGCCTTTTTTGCGCACGCCTGCGGCGACGGCGAGGAGGTGGATGTCGTGGTTGCCGAGGACGGTTTCAGTGCGGCTGCCCATGGCGCGGATGGCGCGGAGGGTTTGGAGGGAGGCTGGGCCGCGGTTGACCAGGTCGCCGACGAAGCGGAGGGCTGGCTGTGCCGGCAATTCGCCCAGTAGGGTGTCCAGCGAGGCCGCACAACCTTGTAGGTCGCCGACGGCATGAGGTGTCGAAAGAGGCACTTTATTGTTGGGCATCAGAACCGGAGAAAAACTATTTCGCTTCTATTTGTAGTTTTGTGACCGATATACCGTGGCATGGTTACATGAGGCTACAAAAAGAGGGGGAGGGGATGTAGGTTAGGGCATTCCGTCGGATAGAATACCGCCACTTCTGCAGGCACTTAACGCCCCGCCGTCCAGGAAGAGGACAAGGTGGGCGCTCGGCTTTTGTCGGGCCATCGAAACATATCGAGGCAAGGAGCAGTTTTGTCGCATATTTTGGTCACAGGCGGCGCTGGGTTCATTGGCGCCAATTTCGTTCTGGCATGGTTGGGCGACAAGTCGGCGGATGGGGTCGTGAACGTCGACAAGCTCACCTATGCGGGCAATCGGAAGACGCTGGCGTTGGTCGAGGACGATCCACGGCATGTGTTCTCGCAAACGGATATTTGTGACCGTGATGCCCTGGACAAGCTCTTCAAATCCTACAAGCCGCGTGCAGTTGTGCACTTCGCGGCGGAAAGCCATGTAGACCGGTCCATCTATGGTCCGGGCGAATTCATCCGGACGAATATCGTTGGTACCTTCACGCTCCTGGAAGCGGCTCGCGCTTACTGGGGCAGCATCGAGGGGCAGGCCAAGTCGGACTTCCGCTTCCTGCATGTCTCGACCGACGAGGTGTTTGGCTCGCTGAGCGAGACCGATCCCCAGTTCTCGGAAACTACACCGTACGCGCCCAATAGCCCGTACTCGGCATCCAAGGCGGCCTCGGATCATCTGGTGCGCGCGTATCACCATACCTACGGCTTGCCGGTCATTACGACGAACTGCTCCAATAACTACGGTCCTTACCATTTCCCGGAAAAGCTGATCCCGCTGATCATCGCCAATGCACTGGCCGGCAAGCCGCTGCCGATCTATGGCGATGGCCTGAATGTGCGCGACTGGCTTTATGTGCGCGATCACTGCTCGGCGATACGTGAGGTGCTTGCCAAGGGGCGACTTGGTGAGACCTACAACGTTGGCGGTTGGAATGAGAAGACCAACCTCGATGTGGTGCACACGCTGTGCGACCTGCTGGATGAACTGTGTCCCAAAGCCTCTGGTTCGTATCGCGACCAGATTACCTTCGTGAAGGATCGTCCGGGGCATGACCGCCGCTATGCCATTGACGCTCGCAAGCTGGAGCGCGAGTTGGGGTGGAAGCCGGCAGAGACGTTTGAGTCAGGCCTGCGCAAGACCGTGCAGTGGTTCCTGGACAACCAGAGCTGGGTGCGGGACGTGATGTCCGGCGAGTATCGGAACTGGGTGGCGAAGCAATATGCAGCCTGAGGCGAAGTCCGTTCCCACCTTCCTGGTGACCGGCAGCAACGGCCAGGTCGGCTTCGAACTGCGGCGCAGCCTCGCGCCGCTGGGCCGCGTGGTCGCGCTGGACCGCGCCGGCTGTGATCTTGCCAGCCCGGACGCCGTTCGCCGCGTGGTGCGCGACCTGCGCCCGGACGTGATCGTCAATCCGGCCGCATATACGGCGGTGGACAAGGCGGAGACCGAGGCCGAGCTCGCGTTTGCCATCAACGGCGCCGCGGTGGGCATCCTGGCAGAGGAGGCGAAGGCGCTGGGCAGCCTGTTGGTCCATTACTCGACCGACTACGTCTTCGACGGCACCAAACATGGCGCCTACACGGAGAGCGATCCGGTCAATCCAGGCTCGGTTTACGGCAAGAGCAAGCTCGCTGGGGAACAGGCCATTGCGGCAAGTGGCGCGCAGGCGCTGGTGTTCCGGACCTGCTGGGTGGCCGGCGCCCACGGTGGCAACTTTGCCAAGACGATGCTGCGGCTTGGCCAGGAGCGCGACAGCCTGCGCGTGATAGCCGACCAGTTCGGCGCGCCGACGACAGCCGCGCTGATTGCCGACGTCACCGCGCAGATCGTGGCACGCCATTGGCTGACCCCGGCCCGCGATGTGCTGGCAGTGGGCATCTATCACCTCGCCGCGGCAGGCGAAACGACCTGGCATGCCTATGCGACGGAAGTGCTCCGGTACGCAAAGGCGCGCGGCGTGGCGCTGAAGGCCGATCCCGAAAACATCGAAGCGATCCCCGGCACGGCTTACCCGCTGCCCGCGCCGCGTCCGTCCAACTCACGGCTCGATACTACGCGCCTGCGGGAAACCTTCGGCATCCATCTTCCAGACTGGCAGCAGGGCATTCATTTACTGCTGGACCAGATTCTCTCCTGACAAATTTATGTGTAAGAGACTGTTCCCCCTCGAGAGGTCCGCGGACACAAACCGGTTTGCGATGATGCTCCATTATCACAGTCCATTGAAGAGCTGGGGTAACGCTGATTTGACGGGTCGCCAGGAATAGTTGTGAGCAGTCACTGGTGCCGGTTTTTGCGGAATGCGGGGCGGCGAGGTATTTGCGCCGAGCACGCAAGAACATTCCATACCCGTGTCCCGATAAATTGTGCCCGTATGCGATTCTGCGATGAGCCGTCCTAGTGTCGGTCACCACAGATTGAATTGCTAGCGATTCCTTATCAACCGAATGGGCCGGTGGCTGCCGGATGACCAATCTGACCGTTATGAGGTTGTAGTTACCAGTATCTATGATCACTATTACGATAGCATTTCTCGTCTCATCGTTGCTTACCTTTCTGGTGGTGCGATACTCGCGATTCCACGAGCATTTCACCGCGGATTGGGATCTCCGAGGCGTGCAGAAGCACCACGCGAAGCCCGTGCCACGTATCGGGGGATTCGGGATCGCGGTGAGCCTGCTTTTCGTATCGCTCATTACGTGGTATCGGGCGGATGCAGCGACGGGCACTGCAATGCTGAAGCTGGTGGCCTGCGCCGTGTTCGCGTTTGGCGCGGGCTTCTGGGAAGACCTGACGAAGCGGGTGTCGCCGCGGGAGAGACTGATCGCGACAATGATCTCGGCGCTGGCCGCCGCGTGGATTCTCGATGCGAGAATCGAGCGGGTCGACGTGGCGTTGATCGATCAGTTCCTTGCTATCACTGTCATTTCCGTTTCCATTACCGCGCTCGCGGTTTCCGGACTCGCGAATGCCATCAATATCATCGATGGCTTCAATGGCCTGGCGTCCATGGTTTCGATGATCATGTTCCTGTCGCTGGCCTATGTCGCATTCCAGGTTGGTGATGCATTCGTGCTGACAGTGGCCTTTGCGATGATCGGCGCCATTTTCGGTTTCTTCATCTGGAATTTCCCTGCAGGAGCGATTTTTCTCGGAGACGGCGGCGCATACCTGATTGGATTCGTGCTAGCGGAACTGGCCGTGCTGCTGATCTTGCGGCATCCGCAGGTTTCCGCCTGGTATCCGTTTCTGATGGTGATCTATCCGATTTTCGAGACCCTATTTAGCATTTATCGCCGCAAGGTGGTCCGGGGCGTACCGGCTGGCCACCCCGACGGCGTGCACTTGCACACGCTGATCTATAAGCGGCTGATGCGCTGGGCCGTCGGCAGCGCGGATCATCGTCACAAGCTGCGCCGCAACTCGATGACCTCCCCGTACCTGTGGCTGCTGAGCTTGTTTGCCGTGGTGCCCGCGACGCTGTTCTGGAACAAGGGGCTGGTCCTCGCGAGCTTCTCCGCGGTGTTCATGGTGTTTTACGTGTGGATTTACTGGCGCATCGTGCGCTTCCAGGTCCCGCGCTGGATGATTTTTCGGAAGTAAGTATGACGATACCCTACACAAATCCCGCGGCAACGACTGAGGAGCAAGACGCCATGCTGGGCCGGATGACGCTCGAGTTCCTGAACAAGGCCAAGTACTGGCTGGTGCTTGGCGCGTTCTTGGGCGGCTCGATCGGCTATGGTTCGGCGTTCCTCGTCCGCCCGCAGTGGGAGGCCACGCTGTTGCTGCAGGTCGGCCAGATCGCCGGGGACGAGGGGACGAACAGCATGGTGCTGGA
Organism: Cupriavidus sp. CP313; assembly: GCF_054072015.1. Lineage (NCBI taxonomy): Bacteria > Pseudomonadati > Pseudomonadota > Betaproteobacteria > Burkholderiales > Burkholderiaceae > Cupriavidus > Cupriavidus sp. CP313. The sequence goes on along the minus strand of NZ_JBSVZB010000005.1, from coordinate 334,259 downwards.
GCCGCCCGGACGCGCGGTGGACAGGATGCGGTCCGGGCCGTTCCTGGAGGCGGTGATCGCCCGGCTCCAGCTTCCGAATGTGCCAGATCAGCCGAGTCCCGAAGCAGACCTGATCCTAAAGTCTGCCAACGTGGTCCAGATGCGGGGTTCCGATCTGCTGCAGCTTTCCGTCAGGGGCTATAGCGAGAAGCAGGCTGCCCAGTTCGCTCAGGGGTTCGAGAGCGAACTGACCCAGGTCCATTTGGCCATTGCCAATCCGGCCATCGAAAGGATGAAGGAGGAGCAGGCCTCGGTCGACCACTCACTGACCGCCGAGCAGGAGCGCCGGGCCGATCTGCTTAAGCTGGCGCAGGAGCAACTCCGCGGCGACCTGGGGCGAAAGTTCTCGGAAAGCGTAGTGGTGACGCAGATGCTTGCCCAGAACGACCTGGCCTTGCGGCAACTGGAGCGCAGGAAGCGTGTGGTGAAGGAGCAGCTCGATCCTGCGCGCACCTTCAATACGCATGCCCTGGGCGTGCCGGACGTCAGCCGGCGCCCGGTCTTCCCGCGGAAGTCCGCATTTGCCGCGGCAGGGTTGCTGGCGGGCGCGATCATTTCGCTGGTGCTGCTGTTGATCCGCTGGTCGAAGCGGAAGTAAGACTGGACTGCAGCTGATATGGCAAAGATCGTTCATTTTGGGAAGTACTATCCCCCCGACGCTGGCGGCATCGAGAGCGTGACGTCGAGTCTCGCGCAGGGCGCGGCCAATGCCGGCCACGACGTTTCCGTCGTCTGCTTCCGGAAGGCGCCGGCCGACGCGAACAGCGTGATGAGCGGTGTTCGGGTGGTTCGCCTGCCGATCGCCAGGCTGGTCGCCTCGCAGCCTCTGGGCTTCAGGTACCTGCTGGCGTGCCTGAAGGCGGCACGCCATGCCGATGTAGTTCATCTGCACGTGCCCAATATGCTCGGCGCGTTGTGCGCGCTGCTGATTGGCGGGAAGCCACGCCTGCTGGTGCACTGGCATGCCGACGTGATCAACAAGGGCGTGTTGGGCAAGCTGCTGAAGCCGCTGGAGGTAGGCCTGCTAAAGCGGGCCGATTGCATCGTCGGCACCTCGCAGGTCTACGCCGAGGCCTCGCCGCTGCTCAGCCGTTTCGGCGACAAGGTCGCCGTCGTGCCGATCGGCGTGACGGATGTAAGGGAAGCGAGTGCCGCGCATGGCGCATCGCCGCTGCCGTGGGAACTGGAAGACAGGCTCGCCGGCAGGAAGCTGATCCTCGCGGTCGGACGGCTCGTGCCGTACAAAGGTTTCGATGTGCTGATCGAAGCCGCCCGGCAGCTTCAGGACGATGCCGTAGTGGTGATCGTGGGCGGCGGCCCGCTGCGGGAATCGCTGCAGGCCGCGATCCGCGACGCCGGTGTGGAAGGCCGCGTTCATCTCGCCGGCCGGTTGAGCGACGATGCGCTGCACGCGCTCTTTGCGCGAGCCGCGCTGTACTGCCTGCCGTCAGTCACCCGGGCGGAGGCATTCGGCGTGGTGTTGCTGGAAGCGATGGCCTACGGCCTGCCGGTTGTGGCGACGAATATTCCCGGATCCGGCGTGCCGTGGGTCAACCAGCACGGCGTCAGCGGCATTAACGTCCCGGTCAACGATCCCGTGGCGTTGGCGCAGGCGTGCAACCGGATCCTGGATTCGGATGAGGAGCGCGCCCGTTTCTCCGAGGGAGCACGCCAGCGGTTTATGACCGAGTTCACCGAGGAGGTCTCGGTGAAGCGGATGATGGCAATGTATGATCGCCTGGTGGCATAGCCGGCAGCTTGTGCGAATTTAACGGCCTGGACCGATGTGCCGGGCCTGAGCCAGCCGATGACTTCGATGTCGGTCTGGTAAGGGAAAGAAAAATGATCTCAGTGACTCCAGTTATTCTTTGCGGCGGTTCTGGTACCCGGCTGTGGCCTCTGTCGCGGGCAGGGTTTCCAAAGCAGTTCCTTTGCCTGACGGGCAACGAGAGCCTGTTCCAGCAGGCCATCGCGAGGATCACCGCGGTGGGGGCGGACAGCATCGCCGTCGCCGCACCGGTCGTCGTCAGCAATGAGGAGCACCGCTTCCTAGCCCTCGAGCAACTGCGCGAGACCGGTGTCGCTCTCGGGGCAGCGCTACTGGAGCCTGTCGGGCGCGGCACAGCGCCGGCGCTGACTATTGCGGCGCTGGCGGCGATGGAAGCGGGCGGCGACCCCGTGCTTGCCGTGACCCCGGCCGACCAGGCGATCACCAACGAGGCGGCATACAAGGCGGCGCTGCAGGCGGCGATCGGCGAGGCGGCCAAGGGCGCGATCGTCATTCTCGGGGTTCCGACGCAAAGCCCGGAGACCGGCTACGGCTACATCCGGACCAGCAAGCGGTCAGATTCGGCGGCGGCCTTCGATGTCGAGGCGTTCGTCGAGAAGCCCGATCTCGCCACCGCGCAGCGTTATATCGCGGAGGGCGGCTATTGTTGGAACAGCGGCATGTTTGTGCTGCGGGCCTCGGTGTGGCTCGCCGCGCTCGAGCAGTTCCGCCCAGACATCCTGCAGATCACGCGGCGCGCATGGGAACAGCGCAGCCGGGATGGACAGAACACGCGCCCAGGCAAGGCCGAGTTCGCGGAGATTCCGTCCGATTCGATCGACTGCGCCGTGGCCGAACGCTGCCCGGGCAGCGGCTTCCCGATCCGGATGGTGCCGCTCGATGCCGGCTGGAGCGATCTGGGCGCGTGGGACGCGGTCTGGAATGTGCTGCCGAAGGACGACGACGGCAACGCCCACATGGGCGACGTGATCACCAGGGATAGCCGCAATACGCTGGTGCATGCCACCAGCCGGCTGGTCAGCCTGGTCGGCGTGGAAGACCTCGTCGTCGTCGAGACGCCCGATGCGGTGCTGGTCGCCGACAAGTCCCGCAGCCAGGACGTGAAGCATATCGTCAACGCGCTCGGCCAGCAGCAGCGTGGCGAGCAGACCCTGCATCGCAAGGTGCATCGCCCATGGGGTTGGTATGACAGTGTCGACGAAAGCGACCGCTTCAAGGTCAAGCGCATCCAGGTCAAGCCGAAGGCCAGCCTGAGCCTGCAGAAGCACTACCATCGGGCCGAGCACTGGATCGTGGTCAAGGGCACCGCGGAAATCACCTGCGGCGACAAGACCATCCTGCTTACCGAGAACCAGTCGACCTACATCCCACTGGGCGAGGTCCACCGCCTGGCAAATCCGGGCAGCATCCCGCTCGAGATCATCGAGGTGCAGTCCGGCAGCTATCTCAACGAGGACGACATCGTGCGCATCGAGGACAGCTACGGTCGCCACTAACAGGGCGTGTTCCGTGGGGGCGGGACGCCCGGCGTGTCTACCCGCCCGTGACTCTACGCCCGATTCATCGTCGTATGTCGAAATCCGTTCTCTGTCCTCAGCGTCAATGACCAGTCACCCGCAATCAGCATCTCGTCATCAGCAAGGCATGCGAGTTGCGATCATTGGGGCGTGTTACTACACGTCGCCGTCGCAGTTCTCGAAAGTGACGTCGGAATTCGTGGACAACCTACTGCTGGATCACGCCGCCGCCAGCAAGTGCTTCGTCAGTATGCGTCCGTCGGTCCCGTTGCCCGTAGAGCCGGGCGACAAGGCCTCGTGGATCCACAGCACGGGGAAGTATCTCGATATTTCCGCGTATGCGTCAGCGGCCTCGGTCGTCGGGGACCATGACCTGTATCTGATCTTGAACGATACCCTGTTCGCTAAGCATCCCTGGCGCATGATGGCGAGGCGGCTCGGGGCCCTGGTCCCGAGCCTAACGGCCATACGAGAGCCCGCCGCCGCTGGCGAGGTCCATCCTTCGACGGACTTGCTGCTGCTGGATGTGCGCAACCCGACCCGACGCCACCTGTCGACCTTCTGTTTCCTGCTGAACCGGGCGGGCTTCGACGTCTTCCAGCAACTCGCCCGGACGCTGCCGGGCGATGATTCGAACCTGTCCGTCCGCCGCTGGCTGGACGACCATGCCGACCAGCATGTCGCACTGAAGCACATGCTGCACGTACACCTGACCGGCCCCGTTAGCCCATGGTCCTGGAAGGGCAGGGTGAACGGCAACGTCGCGGAAGACCTGCTGCTGCGCAAGGCGGTGACGGTGGCGTTCGAGTACCTGTTCAGCGAGCAGGTACTGCGCCGTGGCGGCCTGGTCATGCCAATGAACATCGGGTTGAAATACCGCGTCTGCGCGAAGGCGGCTGCCTTGTATTCACGAATCGGACGTCCATGAAGCAGATTAAGATACTCGCCCTCGGGCCACAGGAAGTCATCCCCCCGGTTGACGGCGGCAAGGAGAGCATCCACGGCGCCCTGGCTTCCCTCGGCGAGCAGTTCGACGTCACCTACGCGTATCCGCGCGCGGAAAACAGCGCGGAGGCGGCCGCAGGCTACGCGGCTATCGGCGTTCGCCAGGTTGCTGTGCCGTTCAGGCCGGTGGAGTCCCTCGGCGTCATTCTCGGTGCCACGCTGCAGGGCAGGCCATACAAGTTCGAGAAATACTCGACGACGGCGGCCGCGCGTGCCTTTGCCGACGCCGTCGGTCCCATCCGGCCCGATGCCTTGATCTGCTTCCATCCGCACACGGTGGGGTTGGCGGAGAAGATCCGCCGTGCCGCTGGCTGGCGCGTGCCAATCCTGCTGCGTGAGCACAACGTCGAATACGAGCTGGTGCGCAGCTATCGCGATTCGCTGCGCGGACCGCTGCGGCTGGCGGCCAGCCTGTTCGCCAGCTTCACGCAGCGCGAGGAGATGCGGATCTGGACGCGCGTGGATGCCGTGGCATTCATCACCGACCAGGACCTCGCGATTGCACGCCGGCAGGATGGCCACAGCAACCTCTTCCTTGCGCCCGAAGGCATTCCGCTCCCCCCTCGTCGCGACCTGAGCGAAAGCGCCGCATCCTCGCAACTGCTCGTGTTGCTCAATCCCCGTGCTACGCAGAGTGTCGACAGCCTGAAGCGCTTCCTGCATACCGTGTGGGCGCAGGCGGCGCAGCACCCGCGCCTGCAGCCGCTGACGCTGGCCATCACCGGAGTGCAGCTCGAGCAGCTCGCAGGGCTCGTCGACATAAAGCCGGAGACGCTCACGGGCCTGCGGGTCAAGGCGCTCGGCTTTGTGCCGTCGTTGACGGCCGTCTTCGCCAGTTCCCTGGCCCTGATCTCCCCGACCTACGTCGGTGGGGGCATCCGCAAGAAGATCCTCGAAGGGATGGCCAACCAGTTGCCGGTGATTACTACGCGACTCGACGTGGAGAGCTGCGGATATTTCCAGGCAGGCCGGAACTTGATTGCATTCGAGTCCCCGGTCGACTTCATCGATGGCGCCGGGCGCCTGCGCGAAGATAAGGCTTACTGGGCGAGCATTTCAGAGGCCGGGCGCAGCACCGTCGAGACGCACGCGCACTGGAGGCTCTTTGCGGACAGGATTCGCGCGGAGATTCTCCGGCTGGTGGGCAACGAGACGGGGCGGCCGGGCCGGGACTAGCATGGTGATTTCCTGGCTACTGTCGATTGCTTTTTCGACAGCCATTGCATGCATGGCATTTGGTGCCGTTTACCGGCCCGAGGCGCTCGGCTACCTGGCGGCCTCGCCGGGCACGCTGCTGATTAGCTGCTGCCTGCCGCTGGTGTTGCTCGTGCGTCTGGTCGAAGGGCGCGCCCATTCGGCCACCAGCCTGAATGCCTGGTGGCTGGTGGCCTACGGCATCCTGGCCTCGGTGCTGTCCGCACTGTTCATCGGGCTCTCGCCGCTGTTCGCGGCGAAGTCGCTGACGTTGCTCGTGCTGTCGGCCGTCTGGCTGTCGCCGCTGCTGTTCTTCGATCACCTGCGCGTCCGGCACCTGCGCATGGGGCTGATTGCCGCGCTCGTCATTTGCGCGATAGGCTATGTCTTTCACGACCTCTTTCCCGGCAGCCTGCCGGGGGCGATCCGGGAGCTGGCGTTCGCGCCGGGCTACTTGGAGACTGGGGACCTGCGCACGCGCGGTTTCATGCAGGAGAACTCGCATTTCGCCACCCTGGTCGGGCGATACGCGATGATGGTCTACCTGCTCAGCGAGATGTCGCGCCGGTATTCGGCCAAGCGGCAGGCCGTGTTCATGCTGCTGATGATGGTGCTGCTGGGGGTCGTCGGGTCCAAGGGGGCGGCGATCAGCATCCTGGCGGCGTTCCTGTTCGTCAGCCTGACGCGCCGCCTGATTCCCTACCTGATAATCTTCGCGCCGGTCGTTATTGCCGTGGGCCTGCAGCAGGCGGAGGCCGTCGCCCACGACCTCAGCAATTTCACGTCGGGATCGACGCGAATGACGCTGTGGCTGGCCGGACTGGCCGGGCAGGTTGTCGATCCGCTCGGTTACGGCTACTACGGCTTCTATTGGGCCGTGCAGAACCACGGCGGGTGGGCCATGAACTGGCTCGGGGCACAGCTTCCCCTCAATTTTTCGGAGGTGGCCGAGATCGTCGAGAGTTTGAGCAACGTGTCGACCAAATCCACGCTGTTCGATTTCATGCTCGTGTACGGTGTATTCTTCCTGTGGATGATGGTCGCGCTGTGCCGGCGCCTCAACCTGGCCGATCCGCGCGCCAGGGCCGCCATTCTCTATTTTGTGCTGACTTCGCTGGCGAGCGCGGGTCACGAGTCGATCTCCTTCTTCCTTGGTTTCACCGTACTGCTCATTGCCTTTCCGCGCCTGGCACGGGAGCATGAACCAGCGGTCGCGGGTGGCTTGAACGTTGCAGTAGCAGGACGCCAAGCGGGGCGTCAGATGGAAGGAACATGATAATGACACGCAAAGGCATCATCCTCGCCGGCGGCTCCGGCACCCGGCTCTATCCGGTCACGCAGGCAGTTTCCAAGCAGCTCATGCCGGTGTACGACAAGCCGATGATCTACTACCCGCTCAGCACGCTGATGCTGGCGGGCATCCGGGACGTCCTGGTGATCTCCACGCCGTCCGATACGCCGCGTTTCTCCGATCTGCTCGGGGATGGCGGCCGGTGGGGCATGAATATCCGCTACGCGGTGCAGCCCTCGCCCGATGGCCTGGCCCAGGCGTTCCTGATCGGCCGGGACTTCCTGGACGGTGGCCCCAGCGCGCTGGTCCTGGGCGACAACATTTTCCACGGCCACGACTTGCCGAAGTTGCTGCGCAATGCCGACTCCCGCCAGGGCGGCGCCAGCGTCTTCGCCTATCACGTCCACGATCCCGAACGCTATGGCGTGGTGGAATTCGATGCCAAACAGAACGCGATCAGCATCGAGGAAAAGCCGCTGCAGCCCAAGAGCAGCTACGCCGTGACCGGCCTGTACTTCTACGACCAGCAGGTCTGCGACATCGCTGCGCAGATCCGGCCGTCAGCGCGCGGCGAGTTGGAGATCACGGATGTGAATCGCCACTATCTGGAGCGCAGCGAGCTCAATGTCGAGATCATGGGGCGGGGCTATGCCTGGCTCGATACCGGCACGCATGACAGCCTTCTCGATGCGTCGAGCTTCATTGCCACGCTGCAGAAGCGCCAGGGCCAGATGGTGGCCTGTCCGGAGGAGATCGCCTACGGCCAGGGCTGGATCGGCGCAGACAAAGTCCAGGCGCTTGCTGCGCCGTTGGCGAAGAGCGGCTATGGGAAATACTTGCTCAGCCTGTTGAAGTAGGGAGGAAAGCGATGCCTTTTGTTGCGACCCCGACGGCGCTGCCGGAGGTCATGATCCTGGAGCCGAAGGTGTTCGGCGATGACCGGGGTTTCTTTTTCGAGAGCTTCAACCAGCAGGACTTCCAGCAGGTCACAGGGGTGGATACGCCCTTCGTGCAGGACAACCACAGCCGCTCGTCCAAGGGCGTGCTGCGCGGCCTGCATTACCAAATCCGGCAGCCGCAGGGCAAGCTGGTGCGCGTGGCGCGTGGCGAGATCTTCGATGTGGCGGTCGACCTGCGCCGCAGCTCACCGAACTTCGGCAAGTGGGTGGGCGTGGTGCTCTCCGAGCATAACAAGCTCCAGCTCTGGGTGCCGCCCGGCTTCGCGCACGGTTTCCTGGCGACCACTGAACTTGCCGAGGTGCTCTACAAGACCACCGACTACTGGTATCCGGAGCATGAGCGCAGCCTGCTGTGGAACGACCCCACCGTGGGCATCCAATGGTCGCTCGAGGGCGAGCCGATGCTTGCCGCAAAGGACGCCGCAGGCAAGCCGTTCCACGACGCCGAAGTGTTCGACTGACGATCGGCCGGCCAATTTTGCCAGCGAGGCCCGCGGGCGGGCCGCCAGCCGTTCAGGCCGGCGCATCCTGCCCCGGCTGCGCGGCGAGGGTACGCTTCCTCTCGCGGAAGTAGAGCCATGCAAACGCCGCAGCGCCAAAGAGCTCCGTCAGGATGACGGAGACGATCGTGCCTTCCGCGCCCCAACGGAGGGTGAGCGGCACCACGTAGACCAGGTGGAGGGCCGTGGCGACGGCGTACACGTTCTTCAGCAGCCGCGTGTTGCCCATCGCCATCAGCCCGAGATTGCCATAGACCAGCGCGACGCCGATGATCGGCAACAGCACCGCCTCCAGTTTCAGTAGCCCGATCGACGAGTGGAACTGTTCGCCCAGCCAGAAGGTGACGGCCCAGTCCGCAAAAAGCTGAATCACGGCGAACATGCCGATGGCGGAGCCCGAGATCAGCAGCATCGCGGTGCGCAGCAGTTTGCGCGCCGCTGGCGGATCGATCGTGTTGTACTGGCTGATGCGCGGGTAGAACGCCTGCCCGACGACCACGAATACCGCTTGCGCCGCCAGGCGAATCTTATCCGCCATCGCGAACTGGCCGACGGCGACCGGGCCGTAGTAATGGTTCAGCAGGATCGAGTTGAAGTTCACGTAGAAGCTCACCAGCACGACCGACAGGAAGACCGGGAAGCCCTCGGTAAGCGTGTGATACACGTCGCGCGCCTTGACGGCGACGAGCGCCGCGAGTTTCTCCCGCGCCACGATCCACATGGCGGCTCCGGCCAGCACGACGTTGCCGATGCTGATGCCTAGCGCGGCGAGCGCCGCATCGCCTTCACCCCTGACCAAGACCACCACGCAGAGCACGCTGACCGCCTTGGAAACGAAGGTCGGCAGCACCAGCGATTTCATGCGCTCCAATCCTTGGAACAGCCACAGCGGCGTCAGCGCATTGGCGATCATGCCCAGGCTCAAGCCTGCAAAGACGGCCCAGTGCGAGCGAATATCCGGGACAAATGCAAAGCCGGCGAGCAGCAGCACCAGCGCACCGAGCATCAGCGCGAAGCGGCCGGCCGTCGTGCACGCGTACACGTCGTTCAGCTTGCTCGGATCGTCTCGGTGCAGCGACACCAGCCGGGTCGCTGTCAGATTGTAGCCGTAGTCGGTCAGGAGCATCAGGTACTGCATGATCGCCTGGCAATAGGCGAGCACGCCAAACTCCTTGACCCCGAGCACGCCGCCAAGATATGGCAGTAGCAGAAGCGGAAACAGGTAGTTGCCGCCTTGAATCAGGATCAGATACAGTACGGTCTTCTTGATCGAAGTGGTCATCGGTGTTCAGTGATGGTGTGCCCGGAACCCGAGTGCGGCTGTCGTCCTGTGCCGATTCGTTCCGCCGGGCACCGGCGCGCGTCGAGGGCCGGCGTCTGCTAAGCGGAGCGGAAAACCCAGTGCTTGCCGAGCAGGAAGCCGTTGAGCGTGACGATCGGATAGGACAAGATCTTGCCGATCATGGCGTTGTCTATAATGGCGTGTGCGGCCTGCACACAGGCGATCGTGATCACGTAGTTGAGGCCAACGATCACCAGAAACCTCAGAAATGAAGGCAGCGAAGACGGCGCGTCAAACGTGAGCTTTGCGTGTGCGGTGTAGTTGACCACCACGCAGACGATGAAAGCGACACTCGCCGCGACCCAGGCAACGGCGCCGTTCCACAGAAGGGCTTGCATGATTCCCAAGTCGAGCGCGGCGCAGACCACGCCGATGGCGACATACAAGAGAATCTGGGGCGATAGGGTGCGCAAAATAGGGCTGTCTGAGGGATCGGGCGGCTAGCATTTTACCATCCGGCCCTGATGCGAACCCAGCGCGCATGTGCCGCAGGCGCCGCCGACACGCGGCCGTTGGCATTTCCCAGCAAGGACTTTCATGACCGCAAGCAGCATCCAGTCGTTATGCGTAGTGTGTTCGAGTCTCACCCAGCCAGGCATCGCCCGGTGGCATTTTGTCTGCCCGGCGTGCGGCTACGAGGGCAGCTGGCTGGAACCCGTGATAAATGACCCGACGGCGCATCTCGCGCTGGACGAGGGCTTGCGCGAGGCAGGGCTGAAGGCCCTGCGGATGGAGAATTTCCGCGAGATCGTGAAGCTCATTCTCGACCTCACCAAGTCGGGGCGGCCATTGCTGCTCGATGTCGGGGCGGCGCACGGCTGGTTTCTCGATGTGGCCCAGGCACACTTCCGGTCGCTCGGCATCGAACCGGATATCGCGGTCGTGGAAAAGGCCGTGGCACGCGGCGTGCCTGTCCGGGCCGGCTATTTCCCGGATGCGCTGGAACAGCACGAAGCGTTCGATGTCATTGTCTTCAACGACGTCATCGAGCATCTTCCCGCAATCGGCGACGCGCTTGCGGCCTGCGCCGCCAGGCTCAATTCGGATGGCCTACTGGTGCTGAACCTGCCCAACAGCAACGGGCTGTTCTACCGCCTGTCGCGCGTGCTGGCGCGCGTCGGCTGGCAGGGGCCGTTCGCACGGCTCTGGCAGAAGGACCTGCCGTCGCCGCACGTGCATTATTTCAACCGCGAAAACCTAAACGGGCTGTTGTCGCGGTTCGGCTTCTCGCTGGTGCGCGATGCCGAACTGCCATCGGTGCGGCTCAAGGGCCTAGCCGCGCGGCTGCGCTGCGCCGATCCCAGCCTCGTGCGTTTCGTCGTCCTGTACTTGGGCACGCTCGCCGTCTTCCCGCTGACCCGGATGTTCCCGAGCGACGCAATCGTCTGCGTGTACCGCAAGGGCGCCTGACAGGGCAGGCGGCCGGTTACTTCCCGACCGGCGGCTTCAGCCTGCGGGCGGCGCGCTTGTGGATGGCCCGGCGCGGTACGGACGAGATGTCGTGTGCAATGAAGGCCAGTACGAACTGCAGGCCGATCAGCAGCAGGATGGCGGCCAGCATCACGGTGCCCGCTGGCGTGGTCACGCCCTTGCGCAGCGAATCTACCCAGTGATAGCCGCCGAAGATGAGCCCGGACACCATCATCAAGCCGCCGATTGGTAACTCGAGGGAGGCGAGCGACATGTCCCGCAGGTAGTAATTGTAGAAGATGCGCTTGCCAAAGTTGCGGACGTGCTTGAAGACGAATTCGCCGACGATCTTCCGGATCTTCAGGTTGCTCACTTCGTTTCCATACCTGGCATCCATCGGCACGTCGACGACCACCGCGCGCAGTGTGTTGAGGCGAAACAGCATGTCCGTCTCGAAGAAGTACCGGCGGCTGATCTTGTGGAACGGCAGTTGCCGGGCTACATCGCAATGGATCGCGGTGTAGCCGTTGGTCGGATCGAACAGGTCCCAGTAGCCGGAGGAAATCTTGGTCATGAAGGAGAGCGTGGCATTGCCGAAGAGCCGGGCTTTCGGCATCGCGCGGATCTCTTCCAAGTTGAAGAAGCGGTTGCCCTTCGTGTAGTCAGCCTCGCCGGCCAGGATCGGCGCCACGAAATCCGGGATCAGCGCGGGATCCATCTGACCGTCGCCATCGACCTTGACGATGACGTTCATCCCGTCCGCGATCGCGGCCTGGTAGCCGGTCATCACGGCACCGCCGACGCCCAAGTTCGCGCTGTTGTGCAGCACAACGACGCGCGGGTCACAGCAATGCTCCCGCACGTGGTTCCCGCTGCCATCGGGGCAGCAATCGTCGACGACGTAGATCCTCGCGCATTCCGGCCCGATATTCGCGATCAGGCCGAGGATATGCGCCTTCACCTTGTAGCAAGGGATGACCACGGCAACTGCCTGCTCCTGTTGCGTTGGGCCCATTGTCACCATTGTCAGTTCATCTCCAGTCGAATGTCTGTCAGCTCGGCCTCGGCGGTGTCTTGCCGGGTAAACTGCATCTGCGCGCGTGAGGCGCCGTCGGGCACGGGCAGCGATTCCGAGAACGAGAGCGGTGTCTCGCTGCAAGGCATGAGGCGGTAATACGGCGATCCGGTGCCCCACTGGATCAGGGCCACGAGGCGCCCCGTCGCTGACTGGCAGCGATAAGTCACGTGATACCGGAGCCTGGTCGCTCCGCTGGTCGGCACGGTCACCGGCATGGCGGCCGAGGGGTCATCTTTTGCGATCTTCACTTCGCCTGAAATCTGCTTGCGCAGGTCGAACGCCTCACGATAGGCCAAGTCGTGGCCGACGACCCGGTACAGCGTGAAGTTGCCGATGCGTAGTTCCGGATATCCGGCCTGGCTCAGGTATTCCCGCAGGAACCATTCCGGATGCTCGGGCGTGGGCGCGTCATACGTGCTCCAAATCACGAAGCCGACCTTCTCGTCTTTCACGAAGTTCGCCACGTGCGTGAGGCTCGTGGCCGCGGCAAAGCGCGCCTGGTGCGACGGGGAATACCAGTTGACGAGGACGGGATCGCCCTTGAGGTCCGCGCCGAACGGCGTGGAGGCAGGGTAGAGGACCGTGGCGCCAGGATAGCGTTCGTTGACGTAGGCGGTGAGCAGCTTCGCCGGATTGATCCGTTCCGCGATGGCGCGCCGTCCCGCCGCCGTGTAGGCCTGCTGTGGAGGGCCTTCAAAGACCCAGGAAACGCCGGGGAAGAAGTACAGATTGATGGCGACGCAGGCGAGGATCGCCACGCGCGCGACCGCCCGCTGCCATTCCTGGCCACCATGCTTTTCCCAAAGCAGCGCACTGATGATGACCGTTGCCAGCGGCAGTGCCGGAAACAGGTAGCGCCAGTACTGGATCATCGCGAACATTATGACGCCGAAGCCGGCGAGCGGAATCAGGACGATCCACAGCTTCCTGAGGTCCGTCCTGCCGACGGCGAGGAGGGCGATGAAAGGCAGGAACAGGTACTGGAAGCCCGCGACGAAGTCCTTCGACTCCTGGAAGCCGGAAGTCTTGAAGAACAGTCCCCAATAGCTCTCCAGGCTGAAGCCCTTGAGCCATCGGGTGTCCGCGAAGTTTGCCGCCTCGAAATAAGGGGACTTGAAGATGCCGTTGTAAAGGGGGAAGAACGGATTGCCGGTGATCCGCCAGGCGGTGACATACGCATGCAGCGCCATCGAGATCAACAGCAGGAGGAACAGGATCAGCAGAGCCGGGCTTCGCAGGCGCTGCGGGGGGTGCCCCAAACTGCGCGACAACGAGACCTGCAGCGCAGCCGCACCCACCAGCAGGATGCCGATCAACGCGCCGGGCAGCTTGGCCGCGACGCACATCGCGGCAATGGTGAGCACGACGAGCATCCGGCTGCCGAGCCAGCCGTCCCTGGCCTCCAGCGCAAAGCGGACGCCGCCCGCCATCATCAGCGCCAGGAACAACTCAGCCTGCAGCGCCCCGAGCAGGCTGCCGAGCATCGGAGTGCTGCCGAACAGCACGAGCATCAGCAGCCGGTCATGCCGCTTCAGCGAGAAGTGCGCGAGAATGGCCCAGATCTGCGCGCACAGCAGCAGTGTCAGCGCCAGGGTCAGCGCGCCGCGCGCGTCGTCGCCGGCGACTAGCGAGACGATGGCGTGCAGCAGCGCGACTGCGAACGGCGCCACCTCCCACACTTGCGTCACGACGTCGAACTCATAGACGTGACGATAGGTGAGCTGCGTCCACATTCGCAGATGCAGCGCGTTCTCGTCGTAGCCGACGGTCGGATAGAGCGCGTAGCGCGCGACGGCGCCCAGCAAAATCATCAGCAGTACGAAGTACCAGTACGGAATCTCGTCGAATGTACGCGTGCGGATCGCGACGCCGTTGACGAAGCCGCGCCAGCCGCGCTGCAGGCCTCCCGAGAGCAGGAGGGCCAGGATCGGTGCAGACAGGATCGCGACGTAGAACGCACGGAAATTGAGCGGGAAATGAATCAGCACCCCGAAGATGGCAAGCTGGACGGCCAGGCCCAGGAACACGCACAGCGACCAGTTGGCCGCGTCGCTCCCACCCTCAAAGATTAGGCGAAGCGAGCCGCGTCCCCACAGGAACGACGAGACAAGAAGCAGCGCGACCGCCGCGGTGGCGTCGAGGCCCACGCCGATGGCCAGATACACCGAAATAGCGACAGCAAAGAGCCGGTGCGCCTGCGTGGGCGCGTTCCGCCGCAGCAGCCACGCGATGCCCAGGCAGGCTGCGGTCCAGATTAGGAAATCATGCAGGACGCCGGCCGTCCAGTAGACCGGGAATTCCGGGGCGTAGTAGCGCAGGCCCGCGAGAACCCCCAGCACGGGTGCGATGGCGAGGACGACCGTTAGATGATTTCTTGTTTCCCGCAATCGGAGCATTGTCTTGTTCAGTAGAAGCAACATGATAGTGTCTGGTGCGCTACCAGCCGGGCGATTTCCCCCGCCGCCAGGCCATTCCAGCGCGCGGTGATCTTCTCGGCGGCAAACGCACTTGCGTCGTGTCGGGCCGCCGTTGCCATCCTGGCCGATGCCTCCCCGGCTTGATCCCAGGCAATCTGCTCGACGCCAAGGCCTGCCGTCGACGGCAGCGTGAACAGCAATAGCATGATGTCGACCTGCATCAGCACATCGCCCTGCCGGCTCCTGCAGCAGCTGCGGATGCCGGCCACGGTCGCGACGTGGGCGTGCTTGAGCCACGGCCACTGCGCGACCAGGGCTTCGTGATGCACCCGCGGATGCAGTGGGAAGCAGCTCGCCGGACCGAACAGGCTGAGGATGCTGACCGTGCGCTCCTGTTCCGCCAGAGCGTTGGCCACTATGGCGGTCATGTGCTCGGCGCCGCCCATGGCGTTCAGGGTCTCGCTCAGGAAGCAGAGATGGCGGCCCGTTTTCATGCGTTGGCCTCGCGGGCGGTGGGCAGGCGGCGGCCCTCGCGCAGCCAGATGCCGAGACCGAACAGCGCGGCCAGTAGGTTGGCGATCGCGTACCCCAGGATCGCGCCACGCGCCCCGAACGCCGGGATGGCGACGACATCGATGCCGACGGTGACGGCAAACACCAGCGCCCACTTGATCGCCACCAGTCGCGGACGGCGCATGTGGATGGGTAGCAGCGTCAGCGCCACGTCTGCGAAGATCAGTGTCGAGGCGATGGCCGAGAGCTGCAGCAGGTCCGCTGCGGAGGCATACGCCGAACCGTAGAGCAGCTGGACAATCCAGGGTGCACAGGCCGTGATCGTTAGGCCGCCCGCCAGCCCGACGGCCAGCATGCCGCCCGCGATCCTGAGGACGTTGCGCCGCGCCTGGGCGAGCGTCGGCTGGGCATAGACATAGATTGGGGCGATGCCCGCAGCAAGGATCGTGGCGAGCAGCACGAAGTTGTCGAGCACCTGCATCGACGCTGCATAGGCGCCGAACTCGGTCAGCGGCACAAGCGGCTTTAGCAGTAGCTGGTCGATGCGCCGCGCGCTCATCATCAAAATGAAGCTCAGCCAGAAGAGGGCGCCGTCGGCGATCAACTCGCGGATCAGCGCCGGCTCTGCGGCCACGCGGACGCGCGGCGCGCGCGCCAAGTAGAAGTGGGTCCACAGCACGGCCGCAACGGCCGCTTCGAGCACGAAGACCAGCGCGTAGGCCGGCACGCTGCGGACGCTGAACCAGAATAGCAGCGTCACACAGATCGCCTTCACGGCGAGCGCGGACACATTGATCACTGTATTGGGTCGGGTACGCGTACAGGCCTGCATCCACGCCGTGACGATGCCGAACGGCTCGCGCAACAGCACGGGCACACCGAGCACCAGCGCCGGCACCCAGTACTCCGGCCCCTGGCGCGTGACCAGCAGGAATCCGCACATCAGCAGATAAGCGAGCACGCCGGCCGACAGGCGCAGGCCGAATGCGTGGGCCAGCAGCCGGTGCTGGGCCGCCGGATCGCCGTTGGCGACCAGCCGAGGGATGATGACCTCGCTGCCACAGATCAGCGCGATCGACGCGGTCACGTAGACGACGGCCTGCGCATACTGGAAAAGGGCGAAGCCTTCGGGCCCGAGTCCGCGCGCCAGCATCGCCAGGATGCCGATGCCGCAGCCCATCTGCAGGCCGCGCTCGATCAGCATCCATGCTAGGTTGCTGGCGACCCTGCGTCTCATCGGGCGGGCTCCGCGCGGGTGCGGCGGCCGGCGGCGCCAGCCAGTAGGGCGTAGCAGGCGATCCATTGGCGAGCCACAGCCTGCAGGCTGAACGCCGCCAGCACGCGGTCGCGGCGCACAGCCTGGTCAGCTGTGGCCCCGATGCCGCGCGCCAACGCCCGCGCCATCGCGTGCGACAGCGCGGCCACGTCGCCCCGAGGAACGATCTCGCCCGCGTTGCCCAACAGCTCCGCTACGCCCGCCGCATCCGTTGCCACCACCGGGCATCCGCTCGCCAGCGCCTCTCCGACGACCAGCGGCATGCCCTCGATCTCCGAGGACAGCACGAACAGGTCGGCGGCGTTGAGCAGCGCTGGCACGTCGCGGCGCATGCCGAGAAGCGTGACGAGGCCATCGAGCCCGTTGCGGCGGACGGACGCCTCCAGCTCGCCGCGCAGCGGCCCGTCGCCGGCCAGCATCAGTCGGATCTCCGCTTGCGCAGCCGCAGGGGGCGTCCGCACGAGCGCGGCGAAGGCATCGATCAGCGTCTGCTGCGCCTTCTCCGGAACGAGCCGGCCGACGTTGACGATCAGCCGGGTATCGGGCGTGACTCCCAGCGCGGCGCGGGTCTGCAGCCGCCGTGCCGGGTCGGGACTGAAGCGGCTAGTGTCGATGCCATTCGGCATCACGCGGATACGCTCGGCCGGGACCGCGCCGGCGTCGATCATCGCCTGCCTGCCCGTGGCGCTGACGTGCGTGGTCAGTGCCGCCCAGCGGTCGGTCAACCGATAGGCGAGCATGCGCAAGCGGCCGCCCTCGCGCGCACTGTGGGCGGTGCACAGCACCGGCGGCGCGGCGGTCAGCGCGGCGAGCACCCGCGCCAGCAGATTCGCATGCACCATGTGCGCGTGGATGACATCCGGATGCCATTGCCTGACGAACGCGTGTAGCTGCCACAGCGCCCGCGCGAACGATGCCGGCGCCTTACGCATCTCGAGCGGGAGAACCGTGACGCTTGCGGGCAGCGTCACGTCGCAGCCCGGCGCCAGGCTCACCACGGCGACGGCATGACCGTTATCGGCGAACTGGCGCGCGAGCCCGGCCACCTGCTGCTCGGCGCCGCCCATTCTGAGGCCAGTGCAAAGCAGCAGGATCCGCATCGGCGGCGAGGCTCGCGTCAGCGTTGGGACCGTCGTCACCGGGCACCGTAGCCGGTCAGGATCGTCTGCAACGTCTTGACTGAGATCAGCAGGTCCAGCGCCAGCGAGCAGTGCTTGACGTAGTACAGGTCATAGCTGAGCTTGGTCACGGTCTCTTCGTGGCTGCCGGCATACCCCTGCTGCACCTGAGCCCAGCCCGACAGTCCGGGCCGCACCAGATGCCGGTACGGATAGTAGGCAATGGTCTCCGAGAACTCCTCGACCATAGGCGCCTGCTCCGGTCGCGGGCCAATCAGGCTCATGTGGCCTAGCAGCACATTCCA
Source organism: Cupriavidus sp. CP313 (assembly GCF_054072015.1). Classification (NCBI taxonomy): domain Bacteria; kingdom Pseudomonadati; phylum Pseudomonadota; class Betaproteobacteria; order Burkholderiales; family Burkholderiaceae; genus Cupriavidus; species Cupriavidus sp. CP313. The sequence continues at coordinate 316,506 of NZ_JBSVZB010000005.1, read as the reverse complement.
CAGTTGCGGTATCTCATCCAGGCGGTACTTGCGGATAATGCGCCCGACGCCGGTAACGCGCGGGTCGCGGCGTGCGGCGAATATGGCAGGCGCGCTGCCATCGACGCCCATGCTGCGGAACTTGAGCATTACGAAAGGCCTGCCGAACAGGCCTACGCGTTGCTGCCGGAACATGGCACCGCCGGGCGTTTCGAGGCGGATCGCGAGCGCGACCGCGAGCCCCAAAGGCACGGCAAGTGGAGTCAGGCACAAGACGGTCCCGATATCCACCGCGCGCTTAAGGTAGCCGTAGAGGAAGTGGGCGGCGTAGTCGTCCAGGAAATTCTCATCGATGTGCGCCAGGCCAACGCGACCCGTCAGCATTTCCCCGACGCGTTCCACCGAATACATCCGGACATGGCTCATCTTGTAGTGTGCGAGCAGCCGCGTGCGTTCCGGGTCGCCGGTGGCGCTGCGCTCGACCATCAGGCCGTCGAAATGCCTGGCGTCCTCCAGTGATCCCACCGGCTCGAAGCGGATACGCGCCGGCGGTGCGGCGCCCGGCATGGCGAGGATGGATTCGAGTTGCGCCAGGGTATTCGGATCGGTATAGCCGAACAGCGGCACGTAGTTCTGCACGAAGCGCCGGTAGCCGGCCCAGATCCACGCCAGCGTGATGCCGTAAGCCAACAGCAGTGCGCCGCGTGAATACTCGATATGGAAGGCGGCAAAAACAAAGAGCAGGCCGCAGAAGGGCAGCGTCGCTGCCAGGCCCGCGAGGCTGTTGCCCTCCATGGCTGGCAGGTGCAACGAGCGGTGAAGCAGCATGAACGCGAACAAGTATGGCACCACTGACCATAGCAGCGTGCGCGTGAACACGTGGGTAACAATGCCGGCGCGATGTGCCATCTCGGCGCACACCGCGCTGAGCGCGAATAGCGCCAGGCCGATCACCGCCCAGGCCACCATCCTGCTGACCCGTCGCATGGTCTCGGATCCGCCGGTACGGCTGCGCAAGGCGCCGTGGCGCACGCTGTCGGTCTTGATGTTCATCATGTTGGCACCCGCGCAGCGCGGGGCTTTTGCGCCCGAGCGTCGCAATAGACGGACCACGTCGCTTCGGTCATGCGTTCCAGTCCATAGAGTTGCTCCCACCGGCGGCGCGCTTGGCTGCCAAGCGCAGCGCGCAGCGCACCGTCGCTGGCAAGGCGCCGCAGCGCGGCTGAGAACGCTCGCTCGTCGCCATGATCCACCAGTTGCCCGCGCCGGTTGTATTCCAGCTGTTCGCGGATGCCTGGCAGATCCGACGCGACGACCGGCAGGCCGGCTCGCATCGCTTCAAGCACCGACAGCGGAAATCCCTCATGGTCCGAGGCCAGCACAAAGGCCTGGGCCGATGCCAGCAGGGCTGGGATGTCGGTCACGTTGCCGGGAAACGTCACGCGCCCGGGCGCAAGCTGTTGCGCCAGCTGTTGCATGGCAGACCGCTGCGGACCGTCACCGGCCAGTACGAGTTCGCACTCTCCCAGACCAGCGCGCGCAAAGGCGCGAATGACCGCATCCGGGCGTTTGGGCGCGGCGAAGCGCGCGACCATCACGATTTTCCGCAGGGGTGCTTGCGGTGCGGCGCGTTGGCTGGTGTCGGCGATGCCGTTCGGGATCACCGTGATACGCGCTTCCGGGATGGGCAGTGCCTGTGCCAGCCGCCGCTCCGCTTCCGCCACGCAGATGACGCGTGCGGTCAGCGGCGCCAACATCCATTCCGCCACGCGCGCAGCGAAGCGCTGGCGTGCCGGAGCCTCGGGCTTGAACGCGAACCCATGGACTGTGTAGATGACAGGTATGCCGAGCAGGAATCCGGCGATGCGGCCCAGCGCGCCGGCCTTGGCGCTATGCGCGTGGATCAGGTCGGGCGCGGCCTGTTTCAGCGCCTTGACCAGCTCGCGCAGGGCAGCGATTGCTCGCCACGGAGACAGCGCATTGTCTAGCCGTGCCAGCCGGATGGCCTGGGCGCCCGCTTGTTTCGCGATATCGAACAGGGGGCCGTCGCCGCCGGCCAGCAGGACGGTATCGGCCTTGCCCGCCATCGACTGCAACAGGTCAGCGACATGCGACTGCGCGCCGCCGATCTCCGAATTGGTGATCAGATAGGCGATGCGAGGGCGTGGCGAAGGCTGGGCAGTTGGTCTCAAGGGTCTGTACGTCTGTAGCCGGGTCGCGGCCGCCATATGTCACAGGGCAATGCAAGCTGAGAGGGAGGTTGCCAGGTGCCCAGGCAGATTGCTGCCGGCTACCATGGCGCCCCAAAAGGGGAGCGGCCCAGGAGCGGCGGACAGGGCACCGCTCGATGTAGGACAGACTCCGAAAATTGTGTCCATCCGTGATAATGCGGCGATTATACCGCCCGGGGCTGCCGCAATCCGGCAAAATAGCACCCTTTGGTGCGTCGCATTTTCTGTTTCGAAAGTGCGGTGCGGCTGTAAAGCGATACAGGAAGCCACATGCAAATCGATCCCACCATTTTTAAAGCCTACGACATCCGCGGAATCGTGGGCAAGACTCTCACGCGCGAAGTTGCGCGCCAGATCGGGCTGTCGTTCGGTTCGGCGGCGACTGAGCTGGGCGAAAAAACCATCGCAGTAGGCCGCGACGGCCGTCTCTCCGGCCCCGACCTCATCTCCGGCCTGGTAGAGGGCCTGCGCGCCGCCGGCCTGGACGTGATCGACATCGGCCTGGTCGCCACCCCGATGGTCTACTTTGCCACCAACATCGAGATCGACGGCGTCCGCCCGACCTCCGGCATCATGGTCACCGGCAGCCACAACCCGCCGGACTATAACGGTTTCAAGATGGTGCTGGCCGGCAAGGCGATCTATGGCGAGCAGATCCAGGCGCTGCGCCAGCGGATTGAAGCCGGCAATTTCACCAACGGTGCCGGCACCTACAAGCAAGTCGATGTGCGCCAAAAGTACCTCGACCGCATCATCAGCGACGTTAAGCTGGCCCGTCCGATGAAGGTTGCCCTGGATGCCGGCAACGGCGTGGCCGGTGCCTTCGTGGGTGACCTGTTCCGTGGCCTGGGCTGCGAGGTGACGGAGCTGTTCTGCGACGTGGACGGCAACTTCCCGAACCACCACCCTGATCCCGCACATATCGAGAATCTGCAGGATCTGATGAAGGCCCTGCGCGAGACTGACTGCGAGCTCGGCCTGGCCTTCGACGGCGATGGCGACCGCCTTGGCGTGGTGACCAAGGACGGTCAGGTGATTTTCCCGGACAGGCAACTGATGCTGTTCGCTGAAGAGATCCTGTCGCGCAATCCGGGCGCCCAGGTTATTTACGACGTGAAATGCACCGGCAAACTGGCCCCCTGGATCCGCGAGCATGGCGGCGAGCCGCTGATGTGGAAGACCGGCCATTCGCTGGTCAAGGCCAAGCTGAAGGAAACGGGCGCGCCGATCGCGGGCGAGATGAGCGGTCACGTGTTCTTCAAGGACCGCTGGTACGGCTTTGACGATGGCCTGTACACCGGGGCGCGCCTGTTGGAGATCCTGTCGCGCCACGCGGATCCGAGCGCGGTGCTGAATGCGCTGCCGAATGCCAACAACACGCCGGAACTGCAGCTCAAGTGTGCCGAGGGCGAGCCGTTCACGCTGCTGGACCAGATCAAGGCGAACGCGAAGTTCGAAGGCGCGCGCGAGGTGATCACCATCGATGGCGTGCGCGTGGAGTATGCCGATGGCTTTGGCCTGGCGCGCCCGTCCAACACCACCCCGGTGGTGGTGATGCGTTTCGAGGCGGACAACGACGCCGCACTGGCGCGTATCCAGGCGGAGTTCAAGCGCGTGATCCTGGCAGAGAAGCCGGATGCTCAGCTCCCGTTCTGAGCGCGCGACGGTGCCGACGGCATCGTCGGACGCGGCCGGTGTGGCGCAGCCCACGCCGGCCGCGGTGCCGTTCACACTGCCGGAACGGCCGCGCATCCTGCTGGTCAAGGTGTCGTCGCTCGGTGACGTGGTGCACAACATGCCGCTGGTGCATGATCTGCGCGCGCGCTGGCCGGGTGCCGAGATCGACTGGGTGGTGGAAGAGGGCTATGTCGAACTCGTCCGGCTGTTGCCGGAGGTGCGCCGGGTAATTCCGTTTGCGCTGCGGCGCTGGCGCAAGCGCATCCTGCAGGGCGGCACCTGGCGCGAGGTGGGCGAGGTGCGTGACGCGTTGCGCCAGGAGCGCTATGACGCGGTGATCGAGAGCCAGGGTTTGCTCAAGACCGCGGTGGTCGCGCGCGTGGCCGCGCGGGCGCCCGGTGCGCCGATTATCGGGCTGGGTAATGCCACCCAGGGCTCCGGCTATGAGCCGGCGGCGCGGCTGCTATACACCGATCCGGTGCGGGTGCCGCGCCAGACGCATTCGGTGCGGCGCTCGCGCTTGCTGGGTGCTGCGCTGACCGGGCTTGCGCCGGCGGAGCCGCCGCAGTTTTTCGGGCCTGCTGCGCAATCGCTGCATGTTGACGATCCGCTCTGGGGCGACTTGCCTGCGCGCTATGCCGTGTGCTTCCATGCGACTGCTGGCGCGCGCAAGAAATGGGCGGTGCAGAACTGGCATGCGCTGGGCAAGCGGCTGGCTGATGAGGGTCTGGTGATGTTTCTGCCGTGGGGCAATGACAAGGAACGCCAGGCTGCCGAAGAGATCGCTGCCGGTGTGCCGCAGGCGAGGGTGTTGCCGCGTTTCTCGGTGATGCAGGGCTTCGGGCTGATCAACCGGGCCGAGGTGGTGATCGGGGTCGATACGGGCCTGGTCCATATCGCCGCGGCGCTGTGCCGGCCGACGGTGGAGATTTATACGGCCACGTGGCGCTGGAAAACTGAGGGCTACTGGTCCGGGCGCATCGCCAATGTCGGTGACGACGGCGTGGTGCCGTCGGTCGATGAGGTCTACGACGCGGCTTGCCGCGTGCGCGGAGTGGCTGCCTGATGCTGCGTTTGCTCTATAGCTTGCTGTGGGTGGTGGTGCTGCCGCTGGCGCTGCTGCGCCTGGCCTGGCGTGCGCGCAAGGAGCCGGGTTACGTGCAGCATGTCGGCGAACGCCTGGGTGTCTATGGCAGCCTGCCCCGGAAAGGTCCGTGGCTATGGGTCCACGCCGTGTCAGTAGGCGAGACCCGCGCCGCGCAGCCGCTGATCGACGCGCTGCTCGGCGCGTATCCGCACCACCGCCTGCTGCTGACGCATATGACGCCTACTGGCCGCCAGACCGGTGCGCAGCTGTTCGGCAAGGAGCCGCGCATCCTGCAGTGCTACCTGCCGTATGACCTGCCATGGCTGGTGGGGTGTTTCATGCGGTATTTCCGGCCGCAGGCGGGCATGCTGATGGAGACGGAGGTGTGGCCCAATCTGGTGCGCGGCGCGCGCAAGGCCGGAGTGCCGCTGTTCCTGGTCAATGCGCGCCTGTCGCCGCGCAGCTTCCGGCGCACGGCGCGGTTTGGGCGCGCTGCGGCGGTCATGTATGGGGATTTTGCGGGCGTGCTGGCGCAGACGGTGGGTGATGCCGAGCGCTTTCAAGCGTTGGGCGTGCCGGCGGTGCAGATCACCGGCAACCTGAAGTTCGATATGCAGCCGGCGCCGGCAGGCGTTGCGCTGGGTGAGCGGCTGCGCAAGGTCTTTGGTACGCGTGCGGTGCTGGCAGCCGCCAGCACGCGCGAGGGAGAGGAGCCGATGTTGCTTGACGCCTTCTCCCGTTGGCGATCACTGGCGGGCGATGTCCCGCGTCCCGCTCTGCTGCTGATCCCCCGTCACCCGCAGCGTTTCGATGAAGTCGCCGCGATGGCGGCGCGTGCGGGGTTCTCGGTCGAGCGCCGGAGTGCACTGGATCTTGACGGCATCCAGTCGCCGCTGACTGCCGATATCGTGCTGGGCGATTCGATGGGCGAGATGGCGATGTACTTTGCTGCGTCGGATCTTGCCTTTATCGGTGGCAGCCTGTTGCCGCTCGGGGGGCAGAACCTGATCGAGGCCTGCGCGGTTGGCACGCCGGTACTGGTTGGCCCGCATACCTTCAATTTTGCGCAAGCGACGGAAGACGCGATCGCCGCGGGCGCTTGTCTGCGCGTCGACAATGCCGATGCGCTGATGCGCACCGCGGCAAGCGTGCTGGCCGATCCAGCGCGGCTGGCGGATATGCGCGCGCATGCGCAGACCTTTGCGGGCCTGCATCGCGGCGCCACCGTGCGCACCCTCGCTGCGCTGGCCCCGGCGCTGGAGGGCTGATCCGGTGCTTACCCTGGTGCCTTGACCAGGGCGTCCCACTGCAGGGCAAGCCGCTCCAGCGTGAAATGGCTTGCCTTGTGGCGGCCACCGGCGCCAAGGTGGTTCGCCAGTTCCGGTTGGCGGATCACCGTCAGCAGCGCCTTGGCCAGCGCATCGGCATCATCCGCGGCAACCATCAGCGCATCCTGCCCCGGGGTGAGCAGTTCGCGGGGTCCGGTCTCGCAATCGGTCGATACGATCGGCAGGCCAAAAGCCATCGCTTCGATCAGCACCAGCCCGAATCCCTCATAGCGCGAACTCAGGCAGAAGACCGATGCATGCCCGTAGGCCTGCGCCGGATCCTGGCAGATACCCGGCAGGCTGGCCCGGTCTTGCAGTTGCAGCTGGCCGATCAGTGCAGTGAGGGCAGGGCGCTCTTCGCCTTCGCCGTGGATGACCAGTTGCCATTCCGGTTCCGCTTCCGCCACCTTCTGCCAGGCGCGCAGCAAGACATCAAAGCCTTTCGCCGGAACCAGCCGGCCCATGGCCAGCACGGTCTTCTGCATGCGTGGCGCGGGTTCGGCCGGCATCGGAAACGGCAGCGGATTCGGCAGGCAGACGACCTCGCTGCGCGGCCGCAGTGCCTCAAGCCAGCGGCGGCGGTCCCGCTCTGTCAGCACGACTACCTGCCGGCAGAACTGCGCGGCCAGTCGGCGTGCCACCTTGCGCGCCGGCTTGCCGAGATCCTCGTCGAAATGGCAATGCTCCCACGCGATATGGTGCAGGCCCAGGCCGAGGGTGGCAGGTAGTACGAAGAGTTCGAGCATGGTGTCGACCTGTACCAGCACATCGATGCGATGCGCGGTGCAGTGCCTGCGGATGCCGGAAACCGTGGCGAAATAGGCGCGTTTGAAGGAGGGCCGTTGCGCGTACAGCGCTTCATGGCGCACGCGCGGATGCAACGGAAACTGGCTGGCAGTGTCCCAGAGGCTCAGGATGGTGACATGATGGCCAAGGTCGGCCAGCGCATTGGCGATCGTTGCGGTCATCCGTTCCGCGCCGGCCATCGCATTCAAGGTACCGGTCAGGAAGCAGATGTGCCGTCGTGAGTCCTGGCTCAACTGGCCGCCTGCGCGGGCGAGGCGTCCTTGCGCGCAACCACGTAGGCGAAGCACACGGCCATGATCAGGCTGTAGAAGGCATTGACCAGGGTCGTGCTGAACATGACCTCGGTCAGGCCGAACACCATGAAGCCGCAGCACAGGGCCAGGCCCATGGCGCTGGCAACCTGCGTGCCCCGGTCTGCATTGCCAAGGTGGCGCAGGAAGAAGGCGGCCGGTACCAGATACAGGGCAAGGATTGCCAGTAGGCCCGGGATGCCGAGCGTGGCCGTAGCATGCAGGAGTTCATTGTGTGAATGCGGCATGGTGGCTGCCATTGGGGTGATTACATGCTGCGCCGCAAGCGTTTGCAGGGTCCACTCGAACTTCTCCGGCCCTACGCCGGTCCAGGGGTGAGCCTGTATCATTTCCAGTGAGGCCCGCCAGAGCTGTAGCCGTATCCCGGTTGGGGTGTCCAGGGTTACATGCTGAGAGAATTGAGACACTTCGGATACAACGTCTGCCGTGCGCTGCTGCACGCGGGCGCTGCCGAGCCACGCGAGGCTCATGAGGCCAGCCAGCCCAACCATGGCCGCCGCCTTGTGCATCCGCGTCAGCCTGTGTGATGCAGCTAGCGCAATGAGTGCCAGCACGGGGATGGCGAGCCAGCCGCCACGCGTGCCGCTCATGTATGAGGCGTACAGGCCGGCAAAGCCAGCCAGCAGCTTCAGGCCCGATTGCAGATAGCCCCTGGGGCGATCCCATCCAATTGAAATCAGGGCGAGTATTCCCATCAGCATGGAAAGATTGCTAAGGGGAATGATATTGGAGAACCCTACGTGAGCTGGGCGACCGGCAGCAGTCGCCTCGTGGATCCAAGCGGCGGAAAGGAGTGCGCAGGCCACGAAACCCCACTGAACACTCCGCATCCCACCCCTGCCAAGCCGTACCATCCCAAAAACCAACGGAATGAACAGTGCAAAGCGCAGGTACAGGTAAGAAACATGCGGCTCCTCCGCCCCGGCCAGCAGTTGCTGCAGCAGCACCGCAAGCGGCAGTGCCGCCATGGCCAGCATGAACAGCCAGTATCGGCGCAGCAGCGCGCCACATTCCGCCAAGCCCGCACGCCCGCCGGCAACGAGGGTGCAGGCGCTCCAGCCGAGCAGGAGTCCGTAGCAGATATTGCTGAGCGTCGGCTTGACAAACATCAGCGCGGGGAACGCCGCCAGGATGGCGCAGGCGGCCAGGTAGAAGGCTTTTTCGATCCCATGAGATTGGGATCTCTGCAATCTCATCATCAAGAGCATGGAGGAGCATTCCGATGGAAGGGTTTGTGCACCCGGGGGTGTGCCGTTCCATCCTTCATTGTTGTCACCGCCTTTTGAGCAGCGGAGCCCTTCGGTCGCATTGCTGCGCCAGGCGGGGCGATTATATCGGATGGCCGTGGTCGTATTTCTGAATCTCCCGCATCCTAGCCGCCTGGCGTCGTATTGGCGTTACAGGATGTATGTGCCTTATTCGCTCCTTGAGTGGCGGCGGTGTGCAGGTCGCTTGCTAAACTGATGGTCTGGAGGCAGGGTGCACCGTTCGGCATTCGCGATGGCATACCCGCCGACTGCACAAGCCATGCGGCCGTTATTACGCGGCCTATCACAGGAGTTCTTCATGCACAGCCGTACCTGCCTGCTTCCCTTTGCTCTGCCTGCCCGCGGCGCGGCCGCTTTGCTGGTGGCAGCCATGCTCGGGGCCTGCACGACCGCGACAGCACCGGACCTTCCCTCCGCCGGCACCAACCTCAACCAGACCCAACCCTCCGGCCCCAGCCGCTGGGAACTGGTGCGCTGGCAGCAGCCCGACGGCGCGCTGCGCGATATCCCGCACGGCGACAACGGCCAGCCCATCATATTTGAGTTCAATGAGGGCATCGATGCCGCGCAGGGCACGGTCAGCGGCACCAGTGGCTGCAACCGCTTTGCCGGCAGCTATGGCAAGACCGATACCGGCATCCGCTTCGACCGCATCGCCGGCACGCGCATGGCTTGCCCGCCGCCGCACATGGAACTGGAGTCGACCCTGCTCAAGGCGATGCAGACGCCGTTTGCCACGGTCGGCACGCAGCCGTCGGCGGGCAGCACGGGTCGGCAGATCATCTGGAAGACTGCCGGCGGTGACCTGCTGCAGTTTGTCGAGCGCGAAGGCCTGGGCAAGCGCGGTGCGAGCGTGGAAGCCGGTGGTGTGGAGAAGGTGGTCTATATCGATTCGCAGCGCGTGGAGTGCTCGGGCGTGGGCAAGATGACGTGCTACCGCTGGCGCGAATTGCCGGAGGCGCCGTGGCAGCTCTGGTATGGCCCGATCGAGGGCCTGGACTTTGAGCCGGGCGTGGCCTACAAGCTGCGCGTGCGTGAGTACCAGGTGCCGAACCCGCCGGCGGATGCGTCGTCGATCCGCTGGCAGCTGCTTAAGGTGGAGTCGCGTACGCGGGCGAAGTAGGGCGCGACGCCGTTCATGCAAATGGGCCGCAGTTGCGGCCCATTTGCATTGCGGCGTTCTCCGGAGGGTCAGGTGCGCGGTGCGCCCGCGGGCGTGGCTTCGCGCCGCGTGCCGCGGCGCTCGACCGAGGCGCGCGGGTTTGCCGGGGCCCTGGCGCCGGCCTGGGCGGGCGCGGGCAGCTTGTACAGCGCGCCCGGCGACGAGGTCAGCAGGGTGTTGATCTGCACCACGTCGGCTTCCTGCAGCACGCCAGTGGAGGCCTTCAGCCTCAGGCCGTTCATGATGGTGTCGTAGCGGGCCTTGGCCAGGTCGCGCCGGGTGGAGAACAGTTGCGCTTCGGCGTTCAGCACGTCGATATTGATGCGCACGCCCACTTCATAGCCGAGCTGGTTGGATTCCACCGCGCTGGTGGCCGAGCGTTCGGCCGCTTCCAGGGCCTTGACCTGCGCCAGGCCGTTGGACACGCCGGAGTAGGTCTGCCGGGCCGTCTGCGCGGCGGTGCGGCGCGCGAATTCCAGGTCGCTGGCGGCCTTGTCGGCAAGGGCCAGGGTCTCGCGCACACGCGACTGGATCTGGCCGCCCGCGAAGATCGGCATGGTCAGCTGCACGCCGATCTGCGAGGCGTTGTAATGGGTGGAGATCGCCTGCGTGGCGCTGCCGGTCTGGTTGGTGAAGCCGTATGAGGCCACCAGGTCGACTGAGGGCAGGTGGCCGGCCTTGGCCTTGTTGGTCTCGCGCTGCGCGGTTTCCAGGTTGTAGCTGGCCAGGTTCACCTGCAGGTTGCTGGTCTCTGCCTGCGCGGCCCAGGCGTTGACGTCGGGCGGCTGCGGGCCGGGGATGGGTGCCTCGGGGCGCAGGCCCAGCACTTCGTCGACCGGCTTGCCGGTGATCTGCTGCAGCGTGGCGCGCTTGATCTCCAGGTCGCTCTGCGAGGCGATCTCGGTCGAGGTGGCGAGGTCGTAGCGGGCCTGGGCGTCGTTGGTGTCGGTGATGGTGGCGGTGCCGACTTCAAAATTGCGCTTGGCCTGCTCCAGTTGCTCGGAGATGGCCTTCTTCTGCGCGCGTGCCAGGTAGAGGTTGTCCTGCGCCGCCAGCACGTCAAAATAGGCCTGCGAGCTGCGCGTGATCAGGTCGAGCTCGGCCTGGTGGAAGCTGACTTCACCGGCCAGCGACGCCAGTTCGCCCTGCTTGTAGGTTTCCCAGCGGTCCCAGCGGAACAGCGGCTGGCTCAGTTGCAGCTGCCAGTTGTTGTTGTTGAAGAAGCGCGTGCCGGAGGCGCTGGCCCCGGCGCCGACCGGCAGCGAAGCCGTCTGGTCGAGCTTGGTGCGGTTGGCGCCCGCGGTGCCAACCACCTGCGGCAGCAGCCCGGCACGGCCCTGGGGCAGCCGTTCGCGCGTGGCCAGCAGCTGCGAGCGCGCGCTGGCAAACTGCGCGTCATTGGCTTGCGCATCGCGATAGACCTGCAGCAGGTCGGCCGCGCTTGCCGGTGCCGCCGGCAGCATGGCCAGCAGCGGGGCAAGCAGGGAAACCGCGATCGCCAGGCGTGTCCGGATCACTCCGGGCAGGGCGTTGGGCGCAAACGTCATGAAAGCTCCAGGTTGCCGGGCGCGGGCCGCGGCTACAGTCGTTTCTTCTTGGTGTTGCTGCGCTGGACTGCCGCTTCAGTACTTCGGCATGGCCGGGTCGACATCGCTGGCCCAGGCGTCGACGCCGCCGGTCAGGTTGTAGACCTTGGCGTAGCCCTGGCGCTCCAGGTAGGCCGCCACCTGCATGCTGCGTGCGCCGTGGTGGCAGATGCAGACGATGTCGGCGTCTTCGTCCAGTTCGGCCGCGCGCGCGGGGATGTCCCGCATCGGGATGTGGGTGATGCCGGGCATGGCGCAGGTCTGCACCTCCCAGCCTTCACGCACGTCGAGCAGGACCGGTTTGGCACGGCTGGCATCGGCCAGCCACTGGGCCAGTTCGGTCGCTTTGATGACCTGCATGGTGGTTCCGTCCTCAGAACTGGAATTGCGACGGCCGGGCCGCGCCCTGCAGGGGCTTGACCGCGGTTTCGAACAGGTTGACGACCTGGTATTCGGTCTCGGACACGCGCGTGACCAGGCGCGCTTCCATCACCGGCAGCTCGCCGATGAAGGCGGCGATGCGGCCGCCCACCTTGACCTGCGACAGGATCGACTGCGGAATCGCCGGCAGCGAGCCCGAGATACAGATCACGTCGTAGGGCGCGGCGGCGCTCCAGCCGTCGGCGGCGTTGCCTTCGGCCACGTCGACGTTGGTGACGCCGGCGTTGGCCAGGTTGGTGCGGGCCAGCTCGACCAGCCCGGGCACGATGTCCACGGTCAGCACGTGGCGCGCGCGGTTGGCCAGCAGGGCGGCCATGTAGCCGGAGCCGGCGCCGATTTCCAGCACGTTCTCATGCTTGCGCACGGCCAGGTCCTGCAGGATGCGGGCTTCCACGCGCGGCGCCAGCATGTTCTGCCCCGCGGGCAGCGGAATCTCCATGTCGACGAACGCCAGCGAGGCGTACGCGGCCGGGACGAACTGCTCCCGCTTGACCACCGCCAGCAGGTCCAGGATTTCCTGGTCCAGCACGTCCCACGGGCGGATTTGCTGTTCGATCATGTTGAATCGGGCTTTTTCGAGATCCATCTTGCCATTCCTTACCAATGCCAACCGCTGTCGGTCTGTGCGCCGGCCGCGCGGTGCCACGGCCGGACAGTCTTATCAAACCCTTTATTTTAACCTTGCAGACGCCGCCAGGCTCATTCCGCGCTGGCCTCCGCCGGGGCCGGCCGATCCGGTGCCGCTTGCCGGTCGGGCGCGGGCTGCGCGTGCGCTGCGGGCTCGCTGGCGGGCTTGCCTTGCCACAGCCGGCGCAGCCAGGCTCCGAAATCATCAAGATACGTATAGATCACCGGCACCACCACCAGCGTCAGGATCGACGAGGTAATGATCCCGCCGATCACGGTCTGGCCCATCGGCGCGCGCTGCTCGGCGCCTTCGCCCAGGCTGAAGGCCAGCGGCACCATGCCGAAGATCATGGCCAGCGTGGTCATCAGGATCGGGCGCAGCCGCACGCGCGCGGCCTCCACCAGCGCCGCCTCGCGCGACAGCGGCTGGCGGCCGTCGGCGCCGTCCACATGGCCCTGGCGCGCCTGGTTGGCGAAGTCCACCAGCAGGATCGCGTTCTTGGTCACCAGCCCCATCAGCATGATGAAGCCGATGATCGAGAACATGTTCAGCGTCGAGCGGAACAGCAGCAGCGCCGCGAACACGCCGACCAGCGTCAGCGGCAGCGAGGTCATGATCGCGATCGGCTGGAAGAAGCTGGCGAACTGCGAGGCCAGGATCATGTAGATGAAGATCACCGCCAGCGCCAGTGCCGACACGGCGTAGCCGAAGGACTCGTTCATCGACTTGGTCGAGCCGCCAAAGCGGTACTTGTAGCCGGCCGGCCAGCTCATGCCGTCCAGCGCGGCCTTGACGTCGCGTGCGACTTCGCCCGCCGAGCGCCCGGCCACGTTGGCGGTCAGCTCGACCTCGCGGTTCAGGTCGCGCCGGCTGATCTGGTTGGCGCCGGTGGTGGGCACCAGCTCGGCGATCTGGCGCAGCGGCACCATCCTGGGCGAGCCGTCGGCGTTGGTCTGGCTGCTGGCGATCATCAGCGCGCTCAGGTCGGCCATGCCGGTGCGCGCGTCCTTGGGCAGGCGCACGCGCACGTCGTAGTTCTCGTCATCGGGCGCGCGCCATGAGCTGATGGCGTCGCCGGCCAGCAGCGGGCGCAGGGCATTGCCGATCTGCGCCACGCCCACGCCCAGGTCCGATGCCAGCTCGCGCCGGATGCGCACCTCGATGGTGGGGCGGTCGTCCTTCATGCTCGAATCCAGGTCGGCCAGGCCGCGGATCGCTTTCATGCGCGTGCGCGCTTCCTTGGACAGGCGCCGCAGTTCGTCCAGGTCATCGCCCTGGATCGATACCTGGATCGCCTTCTGGCCGCCGGCGCCGTCGGGCATGCCCACCATGGTCAGCGTGATGCCGGCAATGCCCGCCAGGCGCTGCCGGATCAGCGGGTTGAGCTGCGCGGTGGACAGCTGGCGCGAGCGCCGCTCGGTCAGGCGCACCGACACCAGCGCATTGTTGCGGCCCGAGGCATTGCCCGAGTTGATGGTGGCGTAGGTGTAGGCCACTTCGGGGAAGGACTTCAGCGCGGCTTCCACCTGCCGCACCTTGGCTTCGGTGACTTCGATCGAGGTGCCGACCGGCGTGGTGAAGCCCACCTGGGTCTCGCCCAGGTCGGCATTGGGCACGAATTCCGTGCCGATCAGCGGCACCAGCGCAAAGCTGCCGAAGAAGGTCACCGCGGCGATGATGGCGGTGGCCAGCCGGTGCTTCAGCGCCCAGCCCAGCATGCCGGCATAGCCGTTGCCAAGCTTGTCCATTTTTGCCGAGAACCAGTCCAGCAACCGCCCCACCGTGCGCCCGTACCAGCTCTTCTTGTTGCCGGTGCCGTGCAGGTCCGGGTCATGCCAGACCGACGACAGCATCGGGTCCAGCGTGAACGAGACGAACATCGAGATCAGCACCGCCGCGACAACGGTGATGCCGAACTGGTGGAAGAAGCGCCCGATGATCCCGCCCATGAAGCCCACCGGCAGGAACACCGCCACAATCGAGAAGGTGGTGGCCAGCACCGCCAGCCCGATCTCATTGGTGCCGTCCAGCGCCGCGCTGCGGTGGTCCTTGCCCATCAGGTTGTGGCGCACGATGTTCTCGCGCACCACGATGGCATCGTCGATCAGCAGGCCCACGCACAGCGACAGCGCCATCAGCGTGATCACGTTGAGCGTGAAGCCGCACATATACATCACGCCGAAGGTGCCGATCAGCGCAATCGGCAGCGTCAGCCCGGTGATCACGGTGCTGCGCCAGGAGCCGAGGAACAGGAACACGATCGCCACCGTCAGGAAGGCCCCTTCCAGCAGCGTTGATCGTACTTCCTTGACGCTGCTGCGGATGCCGCGCGCGGTGTCGTTGACCACGTTCAGCTGCACCCCGGCCGGCACCAGCTTGCGTGTTTCTTCGGTCATGCGCACCAGGCCGTCCACGGTGTCGACGGTGTTCTGGCCCTGCGCCTTCACCACCGACAGGAACAGGGCGCGCTTGCCGTCCAGCAGCGCCAGGCTTTCCTGTTCTTCCTGGCCGTCGCGCACATCGGCAATCTCGCCCAGCGTGACCGGCTGGCCGGCGCGGCGCGCCACGATGATCTGGCGGAACGCGTCCGGCGTGGGCACGCGGCCCTTGATCTGCACCACCGTTTCCGTGGCCGAGGAACGCAGCTCGCCCGCGGGCAGTTCCTGGTTCTCGTTGCGGATGGCGTTCATCACCTGGTCCACGCCGATGCCCAGCGCCTCGAGCTGCGCGGGCCGGATGCGGATCTCGACCTCGCGCTTGGTGCCGCCCACGATATTGATGGCGCCCACGCCGCGCACCGTCTCCAGCCGCTTGCGCACGATCTGGTCGGCGATGGTGGTCAGCTCGCGCTGGCTGCGGGTGGCGCCCGGCGCGTTGGAGACCGAGAGATAGAAGATCGGCGCGTCGGACGGGTCATAGCGCAGCACGCGCGGCTCTTTCACTTCGTCGCGGAACTGCGGGCGGATCAGCGCGATCTTGTCGCGCACGTCCTGCGCGGCCTGGCCGACATCGACGCTCAGGTCGAACTTGATGACGACGACCGAAGTGCCCTGGTAGGAGTGCGAGAAGATCTCGTCGATGCCGGAGATGGTGTTGACGATCTCCTCGACCTTGCGCGTGACGTCGGACTCCACCGACTCCGGCGCGGCGCCCGGGTATTCGGTCTGCACCACCACCACCGGGAAGGTGATGTCGGGGAACTGGTCGACCGGCAGCCGCTGGTAAGAGAACAGCCCCACCACGATGAAGGCCATCATCATCATGGTGGCCAGCACCGGGTTGCGGATCGACAGGCGGGTGAACCACATGGCGCGGGCCCTTACGCCTTGACGCGCTTGACCTGGCTGCCGCTGCGCAGCGTGCCAAGGTTGTTGCGGACGATCTCGGTGCCGGCGTCCAGCCCGGAGACGATTTCCACCATGCCGCTGGCCTCGTCGCGGATGCCAAGCTGCACCGGGCGCTCGGCCAGCGTGTCCTTGTCGATGGCATAGACGAAGGCGCGCTCGCCTTCCGTGCGCACCGCCGAGGACGGCACCGCCACTACGCCGGCACGCTCGCCCAGCACCAGCGCGCCGCGCGCGAACATGCCGGCGCGCAGCTTCTGGTCTGCATTCTCGACGCGGATATAGACCATGATGCTGCGCGTGCCCTGGCTGACGGCCGGGTTGATGCGTACCAGCTTGCCGGTAAAGCGGCCGGCGCCTTCCACGTCCAGCGCCACCGGCTGGCCGACCGCGGCGCGCGCCACGTCCGCCATCGGGATCGGCGCTTCCAGTTCCAGCACGCGCAGGTCGACCACGTCGACCAGGCGCGTATCGGGCGAGACTTTTTCGCCCGGCTGCACCGCGCGCGCGGCCACCATGCCATCGAGCGGCGCCTTGACCACGGTGTCGGCCAGTGCCTTTTGCGCCACCGCCAGGCCGCCCTGGGCCGCGTCAAGGTTGGCGCGGGCGACGTCCAGGTCGGCCTGGTACTTGTCGAAGGCGGTCTTGGAGATAAAGCCCTTGCCGACCAGCTCGCGGTTGCGCTCCCAGGTCTGGCGCGAGTTTTCGAACTGCCCGCGCGTGGCCAGCATCTGGCCGCGCGCCTGCGCCACCTTGGCCTCGTACTCGGTGGGATCGATGCGCACGATGACCTGCCCGGCGCGCACCGGCTCGCCTTCGCGCACCAGCACCGCCTTGACCTCGCCCGAGACCTTGGCCTTGACCGAGGCCTGGTTCAGCGCACGCAGGCCGCCCGACAGCGGCAATGAGACCTGCAGGTCCTGGCGCGCCACGCTGACCAGGTCAGACTGCAGGAATTCCACCACGTTGAGCGTCTGGGCCGGCGCCTGCGGCTGGCGCGCGCTGCCGGCCTTGCGCACGGCGACCGTGGCGGTCAGCGCGATGGCGATGCAGGCGGCGGTGATCAGCAGGGTCTTTCGCTTCATGTTCAGGGGCTGGGTTGCGGCGCAGGGGGATCGGACTCAGTGTCGGCTTCCATGGCGGCGGCGCGTTGCGCCAGCATGTCGTCGCGGATGCGTTCCCAGATATAGGGGCCGGTCTGCGGCGGCAGCGGGCGATTGCGGGCGTCGCCGGTGGTGAGCCCGAACAGCAGCGTGTCCAGCAGGCCGTCCAGGAAGGCCTCGGGGTCGATGTCTTTCTCCGCGGTGGCGCGCAGCGCGCGCTGCCACAGCATCAGGAACACCAGTGGCGCACAGACCAGCGTCGTGGTGGGGTTGGCCGGCATCGCGCGGAATTCGCCGCGCGCCACACCACGGGCCAGCACCCTGGCGAACAACTCGTCGCCCGGCATCATCACTTCCTCGTTATAGAAACGGGCGATGTCCGGGAAGTTGGCCGACTCGGCCATGATCAGCTTGGTCAGGCCCGCCACCGGCGTGGCGCCGATCAGGCCCCACCAGCCGCGCAGCAACTCGCGCAGCAGCTCGGGCGTGCTGCCGGCATAGTTGTCGACCAGGTCGGTGCCGCGTGCCAGCGCCGGCACCAGGTTCTCGCGCACCACTGACTTGAACAGCTCTTCCTTGTTGGCGAAGTACAGGTAGACCGTACCCTTGGACACGCCGGCCGCAGCGGCCACGTCTTCCAGCCGCGTGGCCGCATACCCGCGCTCCACGAAGAGGTCGAGCGCCGCGGCCACCAGCTCTTGCGGGCGGGCGGCCTTGCGCCGGCTCCAGCGCGGGGTGTCGGCGTCCTTGTGCGGATCGGCGGGCGTTTTCACGGATGTCTTGCGGGTACTGCGGGGCACGGGGGGCGGGTCAGAAAGTTAATAACTTGTGGGTCAGTAATGTAGATGAGCGCCATGAGGGGGTCAAGCACAGGCCGGCGACCCTCGGGAACACACCGAGGCGGCACTGAGGCTAAATTAAGACGTGTGGCTTCTTGTGCGCTTTTTCCGGCGATGCCCGGGCGCGGCTTACCGCGTTTTCCTTTTCTTACTGGACGGCAGCGGCCCTTCGGGCACAATGTCCCCTTTGTGCTGGCCGCCTGGCGGCCGCCCATCCTGAACCATCGTCATGAGTTGCCGGTCAGACCTTTCCTGCCGCGCAGGCTGCGGCGCCTGCTGCATCGCCCCGTCGATCGCCTCGCCGCTGCCCGGCATGCCTGCCGGCAAGCCGGCGGGCATGGCGTGCGCGCAGCTGTTGCCGGACATGCGCTGCGCGGTGTTCGGCAGGCCGGACCGGCCTGCGTTCTGCGGCGGCCTGAAGCCGTCGGCCGAGATGTGCGGCGATTCGCGCGAAGCCGCGCTGCACTGGCTGACCCGGCTGGAAATCCTGACCGCGCCGCAGGCCACGCCCGGGCGGCCCGGTCGGCGCGCATGACGCTTGGTACGCGACCCGACTATCCCGCAATCGGAGGCAATATGATCCGGACTTCCCGACGGCGCTGGTTTGCCGCGGCTGCCGCGGCCACGCTGGCCGTGGGCCTGGCCGCCTGCGGCGCCTTCCGCAACGAATACACCTTCTCGCAAAGCCAGCTGCAGGCGGCGCTGGAGCGCAAGTTTCCGTTCAACAAGCGTTATATGGAGCTGTTCGACATCCAGCTGGCCAACCCGCAGTTGACGCTGGACCCGGCGCGCAACCGCGTCAACGTGCAGTTTGACGCCATGATCGACAACAAGCTGTTCTTCAGCCGGGCCTTGTCAGGGCGTTTTGCGCTGGACAGCGGCCTGCGCTATGACGAGCCCACGCGCTCGGTGGTGCTGCAGGACCTCGAGGTGCAGCGCTTCGACGTGCAGGGCATGCCCGCGCAGTTCTCGCGCCAGCTCAACGCGCTGGGCGGCATCCTGGCCGAGCAGCTGCTGCAGGACTATCCGCTCTATACCTTCCGCGAAGACCAGCTGCGGGTTGCCGGCATGCATGTGGCACCCGGTACAATCACGGTTTTGCCTGACGGCATCAACGTCAAGATCAACCGCCCCTGACCGGGGCGCTCAAACAACAATCCAGGCGGTCCGGCGCGCATGCCGGGCAACGCCCATGACCACGTTTCTCCGTTCCGCATGGAAATCGCACTTGCCCTGAAAGCCGTGTTACTCGGCATCGTCGAAGGACTGACCGAGTTTCTCCCCATCTCCAGCACCGGCCACCTGATCCTGGCCGGCCAGCTGCTCGATTTCAACGACGAGAAGGGCAAGATCTTCGAGATCGTGATCCAGTTCGGCGCGATCCTGGCGGTCTGCTGGGAATTCCGCGCGCGCATCGGCAACGTGGTGCGCGGCCTGCGCGCCGAGCCGCTGGCGCAACGCTTTGCCGCCAACGTGGTGATCGCCTCGGTGCCGGCCATCGTGCTGGCCTTTATCTTCGGCAAATGGATCAAGGCCCACCTGTTCAACCCGATCTCGGTGGCGCTGGCCTTTATCGTTGGCGGCGTGGTGATCCTGCTGGCCGAATGGCGCGACGCGCGCCGCGGCACGGTCTCGCATCCGCAGGGCAATGCGCTGCTGGAGGCCGCCAAGGCTGGCGCGCCGCGGATTGAATCGGTCGATGACCTGAGCTGGCGCGACGCCCTCAAGGTCGGCCTGGCGCAATGCTTCGCGCTGGTGCCGGGCACCTCGCGCTCCGGCGCCACCATCATCGGCGGCATGCTGTTCGGGCTGTCGCGGCAGGTGGCCACCGAGTTCTCGTTCTTCCTGGCGATCCCGGTGATCTTCGGCGCCACCGTCTACGAGCTGTACAAGGCGCGCGCGCTGCTCAACGCCGACGACCTCGGCATCTTCGCGGTGGGCTTCGTCTTTGCCTTCCTGTCCGCCTTCCTGTGCGTGCGCTGGCTGCTGCGTTTCGTCGCCACGCATGATTTCAAGCCGTTTGCCTGGTACCGCATCGCCTTCGGCATCGTGGTGCTGGTCACCGCGTACTCCGGCCTGGTGTCCTGGCACGCCTGAGCGGGTTTGCCGCAGGCAACAAAAAAGCGTGGCAGCTGCCACGCTTTTTTGTTTGTCGGCTGCCAGCGCTCAGGCGCGCTTGCGGAAGACCACGTCCCACACGCCGTGCCCGAGGCGCACGCCGCGCCGCTCGAACTTGGTCACGGGCCGGTAATCCGGCCGCTCGGCAAATCCGTCCGCAGCGGTCGAGGTGTTCTCCAGCAACGGCTCGCCCGACAGCACTTCCAGCATCTGGTGCGCATACTCTTCCCAGTCGGTCGCGCAGTGGATATAGCCGCCCGGCTTCAGGCGCGCGGCCAGCACCTTCACCAGCGGCGGCTGCACCAGCCGGCGCTTGTTGTGGCGCTTCTTGTGCCAGGGGTCGGGGAAGTAGATATGCACGCCGTCCAGGCAGTCATCGGTCAGCATATGCGCGATCACTTCCACCGCATCGTGCTGGAGGATCCGCACATTGCCCAGGCCGCGCTCGTCGATCAGCTTGAGCAGCGCGCCCACGCCGGGTTCATGCACCTCGCAGCCCAGGAAGTTGTCTTGCGGCCGCAGACCGGCGATATGCGCGGTGGTCTCGCCCATGCCGAAGCCGATCTCCAGGATCGACGGCGCTTTGCGGCCAAATGCCGCCTCCCAGTCCAGTGGCTGGGGCGCGTACGGCACCATCATGCGCGGCCCGACCTCGTCGATGGCACGCTGCTGCCCGGTCGAGGTCCGCCCCGCGCGGCGCACGAATGAACGGATCCGGCGCGGATGCGCAACGCCTTCAGGATCGGCAGGAGAGGGTGCGGACGCTTGTCCGGCGCTGTCTACCGGCGGCGCGTCGTCAGCCGGCGTCGGTTCGGTGCTGGGGTCTTGGGGAAGCATGGCAACAAAAAAGCCGCCGGGCAGATCACCGTAATGGTGGCAAAGGCGGCTTGTCTCGACTGGAAGTGGAGCGGGCGACGGGGGCGTCAGCTGACCCATAACCCATTGAAAAAAATGCGTTTTCCCAGGCTCTAGACCGGGGAAGGCCAGATTATGGCCTTGTTCCGCCCGGCTTGCAAGATAACGCACCAGGGGAGGTTGGCAACCCGGCACATCCACTATGCGCGGCGCAATTCACGCTCAAGCTCCGGGCTGGCGATGTCGGGCAGGAGGCGAATGGCTTGTTCGAGGATCTTGATGAGTGCCGGGTCCGCCCCCTGGGCCTCGAAGACGGTCTTCCATTGCCGCACGGCGCTCCAGACCCGGCGGATCACCGCAAGGGCGGCGGGCCGGTCCGGCACGAATGCCGCAAACTCGCTCATCGCGTTGTCCAGCGTGGCGAGTTTGCCCTGGCTGCCGATGCTCAGATGCAGGCGCCGCTCCTGCGATACCGACGGCCGGGGCACGACGTCGTACAGGGGGCTCAACCGCCAGCCCCGCAGTCGCGCGTCATAAGAGAAGGCGTGATTCCTCAGGTGGTCGTCGTCATTGTTCACGAAGATATTGAGCACCATCCTGGCGAAAAGCTCCGCGTTGTCGGCCGCAATGCAATCCGGATGGACCTGCTCCCGGATGGCTTGCGCCAGGTCCTTGTAGCCCTTGGCAATCGATTCCATTTCCGGGCAGGCCATCAGGGTCAATGCGCTGACCTGTGGGATTCGTCCTTCGGTGAAACCCGCTTGCGGTTCTGAGTCATAGCCGCGTGCCATTGCCGGTGGCGGTTCGCCGGCGGGCGCCCAGTAGCGGTCAAACCGGCGGATCAGCAGGACCGGGCTGTCGCCCACGCCCATCACCTGCACCGGGGGGACTGTCAGGCCAGCCGCACGCGCAAGTTCCAGGGTGCCGGCCTCGACGATGGCCATGTTGTAGGTGTCATTCCTGGCGGGGAACTTGGCCAGCCAAAGGATCCCCTTGTCGTCACGCACGGACGCCTTGGGGCGCGCACCGCCAGCCGACGGTGCTCCACCCAGGTATGGCAGGAGATTTGCCGGTATCGGCTCTCCCGCTTCAACAGCCGCCGCGGCCTGAATCATGTAGGGCAGGTTCAGCAGATTGCCCGCGGCCGCCCGGGGCGGTGCATCCAGGCCTTCGCGCACGTCGAGCGCGCCGACCCGGTCGCTGCCAGCCTCCAGCAGATAGGTGAATTCATCCAGGCTGTTGGGCGCTGCGTTCAGCCGGGCCTCGATGACGCGCCGCCCCCATGCGTCGGGCGCAGCGTCGCGAATACCGCCAAATTCCCCGACTCCGGGCAGCGGGTACCAGCGCGTGCCCGGATTCTCGCGAGCCCGGGCCAGGCTCAGCGCGCGCGGGTCCACCTCGAACGCCTCCGGGCGCTTGGCGTAGCGTGTGCCGTAAGCAAAGCTCACGGTCTGCCGGTCGGCCGCCGCCTTCTCGCGGTCCAGCAGCCCGGCCGGAACGAAATGATGCTGGCCCTCGGCCGGGTCGGGGACATGGGCAAAAACGGCGACCCGATCAGGGATGCGGCGGGATGCCAAGGGTGGCCTCCTTAAAAGTCGAGATCGCGCAGTTCGGCCTTGCTCACCGTACGCACACGCTGCGGCAACTTGCGCGCATGCAAGGCGACCATGGCCGGCACGTCGCCGGCCAGCAAGGCTTGCAGGGAAACATCCGGCGCCATGGCATGCACATAGCGCAGTACCTGTGTCAGTGTGCGTCCAGAGTCGCCTTTTTCGATCAGGATCGCGGTGGAACGAGAAAGTCCCGCCCGCGCAGCCACATCTGACTGGCGCAGCTTCAGGCCCTGCCGTAGCTGCGTAATGCGTTCGCCCAGCATTTGCGCTTCGGCAAGGCGGGCGGGTGGCAGCAGAGGAAGTTCATTCCGCTTCATGATGTCTGCAATCGAAGTCCTAAATGGACTTAGAGATTGTGATTGCAGACATGCTATGCCGGCTGGATTTTGCAGTCAAGGCCGCAATCTCAGACTTTAAGTCGATTAAGGTCTGAGATTGAGGTCAATTGAGTTTTGGGTCACGCAATCTGGGGCTGAGGACAGACTGGCGCATCCGGAGTCACAAGCGCAAGACGGCTGCGAAGGGATTTTCCGTTGGCGGTGGGGGCGAATCAGAGGGGTGGCTCAGGGCGCAGGCCTTGCGCCGTTGTGGAAGGCGCGATCCGAGAGAGGCATCTTGTCCACGGTATCACGTGGAAAGTGGAGCGGGCGATGGGAATCGAACCCACGTCTTTAGCTTGGGAAGCTAAGGTAATGGCCATTATACGACGCCCGCGAACCCGCGATTTTATGCGGATTTCTGGCGAGGACGCAAGCCGCCAGCTGCGGTGCGGGCAAAATAAGTGCCTGTACCAGCACTAACGTCCTTATCCGCTACCACGTCGAAATCGCCTGCGGCGTAAACTCCGGCATCCCGATACCAGCCGCCGCATCCGTCAACGGCTCGATCTCCACCGCGGGCCGCTCCGACCTTACCTGGCCGAAGATGGCCGCAAACGGTATGTCCGCGGCATCCCGGCCGGTGCCGATGCGAAGCAGGCCGGTGGGGATCGAGATGCCCGAAGGGTCCAGCAAGTACCAACGGTGCGACAGGTAGACCTCCACCACCGCGTGGAAATCCGGCGCGCCCATGCCTGCGTCCGCGCCATAGTCGAGGCTGCTGGACATGCGTGCCGGGATGCTCAGCGCGCGGCACAGGGCGATCATCAGGTGGGCAAAATCCCTGCAGACGCCGGTGCGCTCCACGATGGTGTCGGCAGCCGAGGTGCGTTCGTTGGTGGACCGCGACAGGAAGCGCACGTGATTGCGCACCCATTCGCGGATGGCGTAGACGCGCACATAGCCCCGCAGCATGCCGCCGAACTCGCGGCTGGCGAATTCCATCAGGCGGTCGGATTCGCAGTACCGGCTTGGTGCCAGGTAGGGCAGGACATCGAAGGGCAGCTCGGCAACGGGCACTTCTGACAGCCTGTCGCCGTCTTCCAGGTAGTGATCGATGTCGATGATCGCCTCATAGCGGATGCCGAGGCGGCCCTGGGGAGCGCGCAGCCTGAGCAGCCGGTTGGCCAGCACGGGATCGGTGTAGCGGGTGGTCTCGAGGCCGGGCGGCAGCGTCAACTGCTCCGAGACGACGGACTGCCGGGGCGTGCGGGCGACTTCGATATTGAGCAGGAAGTCCGCCATGGGATCCATGACCTCATAGGACAGGCTTACTGCGTACCTGAGGCGGTTCATCGGGTGGTCAGCGCTGGCTGGGGCCGGGGAAAGGCGGCCGGTTCCCTGGGGCCGGAAATGGCGGTGCATCCATTTCCAGTGTAGTGCGGGCCGCCGGCCTTGCCTGCGCCACGGATGCCCGCGGCAGGTCAGTTCGCAAAGTTCACCAGCGAACTGACAAATCCCGTCCCGCCTGTGCCTTCGTCCTCCACTTCCACGTAGTACGCCAGCCGATACCCATCGCGCAGCGGCAGTCCGGCGGCATATATCTCGCCATCGGTGCGCATCGGCACCGACTCCCACCTGGCCTTGCGCCAGTCGGCGGTGACCGGATTGTAGGCGTAATAGAGCCGCACGCCGGCAGGCGCCGCCTCGGCCCTGACTTTCGCCTGCACCGCGAACTGCCTGCCCTGCGCCACCCCGCTGGCTTCGATCGCGGGCAGCTTCCGGCCCAGGAAGGTATGCGCCAGCCACATGCGCCATGCAGCCAGGTGCTTGGCCGAGACCCAGGAGTGGGGCAGATTGTCCACCGCCAGGAAGGCCTTGTCGCCGGACATCTCGGTCAGCATGCTGTTGGGCGTGCCCAGCGCGAAGAACTCGTCGTTGGTGCCGAGCGCGACCAGGAAGCTGGATCGCATCTGCTTGCGCCACATATACGGGTCGAAGTGCGTCAGCATGCGCAAGCCCGTGGGGTTGTTGATCGTGCGCAGCACGGCGTCGGCGGGCTGGAAGCCGGGGCCGGTGCGCTGCTGCGCGGGGCCGCCGACGCCGGGGCCGAACTCGGCATACTTGCGCGCAAGGAAGTACAGGCTGTTGCCGCCGTAATAGCAGGTGGCCATCACCCCCGCGACGCGGTCAGGGTCGACGCCGGTGGCGATGCTGACGGCGAAGCCGCGCTTGGAGCAGCCCATCAGCACCGCGCGCTCGGTGCGCACGCCGGGCAGGTTGTGCATCAGGGTGATCGCGCGCAGGTAGGCCATCGCGATCGGGTAATAGCCGTTCCAGGTCAGGTCGCCGGTCTCCATCACCTGCTTCAGCGCATATCCGGTCAGGTCGGATTCGTCCATGCCCCAGTAGTCTTCGGCCGGGTTGGCGAACAGCATGACGGGCATGCCCAGGTCGATGGCGGTGCCTTCGGCGTATTCGGCTTCGGTGTTCAGGCCGGTGCCGGGGATGGTGTGGCGCGGCCAGGCGGGCTCGTCGAAGAACTGCCGTTCGGTGCCGATGATGCCGGCGTTGCCGCCGCCCTGGTAGCCGTCGGGCACGTAGATGCGCGCCGGGTGCGTCCATGGCAGGCCCTTCCAGTCCTGGCTGGTGAAGCGCAGTTCGATCACGCGTACGCGCTTGCCGGGGCGCGCGCGGCTGGGCACCACGGCATCGCGGGAAATCACCGGCGCCAGCGTGCTTTCGTCACGTACGGCCTGCATGTCGAAGAACGCCGCCGGCCCGACCGGCTGCGCTTGCGCCGCGGCGATGCCGGGCAGCAGCAGCGACGCAAGCAGCCAGGCCGCTTGCCGCGCAATGCCCATGATCCGTGTTCTCACGATGTCTCCTTCCTGTGATGGGAAGGGGCATTGTCGTGAGCGTGGCCATCACCGGCAATTCGCCAGTTTGCATGGCGCCATCACGAATCGATATGACCCGTCAGCGGCGCCGCGCGCGTGCCGGCGGTGCGCCGGTGTCCTGCCTTGTCACCGCTTCGAGGGCTTCGCGCAACCGGATCACGGCGGGCGGCGCCTCGATTTCCGCCGCGGTGATGAAGACCAGCCGGCCCGAGGCAAACGGGGTGCGCAGCCGCACTTCCCGCACCATCGACATGGCCTGGTAGTGGGCCAGCGCCGTGGCCGGCGCCACCGTCAGGAAGCCGCCGGCGGCGGTCATGGCCAGGTTGCTGTGGAACGAGGCCGATTCGATATGCGGCACGGGCGGCAACTGGCCGGCGTCAAGGAATGGCTGCTCGAACACGTCGCGCGTGTGGGTGCCGCGCGGCGGCAGGATCCAGGGGCCTTCATGCAGGTCCGCCAGCGCAACCTCGCGGCGCTGCGCCAGCGCGTGGCCGGGGGCGCAGACCACGGCCAGGTATTCATCGCGCAGCGGGGTGATGTGGACCCTGGCCTTGAGCTGGTCGGTGTCGTCTTTCTGCAGCCGGCCCACGATGCAGTCGAGTTCGCCTTCGCAGAGCATTGCGGTCAGGCCGCCGACGGTATGTTCGCGCACTGCCAGCCGCGGCAGCGCGTCCTGGGCCAGCAGCAGCGCAACCGCCTGCGGCAGCACGTCCACGCCCACCAGCGGCAGCATGCCGAGCCGGACCAGCGGCACTTCCGGGCGCGCCTGCAGCGCTTCGCCGGCGGCGTCGATCGCGCCCAGCACCACGCGCAGCCGCTCCAGCGCGCGTTCGCCCGCGGGGCTCAGCCGCCCGCCGCGCGTGCTGCGTTCGATCAGCTTGCAGCCGAAGGCGTGCTCCAGCTCCTGCAGCATCTTGGTGACGGCGGGCTGGCTGATATGCAGCGCTTCGCCGGCCGCGGTCAGCGAGCCGCTGCGCGCCACCAGGTCGAGCAGGCGCAGGTGGCGGATGCGCAGCCGGTCGATCCGGTTGGGAGAAGGGGCGGCGGCGGGGGTGGCGGCGCTCGCGCGCGTGGGGGAGGCGGGACTCATAACAAATCGTGATGACTCCATCAAAACTGGATAATTGTTTCGAATGGCCGGGCGCCGGACAATCGGGGCAAACCATGGAGGAGACATGCGATGCATGCCAACGTCGGGCGCCGCCTGCTGCTGAAGTCCCTGCTGGCGCTGCCGGCCGCTGCCGCGCTGGGCAGGGCCGGTGCGGCCAGTCCCTATCCCAACCGGCCGATCCGGCTGGTGGTGCCCTACGCCGCCGGCGGCGGTCCGGATATCCAGACCCGCAAGCTGGCTGAGCTGCTGGCACGCGAGCTTGGCCAGCCGGTGGTGGTCGAGAACAAGGTCGGTGCAGGCGGCATCCTGGCCGCGGAGTTTGTCGCGCAGCAACCGGCGGATGGCTACACGCTGATGCTGGGTGCCTCGACCCATGTCACGCAGAAGCTGCTGCAGCCCGGCGCAAAGTTCGACCCGATGGCATTCACCCACATCATCCGCGTCGGCGTCAGCCCGGTGGTGCTGGTGGTCAGCGCCAGCTCGCCGTACCGGAACGTGGCCGACCTGGTCGCCGCGGCGCGCCGCGCGCCCGGCACGCTGAACTACGCCTCAGGGGGGATCGGCTCGGCCGCGCATGTGTCGGGTGCGGCGTTTGCGTCGGCCACCGGCATCGACGTGGTGCATGTGCCGTACAAGGGCTCGGTCGAGATCGTGCCATCGCTGATCAAGGGCGACACGCAGTTCGGCTTCCCGGTGGCGGCGACGGCGATTCCGCAGATCGCCAGCGGCAAGGTGCGGGCCCTGGCGGTGACCTCGGCCAGCCGCGCCGCGGTGCTGCCGCAGGTGCCCACGCTGAATGAGGCGTTGGGCCGCAAGGATCTCGATCTCGATGCATGGAGCGGCATCTGGGCGCCACCCCATCTGCCCGCGCCGATCGTGGCGCGCCTGCATGCCGCGGTGATGCAGGCGCTGGGCGATCCCGGCCTGCGCCGGCTCTATGCCGAGATGGGCGCGGTGCTTGCGCCGACGCCCACGCCTGAAGTCTTCTCGCGGCTGGTGGCCGATGAGACCACCCGCATCCGCCAGGTTATCGACAAGAACCGCATCACCATCGAATAGGCCATCCCATGACCATCACTCCACAACCGGACTTTGCCCCGCTGGCCGGCATCAGCGTGCTGGATTTCTCGCACGTGATCGCCGGGCCGTTTGCCACCTTCCTGCTGGCGCAGCTGGGGGCGCAGGTCACCAAGGTAGAGAGCGCCGGCGGTGGCGACGTGATGCGCCGCGCGGGCAAGGGGCATGCCGCCTTTGTCGCGCTCAATGCGGGCAAGTCGTCGCTGGCGCTCGACCTGTCGGATGAGGCCGGGCGCGAACATGCGCTGGAACTGGCCAGCCGCTGCGACGTCTTCGTCGACAACCTGCGGCCGGGCGTGCTCGAGCGCTTCGGGCTGGGCTACGAGGCAGTGCGCGCGCGCAATCCGCGCGTGGTCTATTGCAGCATCTCGGGCTTTGGCCGCGGCGCGGCGCAGTGGCATGGCCGGCCTGCCTACGACCACGTGGTGCAGGCCGCCACCGGCATGGCCTGGATGGGCGGCACCGAGGGCGATCCGCCGATGAAGACCGGCTTCCCGGTGATCGACTCGGCCACCGGCATGCTGGCCGCCTTTGCCATCCTGGCCGGCGTGCGCGAGAGCGAACGCACGGGGCGGGGCATGCTGCTCGACGTCTCGATGGCCACCGCCGGTCTGCAGCTGATGTATCCGATGACATGCGATGCCATGACCACCGGCGGCGTGCCGGCGCGGCAGGGCAACCAGGGGTATTCGGGCAGCCCGTCGGCCGATTTCTTCCGCACGCAGGATGGCTGGCTGGCGATCGGCGCGAATACGCCGAAGCAGTTGCTGGCGCTGCTCAAGGCGCTCGGGCTGGGCGAGCTTGCGCAAGATCCGGCCTTGTTCGAGGCGCCGCTGGATGCCGGCGCCTTGCCTGCCTTCGTGCGCTCGCTCGATCCGGCCGCGCTCAAGCGGGCGATTGCGGGCGCGGTGGCGGCGAGCACCGCAGAGGACCTGGAATTGCGCCTCAGCGCGCTGGGGATCCCGGCGGCCCGCCTGCGCAACATCGCTGAGTTTGCGGGGGAGTCGATGGCCAATGGCAGCCTGCGGCCGGTGGCGCTGCAGGAAGGGGAGACCGCGGTGCTGTCGCCGGGGCTGGGCTTCCAGGTCTACCGCCCGGTATGACACCCGGCGGCGTATAGTTGCTGGCACGATGGCGCACGGCTGTGTGCCGCCATCGTCCCCACTCGCAACGTCAGGACGCCGCCACCTTGACCACCGATTTCTTCGCCCGCTTTGAAGCGGAATGCCTGCCGCGCATCGCCGCCGCGATTGGCCAGCATGACCGGCGCGTGCAACTCCACACCCTGCCCGCCGAAGCCCCCGGCCGGCCGCCGCGCCTGCGCGTGACCGGGGATGGTCCGACGGACCTGCGGCGCCACCCCTATGCGCTGGATATCACGCTGGCGTGGGACGGGCTGGAAGTGCAACGGCTGTTCGCGGCAGGCGGCGATACGCGCTTTGCCGGTTACCTGGCGGCGCTGCCGGCCAAGCTGCGGGCCTGGCAGGAGCCGCGCGGGATCGACTTCCGCTCGCTATCGCAGGCCGATCCGGCGATCCTGATCGGCGGGCTGGATTTCGAGCACTGAGCCTGGTGCACTGACTCAGCCAGCCACCCGCAGCCGGCATACCGCGTTTTCCGTTTGCCCCGGCTCGATCCAGCGCAGCCCCTGGCCGTGGTGGATTGCGTCGGGCAGGCCTACCCACGGTTCCACGCAATAGAAGTCAGAGGTTTCGTTTTCGGACCAGGTCGTCACGGCATGCCATGGCGCGGTGCCGGCGAGGTCGAGTTCGAACGTGACGCGGCGGTCCGGCATCGCCAGCGTGGCGGACGGGCTGGCGCGGAAGACGTGGAAGGTGTCCTGCAGGCGTGGATCGTCCAGCTGGTAAGTCGTCTCGCCCGGCTCTGCAGGCCCGGGGCTGCCATCGGGGCGCTGGCGCATGCGGTCCGTGCTCGGCAAGGCCAGCGACGCGGCGGCACGTTGCGCGTGCGGCAGCGCGAAATAGAAATGGTGGCCGGGATAGCAGGGCAGGCGCTGCGTGCCGGTATTGGTGGTGCGCAGCGTGACTTCGAGGCCGTCGGGCAGCAAGCGGTAGATGGCGTCGAAGACGAATGCAAAGGGGTAGCCGGCGCGCGTTGCATCGCTGTCGCGCAGCGTCATCGTGATCGCGGCTTGCGCGTCGATGGCGCTGACGTCGAAGGGCAGGTCGCGCGCAAAGCCGTGCTGCGCCAGCGTGTGCACCGTCCCTTGTCCGTCGCGCCACTGCCCGGGATTGCCCCCGGCAAAATGCCGGCCGATAAACGGAAACAGCAGCGGGTTGCCGCCGCGGACCTTGGCCGGCCGGGACCAGTCGGCAGCGTCCGGCCAGTAGAGGATGTCCTGTCCGCGGTGCACCCAGCGGACCAGCCGCCCGCCGTGTTGCGGGGCGAGCAGCAGGAACGTGTCGGCATCGCCGACCCGGACCAGTGGCTGGCCCTGGAAGTCTTGTGTCTGAAGCAATGGCATGTTGATCGTTGGTGCCGCTCCGTTCGCGTGCCGCCCGGCGCAGCTGCCATGATAAGCCAGTGCGCTGGTGGCAGCGGTCTCAGCTGGTGGTGTAGATGGTGTTGCGCACCAGCGGGTACACCTGCGTCTCCCACCGCCTGCCGTTGAAAACCCCATAGTGCCCGACGCCGGTCTGCACGTGATGCATGCGCAGGTAGGGAGGCAGGTCGGTGCACAGCTCCTGCGCGGCCACGGTCTGGCCGATCGCGCAGATGTCGTCGCGCTCGCCCTCGACGGTGAGCAGCGCGGTGCGGTGGATGGCGCGCGTACAGACACGGCGCCCGCCCACGTCGAGCAGGCCCTGCGCCAGCAGGAAGCGCTGGAAGATCAGGCTGACGGTTTCCAGGTAGAACTCCGCCGTCAGGTCCATGGTGGCGAAGTACTCGATGTAGAAGTCGCGGATGGCGTCGGCCTTGTCGTGCTCGCCGCGCTCGCGCAGCGCGTAGAGTTCGCGCAGCGCCTGTTCGTGCCGCTCCAGGTTCATGCTCATGAAGGCCAGCAGCTGCACGTGGCCCGGGTAGACGCGCCGCGCCGCGCCGGCAAAGCGCAGCGGCACCATGCCGATCAGCGTGCGCTCGAACCAGTCGAGGGACCGGCTGGTGGCCAGCTCGTTGACCTTGGTCGGGTTGACGCGCGCGTCGATGGGGCCGGCCATCAGCGTCAGGCTGGGCGGCTGGGCGGGGTCCCCGTCCTCGGCCATGAGTGCCGCCGCCGCCAGCGCCGCCACGGCAGGCTGGCAAATCGCCACCAGATGCGTGCCGCCGCCCAGCGTCTGCAGGAAGCCGATCAGGTGCTGCACGAATTCATCGAAGCCGAAGCGCCCGGCCAGCAACGGAATGTCGCGGGGGTTGTGCCAGTCGGTGATATAGACGTCGTGGTCGGCCAGCATGGTCTGGACCGTGCCGCGCAGCAGCGTGGCGAAGTGGCCGGACATCGGCGCCACCAGCAGCACGCGCGGCTGGCCGACGATGCCGTGGCGGCGGAAGTGCAGCAGCGAGCAGAACGGCGTGCGCGCGACGACTTCCTCGGTGACCGGCACCGGCTGGCCGCCGACGGTTGCGTGGTCGATGCCGAAGGCCGGCCGGTGGTGCGTGAGCCGCACCAGTGCGATGAGCTCGCAGGCGGCGCGCAGGCGGTGCACGGCGTCGAAACCGCCGGACCTGGGATTCGCCGCCAGCGTCGCGGCAGCCAGCTCTGCCAGCGTGCAGGCCGGCAGTATCATGTCCGCGTAGATCTGGTAGGCGTGGTACAGCATGGCTCGGCCCCCCCGCTATTCTGGTTCTTGCAAGCCGCAATATGTATGCCATCAGTTTAGGCCTGGCACGCGCCTTGCGCTTTGTGCGGTGAGCGGGGCGGACGATGCCGCGCAAGTAGCGAGGCATGCGCCTGGCGCATGGGCGTCGCGCCGCTTCGCGGCGCATTGCGCGCAGCGGCTTCAGACTGGTGCCTGCCGGATGCACTGTATAGGTGCGCGGCCACGAGCGGCAACAAGCAGTAAAGGAGGCGCGATGTCCAAGACCACACTCACCATCAGCAGCAAGACCTATTCCTCATGGTCGCTGCGCGGCTGGCTGCTGGCGCGCTTTGCCGGCCTGGAATTCGAAGAAGTGCTGGTGCCGCCGGACGACGCCGCGGCGCGTGCGGAAATCCTGCTGCTGTCCCCGTCGATCCTGGTGCCGTGCCTGCGCCACCACGGCGTGACGGTGTGGGACACACTGGCGATCGCCGAATACCTGAACGAAATCCGCCCCAAGGCCGGCCTGCTGCCGGAAGACCGCGCCGCGCGTGCCCACTGCCGCGCCATCTGCGGCGAGATGCATTCCGGGTTTGCCGCGATGCGTTCGGCGCTGCCGATGAACCTGAAGGGTCATTTCCCCGGGATGAAGGTGTGGTCGCGTGCGCAGGCAGACATCGATCGCATCACGGCGATCTGGACCGAATGCCTGACACGCTACGGCGGGCCGTACCTGTTTGGCACGCGCACCATGGCCGACGCCATGTACGCGCCGGTGGTGACGCGCTTTGTCACCTATGGCGTGATGCTCGATCCCGTGCCGGTTGCCTACTGCAAGCAGATCCTGTCGATGCCGGAACTGCAGGAGTGGATCGCGGCGGCGCGCGAGGAACCCGACGAAATCAGCGAACTGGATGTGGAGTTCTGATGCCCTCGCTGGCAACCGCCGCGGCCGCCGGCGCTACGCCGTGGCGGAGTCGGCCTGCCGTGCCTTCAGGAAGCGCTCGGCGTAGTCGAAGTACCAGTCGAGCGTGTCCGGGTTGGCCATCGCATCGCGGTTGGCGATGCCCTGCGGCGCATGGCCGAGCAGCAGCTTCTTGATCGGCACTTCCATCTTCTTGCCCGACAGCGTGCGCGGCACGCCGGGTGCCTGCACGATCTCGTTGGGCACGTGGCGCGAGGACAGCGCTTCGCGGATGCGCGCGCGCAGGGTGTCGCGCAGCGCATCATCCAGCACCAGGCCTTCGCGCAGCACCACGAACAGCGGCATATAGGACTCGCGGCCCAGGTATTCCAGGTCGACCACCATGCTGTCGAGCACTTCCGGCAGGTCTTCCACCACGCGGTACAGCTCGCTGGTGCCCATGCGGATGCCGTGGCGGTTGATGGTGGCGTCCGAGCGCCCGTAGATCACTGCGCCGCCGCGTTTTGTGATTCTGATCCAGTCGCCATGCCGCCAGACGCCGGGATAGGTGTCGAAATAGCTGTCGCGGTAGCGCTTGCCGTCGGCGTCGCCCCACAGGTAGAGCGGCATCGACGGCATCGGCTCGGTGCAGACCAGTTCGCCCACCGCGTCGAGCAGCGGCTGGCCGTTGTCGTCGAAGGCCTCCACCTTGGCGCCCAGGCAGCGGCATTGCATCTCGCCGGAATAGACCGGCAGCAGCGGACAGCCGGCGACGAATGAGCCGGCAAAGTCGGTGCCGCCCGACATCGGCACCAGCCAGATGTCTTCGCGCACATGACGGTAGATCCAGTCGTAGGCCTCCACCGGCAGCGGCGAGCCGGTCGAGCCGAGCCCGCGCAGGCGCGACACGTCGGCGATGCGTGCCGGTTCGATGCCGGCCTTCATGCAGTTGGTGAAGAAGGCCGCACCGGCGCCGAACAGCGTCACGCCGGCATCGTCGACAAAGCGCCACAGCACGCCCGCGTCGGGCCAGGCCGGGTTGCCGTCGTAGAGCGCGATGGTGGTGCCCAGCAGCAGCCCGGCCACCTGCGCGTTCCACATGATCCAGCCGCTGCTGCTGTACCAGTGGAAGACATCGTCCGGGCCCAGGTTGTTATGGAAGGCCATCAGCTTGAGCTGCTCGATGACGATGCCGCCATGGCCATGCACGATCGGCTTGGGCATGCCGGTGGTGCCGGACGAATAGACGATCCAGAGCGGATGGTCGAACGGCACCGGCTCGATCGCCAGCGGCACGTCGTGCGCCAGCACGTCCTGCCAGGCTTGCGCGCGCACGCCGGTGGGCGGCGCTGCGGGGCTGCCGATCTGCGGCACCAGCACCAGGTCGGTCAGCGAGGGCAGGGCGGCGACCAGGTCGGCAAGCACCGGGGCGCGGTCGTAGACCTTGCCGCCATAGCGGTAGCCGTCGACAGCGATCAGCACCTTGGGCCCGATCTGGCGGAAGCGGTCGATCACTGCCACCTGGCCCATGTCCGGCGCGCAGCCAGACCAGACCGCGCCCAGGCTGGCCGTGGCCAGGAAGGCGACGATGGTGGCGGGGATGTTGGGCAGGTAGCCGGCAACGCGGTCGCCGCGCTGCACGCCCATCTGGCGCAGCGCATGCGCCAAAGACGCCACCTGGGCCTGCAGCGTGTCCCAGCTGACATCGGCCAGCGGCTGCGCCTCGCCGGCATGGCGGATCGCGGTGCGCTGGCGGGCGCTGCCCGTACCGGCGTGGCGGAATACCTGCTGCACGTAGTTCAGCGTGGCACCCTCGAACCAGCGCGCGCCCGGCATGGTGCGGCGGTCCAGCACCTGCGTGGCGGGCGTGTCGAAGCGCACGTCGAAATAGGCGCGCACGGCGTCCCAGAAGGCTTCCAGCTCGGTGACCGACCACTGCCAGAGGCTGTCGTAGTCGTCAAAGGCCAGGCCGCGCTCGGCCCGCAGCCAGTGCATGAAGTGCTTGACCTGGCTGCTGTCGCGGAACGCCTCGGAAGGCGTCCACATCAGGTTGCCTTCGGTGAGCGGGGCGGCGGTCGTCATGTCTCCTCCTTGGGCCCGTCTGTCGCGGGCATGGGTTGGTGCGATGGTCGTTCCGGTGCGCCTGTGGCGACACCCGGCATCAGCCTGAGATGATAACGGGGGACGGGGCCGGTTGCCCGTCAGCGGCTCATCAGCGGTTGGCGGGGCGCTCGAACAGCGTTTCCCACATGGTGTCGACCTTTGCCTTGACGGCCGCATCCATGGAGATCGGCGTGCCCCATTCCCGCGTGGTCTCGCCCGGCCACTTGTCGGTGGCGTCGATGCCCATCTTGGAGCCCAGGCCCGACACCGGCGAGGCGAAGTCCAGGTAATCGATCGGGGTGTTGTCGACCAGTACCGTATCGCGGCTGGGATCGACCCGGGTCGTGATGGCCCAGATCACTTCCTTCCAGTCGCGCACGTCGACATCGTCATCGACCACCACGATGAACTTCGTATACATGAACTGCCGCAGAAAGCTCCACACGCCGAACATCACGCGCTTGGCATGGCCGGCGTACTGCTTCTTCATGCGCACCAGCGCCATGCGGTAGCTGCAGCCTTCGGGCGGCAGGTAGAAGTCGGTGATCTCCGGGAACTGCTTCTGCAGCAGCGGCACGAACACCTCGTTCAGCGCCACGCCCAGCACCGCCGGTTCGTCGGGCGGCTTGCCGGTGTAGGTGGAGTGGTAGATCGGGTCGCGCCGCATGGTGATGCGGTCGATGGTGAACACCGGGAACCAGTCCTGCTCGTTGTAGTAGCCGGTGTGGTCGCCGAACGGGCCTTCCAGCGCATGCTGGTAGCCGGAGGGGTGGTTCGGGTCGGGCTGGATATGGCCTTCCAGCACGATTTCGGCAGAGGCCGGCACGCTCAGCTCGGACAGCGTCGGCGTGAGGCAGCCGGCCAGCGCCGTGCGGCTGCCGCGCAGCAGGCCGGCAAACTGGTACTCGGACAGCGTATCGGGCACCGGCGTCACCGCGCCCAGGATGGTGGCGGGGTCGGCGCCCAGCGCCACTGCGATCGGGAACGGCTTGCCCGGGTTGGCCAGCGCATGCTCGCGGAAGTCGAGCGCGCCGCCGCGGTGCGCCAGCCAGCGCATGATGACCTGGTTGCGGCCGATCACCTGCTGGCGGTAGATGCCCAGGTTCTGGCGCTTCTTGTGCGGGCCCTTGGTCACCACCAGGCCCCAGGTGATCAGCGGCGCGGCGTCGCCGGGCCAGCAGGTCTGGATCGGCAGGCGCGCCAGGTCGACGTCGTTGCCTTCCCAGACCACCTCCTGGCAGGCCGGGCTGCTGACGCGCTTTGGTGCCATATCCCACACAGATTTGGCCAGCGTGAACAGCTTGCCGGCCTCGCGCAGGCCGCGCGGCGGCTCCGGTTCCTTCAGTGCTGACAAGACCCGGCCGATGTCGCGCAGGTCTTCCATCGATTCGGCGCCCATGCCAAGTGCGACTCTGTGTGTCGTACCGAACAGATTGGCCAGTACGGGGACGCTATAGATACCTCCATCGGTGCTGGCTCCGGAAGGTTTCTCAAAAAGGACCGCGGGGCCTCCAGCGCGCAGCAGCCGGTCGCAGACTTCGGTCATTTCCAGGTTGGGCGCGACCGGCCGGGCGATGCGCCGCAGCTCGCCCATGCCTTCAAGTTGGCCGATGAAATCGCGCAAGTCTTTGTATTGCATAGTGAATTCTGTTGTGATGCGGGGCCGGGGGAAAGCGTCCGCAAGGCGGCGTCCAAGTCGGTGACGATACACATTCACCGGCGCTGCGGCAAAATAATCATCAAAGCCAAGCCGCGCAAATTGTAAGTTTTTTGTCGCTGACAGCGTACTTTTCCGAGCGACCAGCCAAGGCCAGGCCTGCGTTTGCGGGCAATCGGGTGATCCGATGTCGACATGGCAACCATTGTTACAAATAACTAAAAGTAGTAGAAATAGAAGTTATTATTCTTGACGAGATATAACACCGTTCCTACAATCCGGTCTTGCTCAATGGAGTGTTGCGTCGCAACATGGATTTTCCCCCTGTGTCAAGGGGTGCACATAAAGAAAATGTGCCGGAAAATCCCTCCAGCAAGGACCGATGGTCGGGCCCGAATGCATAGCGGGCCGACCGGTCGCCTCCGGCGACTTGCCGGAGCGTAGTGAGTTTAGTCGTGGCAGGGTGCGCTCCCCCAGAGCGTAGCCTGTTTCCAGTTGGGCGCACGGGGAGCGCCTGCCAACAGATGCTTGGTCGTCACTGCTAGACGGCGCGGCATCCTTACTTGAGTACGTTGAGATCGGGCGCGTGCCGCAGTCGGGCGCGCGAAGCGGGCAACGGATGGAGGTAAGCATGAGCGGTTGGAAAACCCTTCATCTTCCCGGCATCGGGCGGGCCTTGCAGGTCCGCCTCCGACAGCCGGTACCCGGAGTGAGACGGGCATTGCAAGTCCGTCTCGCGCATCCGGTCGCGGGCCGCGCGTTGCGCGGTGGCCGCACAACGCTGAAGTACGCGCTGAACAGTCTTGGCGTGGTGGCGGTCGTTTCGGCGATCTCGCTGTCGCTGAGCCAGGAATGGCGCACCACGCTGGCCGTGCTGCTGGCTGGCGACGAAGCACCCGCGGTGCTGGTTGGCGCCGCCATGCCGGCCGCACCTGCCGTGGCCAGCACTGCCGTGCCGCCGCATTCGGCGGACGTCGCTGCAGCCAAGCTTGCCTTTGGCAAGGGCGGCCTGCCGACCGTGTCGGGCGTGGACGAATGGAGCCTGGCGGCTGCCGGCAAGGTGCCGTCGGTCGCGCACCTGGCCGCGCAGATCCCGGTGACGCGCGTGGCGATGGATGCCCGCAGCACCAGCACGCTGGGCACTGCGCGCGAGCAGGCGGCCGTGGCTGATTACATTGCGCGCAAGTACCGCGTGGCGGCCCAGGCCACCGCGCAGCTGGTGAAGGCGGCCTACCTGACCGGCCGCGAGGTCGGTATCGACCCGCTGCTGATCCTGGGCGTGATCGCGATCGAGTCCAGCTTCAACCCGTACGCTGAAAGCGGCGTGGGTGCGCAGGGCCTGATGCAGGTCATGACCAAGGTCCACCAGGACAAGTACGAGGCCGTCGGCGGCGTTGCCGCGGCGCTGAACCCGTACGCCAATATCAAGATCGGCGCGCTGGTGCTCAAGGACTGCATCGCCCGCGCTGGCTCGATCGAAGGCGGCCTGAAGTACTACGTCGGTGCCACCACGGCCACCGATGGCGGCTACGGCGCCAAGGTGCTGGCCGAGCGCGCCCGCCTGCGCCAGCTGCTCGGCGTACGCAGCGCGCCTGCCAATGCCGACAAGCCGGTCGAGGTCAAGGCCCCGGCCGAGCGCGCTCCGACCGAGAAGCTGGAAGCGAACAACGGTCCGCACAACGCCTGAGGGCGGATCGCCAATCAGAAAAGCACCCCGCGGGGTGCTTTTCTTTTGCCTGCTTCAGCCGCGGGAGAGGCCGGTCAGCGGAACAGCTTGCCGAGGCGCGCCATCGCCTCCTCGATGTTCTCGCGTGAGGTCGCGTACGAGATCCGGATGTAGTCCTTCGCTGTATGCGGGCCGAAATCCTGCCCCGGCACCATGACCACGCCCGCATCGTGCAGCATTGCCTGCGTCAGCCTGTCGGCATCGCCGGCGGCGGGGTGGTTGACGCCGCGGCAGTCGGCGTAGACATAGAAGGCGCCGTCCGGGCGCACCGGCACGCGCAGGCCAAGGGACTCCAGCGCTGGCACGATCAGGTCGCGGCGGCGGCGGAACTCGGCCTTGCGTTCGTCGTAGATCGCCAGGGCCTCGGGGGTGAAGCAGGCCAGCGCGGCGTACTGCGCCACCGCCGACGCGCAGATGAACAGGTTCTGCGCGACCTTCTCGAAGGCTTCCAACAGCGCCTCCGGCACCACCAGCCAGCCCAGGCGCCAGCCCGTCATGTTGAAGTACTTGGAGAAGCTGTTCACCGTGACCACGTTCTCGTCCAGGCTCAGTGCCGAGACCGGCGGGGCGTCATAGGACAGGCCCTGGTAGATCTCGTCGAGGATGGCAAAGCCGTTGCGCGCGCGCACGGCCTGCAGGATGCGGGCGAGTTCGTCGGGCAGGATCGAGGTGCCGGTGGGGTTGGAGGGCGATGCCAGCAGCACGCCGCGGGTTTGCTCGCCCCAGTTGGCCTCGACCTGCGCGGCGGTCAGCTGGAAGCGCTCGGCCGGGCCGCTCGGGATCATGCGCGCGGCGCCGTCGAAGGCGGCGACGAAGTGCCGGTTGCACGGGTAGCTGGGGTCGGGCATCAGCACCTCGGCGCCGATCTCGACCAGCACCGCGCAGGCCAGCAGCAGCGCGCCCGAGGCGCCGGCCGTGACGATCACGCGCCGGGCTGGGATATCCAGCCCGTAGGCCGTCTTGTAATAGCCGGCGATGGCCTCGCGCAGCGGCTGGATGCCGAGCGCGCCGGTGTACTGGGTGACGCCGCGGCGCATGGCGGCTTCGGCCGCGCGCACCACCGGCTCGGCGGCGGTGAAGTCCGGCTCGCCGATGCCCATGTGCACGATATGGCGGCCGGCGCGCTCCAGCGCGGCGGCCTGCTTGGCCAGCTCCATCACGTGGAAGGCGTCGATATTGGCGAGGCGGGAGGCGGTGGCTAGGCGCTGCATGTCCATGGTGATCCGGGACGGGCCTGGGGCCCGTTCAGCAAGAGGGTAGGTAGGAATGAAAACACCCGCCGGGGCGGGTGTCGTCTTCATCACTGCCGGCGCAAGCCAGCCGTGATGGCGTGGGCCGGCCCGCGGGCGGCTCAGCTGGCAACTCAGCGGCGCGCCGCGACCTCGGCCGCGCGCACCTGGGCGGCAAGCTTGTCCAGCACGCCGTTGACGTACTTGTAGCCCTCGACGCCGCCAAAGGTCTTGGTCAGCTCGACGGCTTCGTTGATCACGACCTTGTACGGGATGTCGAGGCAGTGCACCAGCTCGTAGCTGCCGACCAGCAGGGCGGCACGCTCCACCGGAGAAAGCTCGTTCACGGTGCGGTCCAGGAAGGGCTCGAACGCAGCGGTCAGGCGGGCTTCTTCGCGCACCGCGCCGTTGAGCAGCGCGTCGAAGTGCTCGCGGTCGGCCTTGTTGAAGCCTTGCGCATCATGCAGGTGGGCCTCGATCGCGCCGATGTCGTTGCGGTTCAGCAGCCACTGGTACAGGCCCTGCAGCGCCAGCTCGCGCGAGCGGCGGCGCGCGCTCTTGGGCGGTGCCTTGGCCTCGGTGCGGGCCGCGGCGGGCTTGCCGCCGGCTGCCTTGCCGCCGTCGTTGTCGGGGGTGTTCGACGTATCACTCATCGTCGTCCTCGTCTTCATCGTCCTGGCCACGCAGCGAATCGAGCGCGACGACCAGGTTGGCCATCTCCACCGCGGCGCGGGCGCAGTCGCGGCCCTTCTCGCGGGTGCGGGCGTGGGCCTGCTCGTCGGTATCCACGGTCAGGATGCCATTGGCGATCGGCACATTGAAGTCCAGGCCGACGCGGGTGATGCCGGCGCCCGACTCGTTCGAGACCAGCTCGAAGTGGTAGGTCTCGCCGCGCACCACGGCGCCCAGGGCGACCAGGGCGTCGAACTGGCCGCTCTCGCACATCTTCTGCAGCGCCAGGGGGATTTCCAGCGCGCCGGGGACGGTCACCACCAGGGTGTCTTCGCCCTCAACGCCGAGCTTGTCCAGCTCGGCCACGCAGGCTTCGAGCAGCTCGGCGCAGACCGGCTCGTTGAAGCGGGCCTGCACGATGCCGATACGCAGGCCTTCACCGTCGAGGTTGCTGGGGTAGAAGCCGTGATCCATTGTTCAGTTCTCCAGTTTTCGGGGCGGCAACGGCGCTGGTGCGCGCTGCCGGGGTGTCCGGGTGGCGCAGGCTCAGTCGGCCTGGCCGTTCATGGGTTGGTAGCCGGTGACTTCGAGGTCGTAGCCGGTCATGCTGGGCATGCGCTGCGGCGACGCCAGCACGCGCATCCTGCCCACCCCTACGTCCTTCAGGATCTGCGCGCCCATGCCGTAGGTGCGCAGGTCCGGCTTGCGGCGCGGGCGCGACTGCGGCGCGTCCAGCGCGCTGAACTGCGTGAACAGCTGGTCGGCCGAGTCGCCGCAGTTCAGCAGCACCACCACGCCATGATCGGCGCCGGCAATGGCTTCCAGCGCGGCGGGGATGCTCCATGAGTGCGTGGTGCGCTTCACTTCCAGCAGGTCCAGCACCGAGAAGGGCTCGTGCACGCGCACCAGCGTTTCCTGGTCCGGCGCGGGCGAACCCTTGACCAGCGCCAGGTGCGCCTGGCCGGTGGGCTTGTCGCGGTAGGCGATGCTGCGGAAGGTGCCGTAGGGGGTCTGCATGGCGCGCTCGCCCACACGCTCGATAATGCTCTCGGTGCGGCTGCGGTAGTGGATCAGGTCGGCAATGGTACCGATCTTCAGGTCATGTTCCTGCGCGAACTCGATCAGGTCCGGCAGTCGCGCCATGGTGCCGTCGTCCTTCATGATCTCGCAGATCACGGCCGCCGGCGTCAGGCCTGCCAGCGCGCCCAGGTCGCAGCCGGCCTCGGTATGGCCGGCGCGGATCAGCACGCCGCCGGGCTGGGCCGTCAGCGGGAAGATATGGCCGGGCTGGACCAGGTCGGTCGGTTTGGCGTCGCGGGCGACGGCGGCCTGCACGGTGCGGGAGCGGTCGGCGGCGGAAATGCCGGTGGTCACGCCCTCGGCGGCCTCGATCGACACGGTGAAGTTGGTGCCGTGCTGGGTGCCGTTGCGGCTGACCATCGGGTGCAGGTCCAGCTGGCGGCAGCGCTCGGCGGTCAGGGTCAGGCAGATCAGCCCGCGGCCGTGCTTGGCCATGAAGTTGATCGCCTCTGGTGTGACGAAATCGGCAGCCAGCACCAGGTCGCCTTCATTCTCGCGGTCTTCCTCATCGACGAGGATGACCATGCGGCCGGCGCGGATGTCGGCAATGATGTCTTCGGTACGGGCGATTGTCATGGCGTGCTGAACGGCAAATTGGGGCGAATCGAGCGAAAAACCGGCGAATAGCTGGGGCAGGAACCATGGCCGCGGTTGGAAGCGGCCGGACTGAGGCGGGGCGTCGGGCCGGGCCGGCCAGGCCATATACGCCCGGCAGGTTGCCCAGTCAAGCCGGGTATTGTACGCCAAGGCAGGCAACGCGTGAGGCGACGGCACCGGAAAGTACGGCGCCTGCCTGAAGCGGGTGGGGAGGGCGGTGCTGCATGGGCCGC
Source organism: Cupriavidus sp. CP313 (assembly GCF_054072015.1). Lineage (NCBI taxonomy): Bacteria > Pseudomonadati > Pseudomonadota > Betaproteobacteria > Burkholderiales > Burkholderiaceae > Cupriavidus > Cupriavidus sp. CP313. The sequence goes on along the minus strand of NZ_JBSVZB010000005.1, from coordinate 274,765 downwards.
CCCGTTGCCGGCAGGGCGCCGGCGCCGGGCTCGGCCGGGGCCTATGCGGCGGCGGCCAGCGGTGTGCCGTCGTGGCCTGCGGTGCGCAGCCGCAAAGTCCTGGCGATGCGCGCCCTGGCCGCGCGGGTCGCGTCAGCCAGCGCGAGCTCGCGCGTGAGGAAGCCGGCGTTGGGTTTGGTGAACCTGGCATGCGCGTCGAGCGCATAGGTCCATTCCCACTTGCCGAAGGTGACCTCGGCCAGTGTCACGACGACGTGGCAATGCTGATAGAAAAAACTCTCGCTCATGCTTGTTTCCTGTGTGGGACAGCGCGCTGGCCATGGCCTGAAAGCCATGCGGGCCAGTGGCGGTCCGTCAGCCAGCCGCGCAGGGGCTGCCGGCCATCCTGTGGGTTGATGGCGGCGGCGCCGGCATCCTGGGCGATTTCGCAGAGCCGCCCCTTTGCGTGCGGGTCGCACGCGCAGATCATCATCAGCTGGCCTGCCGCCATTTGCCGCTTCTGCCGCCTCAGGCCGGCACGCATGATCCCGGCACCGATCACGCTGCCCAGCCACCGGCCGATCACGGCGCCAAGCGCCATGCCGCCGAGGTAGGCCATGAAGCCCGCGGCCGCGTTGTCCGGCGTGCCGTAGCGGAACACGATCCAGGCCACTAGCAGTGCGCCGGCGACCAGGCCGGCCGCCCCGACTTCATTGCTATAGGTGATCTGCGCCGCGTGGGGCGCGGGCAGGCCTTCGGCCGGCTGGTCGTCGCGCTGGAAGAACCATGGCCCGTCGATGCGTGCGGGAGTCGCGGCCAGCTCGCCAAGCTGCGCGTGCGCGCGCCTTGCCGCGGCAATGTCGGTCAGCCGGAAATACAGCAGGGTGCGCATGGTCATGCCTCGCTTAGTGTCAGGTCCATTTGCCGCTGGACCACGGAAAGCCTGCGAAACGCCGGGCGCCGGGGCGCCGGAATGTCTTCGCCAGGGGTGAGGACGGCGGCTGCAGCTGCGGCCATCCGTTGCCCACGGCCTGGTCCCAGTCGATCAGCAGTGTGGCGGCACGGTGCAGGTGGGTCGCTGCCAGGCGCACAAAGCCCAGGCGCGCTCGCATCGGCGCAGTGGGGTGCCGGTCACGCAGCAGGCGCGTGGCCGGAAGTCGCTGATACAGGATTCTGGCGGTGGGATCGGGCACGGTGGTTTCCTTCATGGGTGCCGGGCAGCAATCCGGCCGGCAGTTGAAAGCAACGGCGGGAGCGCCAACTCGCGGACGAGCGCGTGGCGCGGCGGGCAGGGGTGCATGAAGGTCCAGGTGGTCCCCGTGAGTGACTTCAGCAGTCACCAGTGCTAGACGTTGTCGAGGGGGGAGGCCCGGGAACGAGTGGCGAGCGCCTGTGGGCATACATGGACTGCAAGCGCTACCTATCCATACTAGGCCTCGGGCGCTGCAGGAACCAGCTGACTTACAACAAAGCTGCCAGGCGCCGTGTGGCGACCCTGCCGGGGAGTGGTCGGCCCAAGCAAATTGCCACAGGAGCGGGTTGTCAGCGTATGCTCGGGACAAAAGGGCACGCCCCGCCCTGAATGCCGCCGCGCTGGCAGGCGGCGGTTCGGACTTCAAATCAGGGCGCCAGCCCGATCGCGCCCGCAGACTTTGCACAACAAAGGGAGACAACCATGTCGAGGCAGATCAAGAACAAGGCCGAACTGCGTGCCCTGGTACGCGCCGAGCAGTCGAAGTTCGCCGCCTGCGAGGGCGCCTGCTTTGGCGATGTGGTCTGGCACGCGCCGGACGCTGGCGGCTGCAACTGGAGCCTGTCCACGATGGAAGGCGGCAACAGCAGCGCCTGCGTGGAAGCGCTGCGTCCCTTCACCGACCAGCTGCGCGAGGCCTATAACGTGCCCGACGAGGGCAAGTAGCCCGCGGTATTACGCGGGGGCCTGCGCGGTCGACAGCATCCGCTCCACATAGCGGGCGATCAGGTCGATCTCCAGGTTCACGCGCGCGCCCGGCTTGAGTTCCTGCAACGTGGTGACTTCCACGGTGTGAGGGATCAGGTTGATCGAGAACACGCAGCCGTCGGCTTCGTCATTGACGCGGTTGACGGTCAGCGACACGCCGTTCACCACGACCGAGCCCTTGTAGGCCAGGTAGCGTGCCAGTTCGCGCGGGGCGCGGATGCGCAGTTCATGCGATTCGCCCACCGGCGCGAAGTGCACGACTTCGCCCAGACCGTCGACGTGCCCGGACACCAGGTGGCCGCCCAGGCGGTCGGCCAGGCGCAGTGCCTTTTCCAGGTTGACGCGGCCGGTGCTCTCCAGCCCCACGGTCTTGTCCAGCGACTCGCGCGAGACTTCGACGTCGAAACTGTCGGGCGCCATGGCGATCACGGTCATGCAGGCGCCCTGGATGGCGATGCTGTCGCCGATGATGACGTCTGACAGGTCCAGCCCGCCCGCGGCGATATGCAAGCGCACGCCGGCATCGGCGGCGCCCAGCGGGGTTACGGAATCAATGCGGCCGACTGCCGCGACAATGCCTGTAAACATGGTGGTGTCTTCTGCTTTGGGTATTTGGAATCTGGATACGCGGTGCCGGTGTGTGTCGCACTACGCGTCGTTGCGCCGGGCGATCAGCCGCAGGTCGTCGCCGATCTGCCGGATCTCATGCCAGCGGAACTGCGCGGCGTCCTGCAGCCGCGCCAGCGGCGGCAGGTTGAACATGCCCTGGGCATCGCCCAGCAGCTTGGGCGCGAGGTAGATCAGCAGCTCGTCGGCGCAATGCTCGCGCACCAGCGAACCGTTGAGCTTGAAGCCGGCCTCCACGTGCAGCTCATTGATGCCGCGCCGGCCGAGTTCTTCCAACATGCGGCGCAACTCGACCTTGCCGTGCGGGTTGGGCAGGACGACGACTTCGGCGCCACGGCTTTCCAGTGCGCGCTGGCGTTGCCGGTCTTCCACCGCGCAGAACACCAGCACCGGCTTGGCGAACTCGCCGGTGTCCGGCGTCAGGATCTGCGCGTCCAGCGGGACCTCCAGCCGCGAATCGACCAGCACCCGCTGCGGCTGGCGCGGCGTGGCGATGGCCCGCACCGTCAGCGCGGGGTTGTCGTCGCGCACGGTGCCGATGCCGGTCAGGATCGCGCACGCACGTGCGCGCCAGGCATGGCCGTCGTCGCGCGCGGCCTGGCCGGTGATCCACTGGCTGGTGCCGTCATGCAGCGCGGTGCCGCCGTCCATCGATGCCGCCACCTTGACGCGCACCCACGGCAGCCCGCGCGTCATGCGTGAGACAAAGCCGATATTCAGGTCGCGCGCTTCCTTTTCCAGCAGGCCGCAGCGCACGTCGACGCCGGCCTCGCGCAACCGCTGCAGGCCGCGCCCGGACACCGAGGGGTTGGGGTCTTCCATGGCCGCCACCACGCGCGCCACGCCCGCGCGCACCAGCGCCTCGGCGCACGGCGGCGTGCGCCCGAAATGGCTGCACGGCTCCAGCGTGACATAGGCGGTGGCGCCGGCCGGGTCCAGCCCGCGCGCCAGCGCGTCCTTCATCGCCTGGATCTCGGCATGGTCCTGCCCGGCCGGCTGGGTGAACCCCTGGCCGATGACCTGGCCACCCTTGACGAGCACGCAGCCGACGCGCGGGTTGGGCGTGGTGATGAACATGCCCCGCGCGGCGAGCGCAAGGGCCTGTTGCATGGCGGCGTGGTCGGTATCGGAAAACATTCGGCGGTTGCGTTTGCCTTGGCGCAGCGATCTGGAATACAGGGCTGCCGGGTTATGGTGGTCCGGAGGACTCCGTCGCATCGCAGTCAGCGTCGCGGCCGGGTGTGCAGAGTCGGATACGTCCCTGCGCGCCCAGCCTGACTTGCCGCTGCTCGCCACGGCAGCCGAGCGTGAAAGTGGCGGCCTGGAAACCGCCCTGCTCAGATCGAGAGTATCCCACAGGCAGGAATTTCAGCACATTCGTGCCGCGGGCGGTCTGGCGCAGCGTCACCGACAGGCAGGGCATGCCCGGTTCGACCACGGACAGCACCGCGTGGCGGTCCGGGTCGCCGTCTGCCGTGACCAGTTGCCAGCCAGGGCCCAGCGTCGCCTCGCCCGGCAGCGGCTGTAGCGTCACCTCGAGGCGGCGCGCCAGTGCGGTGGCCCGCGCCAGCGCCAGCGACGCCGCCAGCCGGTCGGCCGCCAGTGTGACCTGTTGCCGGGCGAGCAGGCCGCTGAACACCGGATAGGATGCCGCCGCCAGCAGTGCCAGGATGGCCAGGCCGGCGAGCAACTCGGCCAGGGTCAGGCCATGGTGGCGGCGGGGTGCGTGGCTGTTCATCACGCCTTCAGCAATGGGACGGAAGCGGCCGTGGCACGGCTTCACCTTCGGGCAGCGCCAGCCACTGTCCGGTGCTGCGCAGGATCAGCACGCCGCACTCCGGATCGGGCCGCTGCGGGATGGCACGCAATTCAACACAGGTATCCAGGCCGGCCTGCGGGCATGCCGCGGCTGACACGATATGACGCACGGTGCCGGTGGCCGGTACGGGAAGTGGCCATTCCCCGGCGGCCACTTCGCCACCGGGTTCGGCGGCAAACGTCATGGCGCCGACGGCGTGGCGCTCCAGTTGCAGCATTCCCTCGGTCAGCGCGGTACGGGCCTGCGCCCGCCATCCCCGCATCAGGTAGCCGTGCCACGCGGGCACGGCGATGGCCGCGAGGACGGCGAGGACTGCCAGCGCAACCGCAAGCTCGACCAGGCTGAACCCGACCCGGGGCCGGGAGGCAGACGCCGCGGTAATCATGGCAAATCCTCTCGTGCCGGTCCGACGATCTCGCGCCAGCGCAGGCGCCCGGTGCGCCGGCTGGCCATGGTTTGCGACACCCGCGTGACCGTGTTGCCATCGACGGCCCAGAGCGACAACTCGTAAGCCTGGCGCGCGGTGCGGCCCGGCTGCGCCGGTGCGGCGGCCAATTCGGCAGCGGTCACGAACACGCTGGCCCCTGGAGGCAGCAACTGGCCGGTGGCCACGTGCAGGCGTTCGCCGGTGCCGCTCTGGGTGACCGATTCCCCGGTCGCCGCCAGCACCAGGTAGCTGCGTTGCGCGCCATCGGGCGTGCGCGTCACGAACAGCAGATAGCCGGGGAAGACCGGCTGGACCTCCACCACCTGTTCGCCGGCATGGGGCAGGGTCAGATGCCAGCCTGCATCGTCGGCGCCGGCAGGCTGCGCGCGCAGGATGTGCCCGCCATCTCCGGCCTGCGCCGCGACTTGCACCAACGGGACCGCCGTGGCGCCGCGCGAGGACGACAGGTCGGGCACCGCTGCAAGTTCGTTGCCCGCGCCATAGACCACGACCGGCGCAGTCGGCGATCCGAGCAGCACGGGCGCTTCAGGCATGAGCGGTTGCGCCAGCGTCTGCATCCGGTGGAGGCATGACACGGCAGGCGCACCGCCCGGCTGTGGCGCGTCGGCGAGCGGGAAGCGCCATAGCTGGCCGGCATCGTCTGTCGCATAGGCAGCGCGTGCCGTGCCTGTCATGTCGGACAGCACGCTGACCGCCACAAGATTGCCGGTTGCCGGTCGGCCCAGGCAGTCGCGATCCGGCAATGGCAATGTGCGGACGGCATACTGCCCGGCCCATGCTGCCCCGGCGGGCTTGTCCAATGGCAGCAGTGCAAGGCCGGAACGGGCTGCCCCCGACTTGTCATGGGTCGCGGCAACCAGCGTCACGACTGCGTACCAGCGCAATCCGTCCTGGCCAGGGAGGCCGGCGGCACGCACCGGGCCGCGTGCAGACAGTGACAATGTGTCCGTGGCGGCGATCTCCCACAGCAATGCAAAGGGCATCGGACCGTCGGGATCCGAGATGTCGAGCGCGAATGCCGCCGCGGGGTTGCCGGTCCTGGCGCTGCCAGGGATGCCGCACAGCAAGACCGTGCGCCACTCGCCATGGATCGTCACGTCCTGCGCTTCAGGGCGCGGGCAGGGCGAGGGCAGCAGTGGCGCGTCGGTGGCCGATATCGCGGCGGCATAGGGCAACAGCACGCCGGGCAGGAAGGCGGCGCGCTCCTCGCCGGTCACGGCATCGAATCCGTGCAGCAAGCCATCGTTGGTGCCAAGCCAGACGACGTGCGGGCGCAGGCTGTAGCGCGCGCGAAAGCCGGTGTGCCCGGGTTTGCCAGGCGCCCAGGCCGGAGGCGCCACCACCCGCACGCGGGCGCCTGCGGCATTGCCGAGTCGCGTATCGCGCTGGCGCAGGCCTGACTGGGTGCGGTCGCCGCGCAGCCATTCGAGCTGAGCGCTGTCAAGGCGGCTCAGCATGTCCGCGCTATCCGTATTCCGGAAGGCGGCATCGATGGCATCCCATTGCAGCGCGATGACGCGCTGCGGCGGCGCTGACGACGTGAATATGCGACGCGATCCAACAGACCGATGGTCGAGGCTCGCGCCGGCTTCCCATAGATAAGGCGACAGCACAGGTGCCGATCCTTGCCAGCCGACAGCGAACAAGCGCCCGGTCCACGGATAGGCGCCCGCCGTGGTCCGGTAAGCCAGGGGCAGCCGGCCTGCTTCGGATTCGGTGGCGGCAGACGCTGGTGCAATGGCGATGGCCAGGCAGGCGAGGGCAACGGCAGCGAAGCGACTCATGGCTGGAGCACGCTCTGTACCACGGCACGTATGGCGCGGCTGCGGCCGAAGCCGATGGCCGTGATCCGGATCCGGGGTGCCGGCGTGGTGGCGGAAGGGGCGTCTGCAGCGCTGTAGCCGGACGGTGCCTCTTCCAGGATCTCGGCGACATACCGCGGCAGTTCGCGCGTGCCGGCGGCACCCGCGGGCAGCACCGGCAGCGTCGCACCGGTGAAGCGGCCGAATGGCACGCCGACGGCGTCCGCGCTGGTGTCGGCCAGCAGCCAGGGCTGCCACACGGGCGGGCCCGTCACCGCAGGCCGGCACACGCCAGCCTGTTGGCCGCTGCCGCAGTGTCCCGGTGCCGGCCAAATGCCGAGCCGGTCCATCATGTCTTGCGATGTGGCCGCCGCAAGCAGGTCCGACTCGGCATCAAGCAACGCGACTTCGGCGGCCCGGAATGCGATCTCGCGTTCGAGCTGCATCACGGCAAGTTGCCGCGCGGACAGCAGCATGTGCAATGTGCCGGCAGCGATCAGCACCACCAGCAGCAGCATCGTGGCGCAGATCAGCAGCGTGGCGGCGCCTGCATTGCGGCGGGCTAGCACAGCGTCTCCTGGCAGCGTGGCGCATTGCGCAGCCGCACCGTGGTGGCGAAGACGCGGCGGGCGGTGCCGGCCTGCGACGGCGGCGCCGGCGTCAGATCGCCGACGGCGGTGGCGGGCGTTGGCAACGGGTCGGCGCCTTTGCCCGGGTTTGCCGCCGCCGAACCCGGGCGGTCGCCGCGCACGGCAATGGCAATCTGCACGGCCACCACGCGATGCCAGGCGGATTCACCCAGCGAGTGGATCGCGGATGCCGTCTCGAAGCGGTCGGCGCGGCCGTCGCGGTCCGTATCCAGGCCGTAGCGAACTTGCAGGGATTCAACGCCGCGGACCAGCGCGCCGGAGGTCCAGCCAATGCCGTCGATCACGCCACCGCGGCGCGCCGGATAGCGGCACAGCAGTTGCGGCACGCCATCGCTGCCCGCCGCGACATAGATCAGGTTGGCTGCGACGTAGCCACTGTGCGCGTCAGCACCGGCCACGCGCGCGGCGACGGCGTAGCCGCTGCAGTCGGTCATGGTTTCGTCCGGCTGCGCCGGCGCAGCCGGCAGGGCGCTGCCGCTGAAGCGGACCAGCAGCGCATCGCTGCGGCCGACGCCAGCCCTGCCGCAGGACGGCACGGCACCGATGGCAGGCTGGCCGCAGTCGTCGGCGCCGCTGACGGCCGGCAGCGCCGGGTAGGAGGTGGCGGATACGGGCTCGCCCGGCCAGCCGGACTGGCGCAGCAGCGAGGCGATGATCGTCAGGGCGCGCTGGCCCCGCTCTTCGAGCAGGATGCGGTCGGTGGCGGTGAGATAGGCGGTACGTGTGGCATGGAATGCCGCAACGGCTGCCGCAGTGACGATCAGGCCGAGTATCAGTCCGACCAGCAACTCGACCAGCGAGAACGCCTTGGATGCGTCCCACCTCATGGCTGCACCCACAAGGCGATCGCGGGTATGCCGGCCTGCCCGCCAAGCCGTCCTGCCATGATCAGTGGCGAATTTTCCGAGCACGGAAACGCCGGGTTGCTCCCGCACCGGCTCGACCAGAGGTCTGGTCGCCCGCTTTGCAGTGCCGGCTGCGCAGCATTCAGCTCAGCTATCTCCACGGCAAGGCGGGCGGCCTGGGCCAGCGCGTCGAGTTCGCGCAGCTGGGCCAGCGCCTTCGGCGCCAGCCCCATCATCGGCAGCAGCCCGGCACCAAGGACGATCAGCGCGCACAGCGTTTCGTGCAGGGCGAATCCCGCCGGGCGGCTGGCGCAGCGCGGTCTGCGGTGCGGGCGGGCAGGTTGATGTGCTGGCTTGCGAAGATCCGGCATGGGCGGTCACCAGGACTGGCAGGGACCTCCAAAGTAGCCGTCGCGAGCAGGCGAATACGTGCCTAAGCGTGAAGGATTTGCAGAATGTTGTTTCGGTTTTCCTGGGAACAGCTACCAGGCAGCCTCGCTTACTGACACACCGTGGTTTGTGTCGGCACGGGCGCGCATACGCGGACCCTGCCCAACTGGCTGATATCGATGAGTTTCTGGTTGCCGGTGCCCAGTCCCATCAGCACCTGGGCAGACTGCATCGCATCTGCCAGCGTGCGTGTATAGCCTACAGGCGAGTAGGAGAGGACCGCCGACTGCGGCGTGCTGGAGAACGCTACGGTCAGTCCTTGGGCGGAGGGGACATGCTGAGCCAGCACGGTTTGGCCAGTGCAGTCCGCGTTTCGATTGGGGTTCAGGCAGACAGTCCAGCCGTTCTGCCAGTCATTGCTGACGGGCGCCACGGTGACCCAGCTATTGCGCGATAGCGCACTGGCCCGTGCCAGGGAAAGCGACGAAGCCAGCGCGTCTGCTTCAGTGGCAAGCGTGTTGCGCTGAATGAAGGATGTGTAGGCGGGTGCCGCCATGCCGGCGAGGATGACCAACACGACCAGCGTGACCAGCAGTTCGATCAGCGTGAACCCGGTCTGAGGTTGGGGGGCTTGATCGCGCATCACCAGCATCCCTGGGGCAGGTTCGCGAAGGCGGTGACATTGTTGATCAGCACGCCACGCTCGCCGGTGCTGCGTAGCAGCAGCGTGCCGCACCGGTTGTCGGCGATGGCAGGCGTGGCGCTGACCTGCACGCATTCGGTGAATGCCAGGGCTGCGCACGCGCCGGATGCGATCGTGTAGTTGCCGCTTTCCGAGGCTTGCGGGAAGCCGCGCCAGGCGCGCGTGCTGTCGGCGGGGTCTACGTATGAGTTAGCCTGGGCATAGCGACGTTCCAGCGCCTGCATGGCGGTCATCAATGCGGCCTTGGCTTCGGCGCGGCGCCCGCGGGCAACATGTTCGGTGTAGTTGGGATACGCAATGCCGGCGAGGATGCCAAGGATTGCGATGGCAATCAGCATCTCCATCAGCGTGAAGCCGCTGGCGTGGCGACGCCAGTCACGGTGGCAGAGCGTCATTTTGCGGCTCCGAAATTGCGAATCTCGCGCCAGCCAAGGCGCCCCGTGGCGGGATGCCCCCCGTCGGTGGCTGTATTGCCGGACACAAGCGGCCTGCTGGACAACGACGCGCCTCCGCTGCGGCCGCCACCCGATGCGCCGAACGAGAACACGTCGATGAACTTCAGCGTAGTGATCTGGCCGACAGCATTGCGTTGTGGATCCACCGTGGTCTTGGTCTGGATCAGCACCGGCGCACCCAGGATGCCGAAGGTGGAGAGATCGCCGGTCGAAGTCCCCGTGGCGGGCATGCCGGTCAGCGCATTGATCTGATAGCGGCCGCTGTTGCTGGAGGCGCCGCAAAGGTCATCACCGGTCATCAGCGAGTTGAACCAGATCTTTCCGTAAGCTGGCACGAGCGCGGTGACCTGGCGTTCTCCGTTGCCCGGGAAATCAAAGTACCACCCCGCCTTCTGTCCAGTCTTTGAGCCGAGGCTATAGCTGCGTGACGAATATTCGTAGGCGCCTTTGCTGTTGCGGGTCAAGGTGACCGGGTTCAGCATGCTGCGGTCTGCGATCGACTGGGAGCCTCCCGCATCGTAGATGCCGTACATGGCGTTCTGGGTCAGCGTGCCGGTGGTGATTGCGTCAGCAGGCTCCAGGTACTTCCCGGTGCCGAATACCACCATGTAGCCTCCGGGCGCGTAGACCCATTTGGGCTGGACGGTGATCGGCTGCGGTTTTCCGCTGGCATCGCGGGCCTGGAAAAGCGGCCGTCCGTAGTTGCCGCCGCCGTAGTAGGGCAGTGCCCCGGCAGCGTTCCAGGTGGATGGGCCGCCATTCAGGATGAACTTCCAGAGGCGGCCCTGGAGGTCGCCGGCGTAGGCGGCGACGGTCTGCCCGTCGGTAAGCCGCACCAGCGCTGGCGAGCTCAGCCCGTTGGCAATGCTGGCGGTGGCGTCCGCTGCCATCGAGATCTTCCAGTAATTGACGCCCAGTTGCCACGGCGTCCCGGCCGGCTTGTCCAGTGCCACGATGAACAGCACCGAAGGCGCAGCCGGATTGCTCGCGCCATCCGCATCGTTGGCATTCAGGCCGTTGCCCGTCATGGCAAACCACTTGTACACAGGCTTGTTGTCGGAGTCCTTGCCGGCAAACAGCTTGACGATCTGGGGCGGCGACATGATGTTGCCCATGTCGGCATCATCCTTGTCCGTGAACTCCCACAATACGTTGCCGGTTCCGACGCTGGCAGGATCGCTGACATTCAGCGCAAAGAGGCCTTGCGCGCCGCCACCCATGCCAGAGACCAGCACGGTCTGCCAGGCGTTGCCCACCCTGGCTTCCGCCACGGCAGGCGTGGCGTCCACGTAAGGCCGATGGATATAGCTCGGCGAGGTCAGCTGGGCCAGGTTGGCGAACACTGCGTTTGGCACGTAGGCAAACAGTTCAGAACCATTGGCGGCATTGAAGGCGTGGAGCATGCCATCGTTGGCGCCGATGTATACGGCGGCAGTACGCTGGCTGTGGGCCTTGTAGAACGCGGTGTAGTCGCTTTCGGCGATAGTGCCGGACGGGGCCGCCATGTAGACGGGGCCGGAATTGACGATGTCGCCCAGCAGTGAGTCGCGCAAGCGCATGGTCCCCGTGCTGCCGGTGGCTTGCTCCTGACCGCGCTCGCCACGCAGATAGCTGAGCCGGCTCTGGGCCACGGTGTCGGTCTCTGTCGGCGCGATCTTCAGTGCGGCCTTCTGCGCGGCGTTGAGAGATTTCCACTCGAAGGTGGCGCCCGCACCCGCGCCGGTTCCTGAATTGTCGGCGGTGCCCGACGGGACCCAGGTCAGCAGATTGCGGGCAGCGGTGCGGGCAGTCAGCACCTTGCCGGCCTCCCAGGTTTCGGCATTGGAGATCTGAACGCCGGTGTTGGGATCATTGGTCACCGCCAGTGCCGACAGGCGCCCGTTCCATCGCTGGTCGAATCCGGGGGTGAACAAGAGGGTGTCGCTCGCCACCTGGGATGAGGTCAGTGCCACGCCAGACAAAGTGCCTGCCGCGTTGACGATTTGCGCGAAGACCTTCTTGATGGAAGCGATCATGGCGGCCGGCTGCCCGGCCAGGAACCAGTTGGCGGGGACATTGGATCCGCCCGACGATTCCCATTCGGCATTGCTGGTGACTGTGGTGCCGCTAGCCCCCTTGGTGCGGAACGGATTGCCATCACCGTTCTGGTCGTCAAAGCCGCCATATTTTGCCGCCAGGTACATCTGGCTGCGGCGCTGTTCGTCGCCCACGCTGCCGTTCCCGTTCTCATTGACGTCGATGCTGAACGTTGTGACGCGCAATTCCGGCATATCCGGGCGGAAGCCGTAGGTATGGGCCCAATATGCGACGCCGGCCATATAGTAGGTACCGTGGCCGCTGGAGCCAGTGTCGGCGCCAGCCAGGTTCGCGAGCGAGGTGTCGGGGCGGCTGTTGCCGGATGTTCCCGAACCCTCAAGATCGGCCACCGCCTGCGTCCAGGTGGTGACATCGAAGCTGTACTTGCTGTATTTCGATATCGCGTCTGCCGGCCTTGCCGAGTCGTTGGCAGAGACCTGCTTGCCACCGGAGAGGTAGGTCGTCCTGGTGTTGCCAGGGATGTATCGGTCCCAGTGCGTATTGATATCGGCAATGGCAAGGACGTAGTTCTTCTGGCAGCTGGCAAGGATGGGGTCTGTCCATTGCGTGTAGACCGGAAATCCATCCTTGTAGGTGCTGGCGTTGTCGATGGCTTCGGGCGTTGGTTGTCGGCCTTGCAGGTAGCGGATGCTCTCGTAGTAGAGTTCGCCGACGGGATCCAATGACTTATAGGCGCCGGAACGCCCGAACTGATTCAGGTAATTGATGACACCGCTGATGTTCTCTGACGCGCTCTCGGGGTTCTGGATGAATACGCCGTCGTCATCCCATTCCCGGCGCAGGTTGTTGGCTTGATTGAAATTGCTGTCGACGGTGTTTGGCCCCACATACTTCAAGGGCGCCCGCAAGACACCGCCATAACGGGTATTGGCACTGTCGTTCAGATAGCCAAACGCGCCAAAGCGGACCTTGTCGGCATTGCGCTGCATTTCGCCAGCCGGCTTGTACCCGGTGCGATACAGCTTGCAGAGATCGGTGCGGGACTTGGCTTCACTTGCATCGCAGACTTGCACCCGTACCAGGTAGGTGCCCTGGTTCTTGTATTTGCCGGGGCTCGCGCAACTGGCGCCGGACTCAGTGCTGTCCCCAAAGAACACCTTGTTGCCACATGAAGTGATGTACAGGGTCCTGCTGCTGAAAGGCGTGACCGAGGACGCCTTGTCGTAAGTCTTGCGGGGGAAGTAAGAGTTGCTGTTGAAAAAACTGTCCTGCAGCACGGCACGTTGCAGGATGGTCTGCGTGGTGGTGTCAACGACGCGGTCGCCCCCGGTCAGCGCGTATCGCAGCATATCGATGGCTGAGGCCGTGGCCCAGTTCATGAAGTTGCCGCTGAACTGGCCCGCGCATGTGTGATCGGCCGTGTTGGCGTCGCCAGCAATGACAAAATAGCCATTGCTGCTGCCTCCGCTGTAGTTGTAGCACTTGAGCGGATTGAAGTAGCCAATGTATTCGGTGGTCGGCGAATACGTACCGGAGCGATAGGCTGCCCCAACCGTAGGGAACTCTACTGAGAGCGTCAGCAGCAGGTTGGGATGGATATTCTGATTGCGGCCGTACAGCGGCGCCTGTGCGATCTTGACTGTCGCAAGGCTGTTCTGTTCTGTTGCGGCAAGCAACGGGCCAGCGGCCAGGCTGAGAACCGCAGCCATTGCCGCGAACAGGAATGTCTGGATGCGGCTCATTTGCCGTGCTCCGCGACAGTCATGGACGTTGCCATTCATTCCCCCTTTCGGTAGTACGACTGCAACATGACCCGGGTCGCCGGGTTTGCGCCAAAGCCGACGGCCGTGACGCGGAAGATATATGCACCCTCGCTCGCGCCTGGCGACATGTCGCTGATCGGCTCGATGATGTAGCGCGGCAGCGCGGCAGGCAGCAGCCCGCCTGTCGCGGTCGGGAACCTGCGGCCGGTGAACGTGCCATAGGCGGTGGTGCGTGCGTTGGCCCCAGTCTGGCTAAAGTCAACGGAAAGCCAGTTCGGCGTACCGTCGAGCACCGGGTCGCACAATCCCTGGAAGGGTGAGGCGCCTGTGACGCCGGTATTGCAGCCCGCCACGAACGGCAGGACATTCATCGTGGTGCCGGAGAAGATGGCCGACCGGGTGGTTAGGGCGGCGACACCCTGGATGTCTATTTCTGCATCCAGCAAGGCTGCCTCGGCCGCTTGCTGAGCCAGGTCCCGATCGCGCTGGTTCGATGCCATGCGCTTGCTGCCAATGGCTAGCCGGGCGCCGGCGATGGCGATGACGCTGATGATCAGCAGCATCACCAGGGCAGTGATCAGCGCTATGCCACGCGGGTTGGGGGGCGCGGTGCGGGCGTTCATGTCGGCGAGCACGTGGTGCAGGTGGCCATGTTCCGGAGCTGTACGGTGACTGTGTACAGGCGTCGCATCCGCTGCAGTTGCGTGGCAGGCGTGAAGGACGTGTCATTGCCCGGCGAGCCCGGAAACAGGCGGCCAAACAGGCGGAAGGTTGGCGGATCCTGAGGCGATGCGCTGGCAGTATCGCCCATCAGCACCATGGCAATCTTTATTGCGACGACGTTCTGCCAGGTGGTGGGCAGGGCCAGCACCTCGGTGGCCGACAGGAAGCGGTCCGGGGTCTGGTCGAAATTCGTATCCACGCCGTAGAGCACCTGGAAGACTTCGACGCCCGAGATCAGCGAAACAGCCTGGTACGCCATGCCTGCCGTGAGGATTTCCTTGTTGGCGGCGTCCCGTGGACGATAGCCGCACATCAGCTGCGGCATGCCGCTGGCATCGTTGCTGACATAGAAGACCGCCATGCCGCGCGCGAGATCCGCGTCTTCCCAGGCCTGCGGCTCAGCGACGCCGTTGCCGGAGCAGTCGATCATGCTGTTGTCCGGAACGGTGCGGTCCTGCTGCGTGCCGGAACCGAAGAAGCGGACCTGCAGCACATCGCTCTTGTTCACGGCGCCCGCTTGGGCAGGACAAGCGAGGTTCTGCGCCGGATTGCCGAGGTCTTGTGTGGGGGCGCCGCAGCTGTCGAGGCCGCTGATGGTCGGCGACAGGCTCGTGGTGGTGAGCATGACGCCCCCAGGGCTGGGCGCAGGTGGCCCGCTGGCGCCGGGGGAGGCCGCGGCGCTGTTGCCCGCATAGTTGCTCCAGGCGGCCTGGCGCACGATCCGCACGACGGTATCCACGGCAAAGCGGCCTTTCTCATCCAGCGCAGTGGTGTCGTCGATGCTGTTGTAGTTGGCTCGTCCGGTCAGGTAGAGCGCTGCGGCAGCCATGATCAGGAGCAGGCTCAGCGTCATCGCCACCATCAACTCCACCAGCGACAGCCCCAGTTGACGATGCCGGCCGGCGTTGAGATACGTCCTGGCGTTCTGCATGTCAGTTCACCGTACCCTGCGTGGCCACGATGACCACCTGGGGGCGCGTGCCCATATCGGACATGTCGACCTGTGCCGCGACGGTCCTGGCGGCAAGCCGGGAGATCCAGCCGATCTTGATGACAATCGGTGCGTCGTCCGGGCGGCCAGTGGCCGATGGCGTGCATCCCCATGAGAAGCCGGTGGTCTGGTCGTAGGCGACCATATCCCGGCAAATCACGGCGCGTCCGCCAGGCAGGCCTGTGCTGACACGCTCCCAGAACTCGGCGACATCGAAATCCGCCAGTTGCTGTGCGCACCCGGCCGCCGTGCCCGAGCAGGCGATCGCGTACGGGCTGTTTGCTGCCGTGAGCGCGGGTGGCTGCCCGTTGGCCGTGTCGATGAAGTAGCGGTTCGGGGTGATGGCTTCCGCCGCCGCGCCGGTTTGCGAGACGGCCGGATTGGCACGCATGCGCTCGGCCATCTCGGTGGCCAGCTGCATGGCAGTGGTGTCGTAGGAAGCTTGTTGCGTGAAGCGGGATGAATTCAGCAGCAGGCTGGCGACCCCGAGCACGCCAACCGCCAGAACGACAATTGCCACCAATGCTTCGAGCATGGCAAAGCCGGCTGCCCCGCGGCAGCGTTGACCCATTCTGACCCCCGTCAAAAGACGTCCGACTTCGTTAACTTCTTTTTTTGGTCTGCAATCCCGGCCCTTTTAATAGGCGATAGCGGGCCTTGCGGGAATGCAACGGGGATTAAACAACGATTTTGTTACTTTTGCTACCCCTTCCGAGGGGTGGACGCCGCAAACTCATCCAGCACGTCGCGGAATTCCGACACGTCCTCAAAGCTCCGATACACCGAAGCAAAGCGGATATACGCGATCTTGTCGAGCTTGCGCAATTCGCGCATCACCAGTTCGCCGACCTGGCTGCTGGGGATTTCCTTCTCTCCCAGTGCCAGCAGTTTTTCTTCGATGCGGGTGATGGCTTCATCGATGGCCTCGGCCGAGACCGGGCGCTTGCGCAGCGCCAGGCGCATGGAGTCCTTCAGCTTGGCGCGGGTGTAGTCCACGCGCGAGCCGTTTTTCTTGACGATGGCGGGGAAGAACAGCTCGATCCGCTCATAGGTGGTGAAGCGGCGGTCGCAGGCCTCGCAGCGGCGGCGCCGGCGCACGGCATCGCCGTCTTCCGACATGCGCGTGTCGAGTACCTGGGTATTGGAATGACCGCAAAAGGGGCATTTCATGCCGGACCACCTTCAGTTGAACCCCGTTGCCTTGTCCGTGTTGTCGTTCTGCGGTGGCGGGGCGGGTTGGCGAGGCCCGCAAGCCGGTGCCCTGGGGCGCCGGCCTGCGGAGCTGCCGGCCGCTCATGCGAACACGCATGGGCGGCCTCGATGCATCAGCCGTAGACCGGGAAACGCTTGGTCAGGGCTGCCGCCTGCTCGCGCACGCTGGCGATATTGGCGGCGTCGTGCGGGTTGTCCAGCACATCGGCGATCAGGTTGCCGACGATGCGGGCTTCTTCTTCCTTGAAGCCGCGCGTAGTCATGGCCGGCGAGCCCAGGCGGATGCCCGAGGTCACGAACGGCTTTTCCGGATCGTTGGGGATGGCGTTCTTGTTGACGGTGATATGCGCCTCGCCCAGGACGCGCTCGGCTTCCTTGCCGGTGATGTTCTTGGCGCGCAGGTCGACCAGCATCACGTGGCTTTCGGTGCGGCCCGAGACAATGCGTAGGCCGCGCGCGATCAGGGTCTCGGCCAGCACGGCGGCGTTCTTCACCACTTGCTGCTGGTAGGCCTTGAACTCAGGCGTCAGCGCTTCCTTGAACGCGACGGCCTTGCCGGCGATCACGTGCATCAGCGGGCCGCCCTGGATGCCGGGGAAGATGGCCGAGTTGATGGCCTTCTCGTGCTCGGCCTTCATCAGGATCACGCCGCCGCGCGGGCCGCGCAGGCTCTTGTGCGTGGTGGTGGTGACGAAGTCGGCGTGCGGCACCGGGTTCGGGTAGACGCCCGCGGCGATCAGGCCGGCGTAGTGGGCCATGTCGACCATGAAGTAGGCGCCGATCGACTTGGCGACCTTGCCGATGCGCTCGAAGTCGATGCGCAGGGCGAAGGCCGAGGCGCCGGCGATGATCAGCTTGGGCTTCTTCTCTTGCGCCAGCTTTTCCAGCGCGTCGTAGTCGATGTCTTCCTGGGCGTTCAGGCCGTAGCTGACCACGTTGAACCACTTGCCGCTCATGTTCAGGGCCATGCCGTGGGTCAGGTGGCCACCTTCGGCCAGGCTCATGCCCATGATGGTGTCGCCCGGCTTGAGCATGGCGAAGAACACGCCCTGGTTGGCCTGCGAGCCCGAGTTGGGCTGCACGTTGGCGGCGTCGGCGCCGAACAGCTGCTTGACGCGGTCAATGGCCAGTTGCTCGACGATGTCGACGTATTCGCAACCGCCGTAGTAGCGCTTGCCGGGGTAGCCCTCGGCGTACTTGTTGGTCAGTTGCGAACCCTGCGCGGCCATCACGGCCGGCGAGGTGTAGTTTTCGGAGGCGATCAGCTCGATGTGGTCTTCCTGGCGCTGGTTTTCCTTCTGGATGGCGGCAAAGACCTCGGGGTCGATCTGGTCGATCGTAAAACGGCTGCGTTCGAACATGGCGAAACTCGTCTGAAAAATAGGGAATCCGATTCACGCATCGGGGGTAGGGCGCGCGGGGAAGGCTAGCGGCGACCAGCACCGGCGGCACCTTGTAACCGTCGGTGCAGGGCGCACCCTGCTTCCCATTCGCTGCCCAGGCGAGCGGCAGGCGCAAAGCACTTCACGCCTAGGCGTGCTGAACGTTACGCGAACGCGCAATGAACGTCACGCCAGAGAACTTGCGCTTCCTCGTGGTAGTGCCCACTGACTTCGCCAGTCGCGCAAGATGGAATGGTTGCGCGCAGTGTAGCGCGAGGCGGGCGCCCGCCGCAAGCCGTCGGCCCCGCCAGCCGAGGACTGGCAAGGGCTGGCCAGCAACTTGCTGTTGCAAAGTCGTCATGCGGGTTTACACGAAACCGCTATCGCTCTCCGTTACAATCGCGGCCATGACAAACTTTGTCTGGACCCTGCGGGTGTACTGGGAAGACACCGACGCGGGCGGCGTAGTGTTCTACGCCAACTACCTGAAGTTCTTCGAGCGCGCCCGCACCGAGTGGCTGCGTTCGCTAGGCATCGAGCAGCAGTCGCTCGCCGGCGAGGCGGGCGTGGTCTTTATCGTCCGCAGCACGGCGGTGGACTACAATGCGCCCGCCCGGCTGGATGACCAGCTCGAGATCCGCACGCGCATCGACCGGGTCGGCCCGGCGTCGGTCCAGTTCACCCAGGAAGCCTGGCGTGGCGAGCTGATGCTGGCCTCTGGCGCGATCCGCGTTGGGTGTGTCGATCGAAGCACTTTCCGTCCCGCCCCGATTCCCGACCCCGTTCTAGCTACCATCAAGTCCGCACGATGAATCCCGTGACCGTCACGCAAGACATGTCGATCATTACGCTGGTGCTCCACGCCAGCCTGCTGGCACAGGCCGTCATGGTGCTGTTGCTCGCCATGTCGCTGTTTTCGTGGACCTATATTTTCCGCAAGCACCTGGCGCTGCGCTCGGCGCGCACCCAGACCGAGGGGTTCGAACGCGACTTCTGGGCCGGCGGCGACCTGCAGGCGCTATATAACAGTGCCGTCAACAACCGCCACAACACCGGCGCGCTGGAGCGGATCTTTGAATCCGGCATGGGCGAGTTCCTGAAGGCACGCGAGCGCGGCAACGAAGCCGGCGCGCTGCTCGATGCGGCCCGGCGCGCGATGCGCGCGGCCTACCAGCGCGAGATGGATGTGCTGGAATCGCATCTGCCGTTCCTGGCGTCGGTGGGTTCGGTGAGCCCGTATATCGGCCTGTTCGGCACGGTCTGGGGGATCATGAACGCATTCCGCGGCCTGTCGAATGTGCAGCAGGCGACGCTCGCATCGGTGGCCCCCGGTATTGCCGAGGCGCTGGTGGCGACCGCGATCGGCCTGTTCGCGGCGATTCCGGCGGTGATCGCCTACAACCGCTATGCCACGGAGATCGACCGCCTGGCGATCCGGTTCGAGAGCTTTATGGAAGAGTTCCTGAACATCCTGCAACGGCAGGCACGCTAACTGCACACGTATCGAATCTAATCCAGACGGTCCGGGCGCAAGCCCGGGCCGGCGTTTCCAGGAGTCCTGCAATGGCAGCCATTCAGCGCCGCGGCGGCTCGCGCCGCCGGGCCAGCGCCGAGATCAATGTCGTGCCGTACATCGACGTCATGCTCGTGCTGCTGGTCATCTTCATGGTGGCGGCGCCGATCGTGAGCCCCGCCACCGTCGACCTGCCCACCGTGGCCAACGCCACGCCGCAGCAGAAGGCGCCGCCGATCGTGGTCACCGTGCACGAGAGCGGCCAGCTCACCGCGCGCGGCAAGGACAACGCTGGCAACGCCTTCGAGCGCAAGCTCGACAAGCAGGGCCTGCTCGACTTTGTGCACCAGCGCCAGAACGAGAATCCCGACCAGCCGGTGGTGATTGCCGCCGACCGCGCGGTCAAGTACGAGGCGGTGCTGGACGTGATGTCGATCCTGAAAGCCGATGGCATCAAGCGCGTCGGCCTGATGGTCAAGTCCAAGACCTCCTGACGCATTGAAGCGCCTATCTGATTGCCGTTGCGCCTGATGAAGACCGTCGCCGCCTATCCCTACCAGCCGGTCAAGGAGCGGGGAACCCTGCGTTCCTTCCTGTTCGCGCTCTTCATGCACATGCTGCTGGCTGTCGTGCTGTACTACGGCGTGCGCTTGCAGAGCAGCACCCCCGTCGGCGCCGAGGCCGAGCTGTGGGAAGAGATTCCGGCCGCCACCGCGCCCCCGCCGCCGCCACCGGAGCCGGTGGTGCAGCCGCGCCCGGCCCCGCCGCTGCCCGAGGTGAAGAGCAAGGTCGAGGACGACGCCGACATCGCGCTGGAACGCCAGAAGCGCCGTGCCGAGGCGGCAGCGCGCGAAGAGGCCGAGCGCAAGCAGGCGGCTGCCCGCAAGGAAGCCGAGCGTAAAGAGGCGGATCGCAAGGAAGCCGAGCGCAAGGAAGCGGAGCAGCGCGAGGCTGACCGCAAGGAAGCCCAGCGCAAGGACGACGCGAAGAAGAAGGCAGCGCAGCAGGACCAGCAGCGCAAGGAACAGGCCGAGCGCAAGGAAGCAGAACGCAAGGAAGCGGACGCCAAGGCAAAGGCCCAGGCGGACGCCAAGGCCAAGGCAGACGCCGAGACCAAGGCCAAAGCCAAGGCGGATGCCGACGCCAATGCCAAGCGCGAGGCTGCGGCCAATGCCCAGCGCAAGAGCGAGCTGGCGCGCCTGCAGGCGCTGGCCGGCGGCTCCGGCGCGGGCGGTGGCGGCGTGGGCAGTACGGCCGGCGCGGGTGCCGGCGGCGGTGGCAAGGCGTCGCCGGGCTATTCCGACCGCGTGCGCCGCCGCGTCAAGCCGAATATCGTCTTTACCGAGGACGTGCCGGGCAACCCGACCGCGGTGGTGTCGGTGCAGCTGGCGCCGGATGGTTCGCTGCTGTCGGCGCGGCTGTCCAAGTCCAGCGGCAACTCGGGCTGGGATAATGCCGTGCTGCGCGCGGTGGAACGTTCCGACCCGCTGCCGCGTGATGAGAACGGCAAGGCGCCAGCCAGCTTCACCATTACCTTCCGGCCGAAGGACTGAGTGACCTGGGCGGCATGATTTGCAACATAATGCAACCTTCATCGCCGGGTCTTGGTCCCAGCGCTAGCATGACAGGTTGCCTGACGCGGCCGGCAGTGTGCGCTACGCACGCAGACGGGGCATGCGCCACGCGCTGCAATGCCGCATTTGCCCGTGTTGCCGATTGCCTGCCGTGCCCGACGAAATTTGAAATCGACTGAGGAGCAGCATGCGAAAGCTTTGGGCCCCCAATTGGCTGTCCGCGAGGCGGCACAACGCAACCCAACCCGAATCCCAACGTGCCATCGGCCCGGTCCCCCTGGCCGGCCGCCGCGCGCTGATGGCCTGGCTGGCCGCGGCGATGACGATGGCAGCCGGCGCCGCGCACGCGCAACTCAACGTTGAGATCTCCGGGGTCGGTTCCAGCCAGATCCCGGTTGCGACCGCCAACTTCCAGGGCGAGGCCCAGGCCCCGCAGAACCTGACCGCGATCATCCGCGCCGACCTGGCGCGCAGCGGGCGCTTGCTCAATGTCGATCCGGGCGGCGCCACGGTGGCGGAATCCGCCAATGTCGACCTGGGCAGCTGGAAGTCGCGCGGCGCCGATGCCTTCGTCGCCGGCAGCGTGACCCCGGCCGCCGGCGGCAAGTATGAGGTCCGCTTCCGCCTGTACGACACCGTCAAGGGCCAGAGCCTGGGCGGGCTGGCCTTTACCGTCAACCAGTCCCAGCTGCGCGTGACCGCGCACAAGATCGCCGACTACATCTATGAAAAGCTGCTGGGCGAGCGCGGCGTGTTTGCCACGCGCCTGTCCTACGTGTCGAAGGTGGGCGGCCGCTACCAGCTGCTGATTTCCGACTCCGATGGCCAGAACGCGCAGGTGGCGCTGACCAGCAACGAGCCGATCATCTCGCCGTCGTGGTCGCCGGACGGCGCGCGCGTGGCCTATGTCTCGTTCGAGGCTAGGAAGCCGGTGGTGTATGTGCACGACCTGGCCACCGGCAAGCGCACGCTGGTGTCGAACCAGAAGGGCAACAACAGCGCGCCGTCGTGGTCGCCTGATGGCCGGTACCTGGCGCTGGCGCTGTCGCGAGACGGCAATACCCAGGTCTACCAGGTCAATGCCGACGGCTCCGGCATCCGCCGCCTGAGCCGCAGCAGCGCCATCGACACCGAGCCGCAGTATTCTCCGGACGGCAAGAGCATCTACTTCACCAGCGACCGCGGCGGTGCGCCGCAGGTCTACCGCATGCCCGCTTCCGGCGAGGAAGGTGGCGGGGCGCA
Organism: Cupriavidus sp. CP313; assembly: GCF_054072015.1. NCBI lineage: Bacteria > Pseudomonadati > Pseudomonadota > Betaproteobacteria > Burkholderiales > Burkholderiaceae > Cupriavidus > Cupriavidus sp. CP313. Next base: position 252,650 of record NZ_JBSVZB010000005.1, on the reverse strand, counting down.
ACGTGTCACCTTCAAGGGCAACTACAACGTGAGCCCGCGTATTTCGCCGGACGGCAAGTACCTGGCGTACATCTCGCGCGCGGGCGGCTTCAAGCTGCAGCTGCAGGACCTGAGCAACGGCGACGTGACGTCGCTGACCGATACGTCCAACGACGAAGCGCCCAGCTTTGCCGCAAACGGCAAGTACATCCTTTATGCCACCCGCGTGGGCGGCCGCGCGGTGCTGGCGGCGGTTTCCACTGACGGGCGTACCCGGCAGGTTCTGTCCCTCCAGTCCGGCGATGTTCGCGAGCCGTCCTGGGGTCCTTTCATGCAATAACAGGAGTCATTCACCATGCCCCAACTGATGAGCAAAACCCTTGCCGTTGCTGCACTGCTGGCCCTTGGCGCCTGCAGCTCCGGCGTCAAGCTGGACGACACCGCCAAAGCCGGCGCCGGCGCGGGCACCGGTGCCGATCCGCGCGCCGTGACCCCGGTGACGGCCGCCGATCCGCTGAACGATCCGAACAGCCCGCTGGCCAAGCGCAGCGTGTACTTCGACTTTGACAGCTACAGCGTCAAGTCCGACTACCAGGGCATGCTGGGCGCACACGCCAAGTACCTGGGGGGCAACCAGGGCCGCAAGATCCTGATCCAGGGCAACACCGACGAACGCGGCACCAGCGAGTACAACCTGGCGCTGGGCCAGAAGCGCGCCGAAGCCGTGCGCCGCTCGCTGGCCTCGATGGGTGTGCCCGACACCCAGATGGAAGCCGTGAGCCTGGGCAAGGAAAAGCCCAAGGCCGCCGGCCATGATGAAGCCTCGTGGGCCGAAAACCGCCGCGCGGACATCAACTACTGATCTGTGGACTGCCTTTCATGAAAGCACGCGTTTCCACCCTGTTGTGGCTCGCCGCCGTCGCCGGCGGCGGCATGCTGCCGCTGTCGCAGGCGCATGCCGGAGTGTTCGATGATGACGAGGCGCGCAAGGCGGTCATCAGCCTGCGCGACCAGTTCAACGGTTTCCAGGCAACCGCGACGCAGCGCATCGAGCAGAACAGCCGCACCACGCTCGACATGCAGAACCAGCTCGAGGGCCTGCGCCAGGAAGTGGCGCGGCTGCGCGGCCAGAACGAAGTGCTGCAGAACACGGTGGACACGCTGCAGAAGCAGCAGAAGGACTACTACGCCGACCTCGATGCGCGCCTGAAGAAGTTCGAGCCGCAGCAGGTCACCGTCGAAGGCCGCGAAGGCCTGTCGCAGCCGGGCGAAAAGCCCGAATACGATGCCGCGCTCAAGCAGTTCCAGGCGGGCGACTTCAAGAGCGCCGGGAGTTCGTTCTCGTCGTTCCTGAAGAAGTACCCGCAGAGCCCGTACGTGCCGCTGGCGCAGTACTGGCTCGGCAACTCGCTGTACGCGCAGCGCGACTACAAGGGCTCCACCTCGGTGCTGCAGACCATGATCAACGCCAACCCGGCGCACCCCAAGGCGCCGGACGCGATGATCGCGGTCGCCAACAACCAGCTCGAGTCCGGCCAGAAGGCGGCCGCGCGCAAGACGCTGGAGCAGGTGGTGGCCAAGTATCCGGGCACCGAAGGCGCGCAGGCGGCCAGCAACCGGCTGAAGACATTGAAGTAACACCGGAAGCGGCCGGCACGCCCGGTCCTGTCTGCAAGGCCCGCTTCGGCGGGCCTTTTTCTTGGGTCGCGCTAAAATACGCGATTCGCCTGAATCTTTTGCGCGCCCAGACGGCGCGCTCCCGATCATGACCCAACGCGCCATCGTCCTGCTGTCCGGCGGACTCGACTCCGCCACCGTACTCGCCATGGCCCGCGCCCAGGGCTTCGAGACCTATGCGCTGTCGATGCGCTATGGCCAGCGCCACTCCTCTGAGCTGGAAGCCGCCAAGCGCGTGGCGGCCGCGCTGGGCGCCACCCGCCACGAGATCATCGACCTGGACCTGCGCCGCTTCGGCGGCTCGGCGCTGACCGACGATGCGCTGGCGGTGCCGACCGACGGCGCTTCCGACGGCATCCCGGTCACCTACGTGCCGGCGCGCAACACCATCATGCTGTCGCTGGCGCTCGGCTGGGCCGAGGCTGTCGGGGGGCGCGACCTGTTCTTCGGCGCCAATGCGGTCGACTACTCCGGCTATCCGGACTGCCGCCCGGAATACGTCGCGGCCTATGAAACGCTGGCCAACCTCGCCACCAAGGCCGGGGTCGAGGGCGACCGCTTCCGCGTGCATGCGCCCATCATCGACATGACCAAGGGCGAGATCATCCGCGCCGGCATCGCGCTGGGGGTGGACTACAGCCTGACGGTGTCGTGCTACCAGGCCGACGACGACGGCCGCGCCTGCGGCGTGTGCGATTCGTGCCGCATCCGCCGGGCCGGCTTTGAAGCCGCGGGTGTGCCCGATCCGACCCGCTACCAGGCCGCTGCCTGATCACCAGCCGCCGTCCACGCCCCCGACATGCCTGAAATCGACCTCGCCGCGCTCTCGCGCACCGTGCTGCTGAGCACCTTTGTCCTGACCTTCCTGTTCGGCGCCGTGCTGCAGCGCACGCACTTCTGCACCATGGGGGCGGTCTCTGACATCGTCAACATGGGTGACTGGAGCCGCATGCGCATGTGGGTGCTGGCGATCGGCGTGGCCATGATCGGCACCGGCGTGCTGGCCTGGACCGGCGCGATCGACCCCACCAAGACCATCTACACCGCCAGCAAGCTGGGCTGGCTGTCGGCGCTGGCCGGCGGGCTGATGTTCGGCTTCGGCATGGTGCTGGCGTCGGGCTGTGGCAGCAAGACGCTGGTGCGCATCGGCGCCGGCAACCTGAAGTCGCTGGTGGTCTTTGTCTTCCTGGGCCTGTCGGCCTACATGACGCTGCGCGGGCTGTTCGGCGTGGTACGCGTGAATACCGTCGATGCGGTGGCGCTGACGCTGCCCACCACGCAAGACCTGCCGTCCGTGCTGGCGCAGGGTACGGGGCTCGCGCGCGGCGCGCTGCAGCTGGGCCTGGGCCTGGCGCTGGGCGGCGTGCTGGTGGTGTGGGCGCTGGCGGGCCGCGGCTTCCGCTCGTTCGACAACCTGCTTGGCGGCATCGGCGTCGGGCTGATCATCGTGGCAATGTGGTATGTGTCGGGCCACCTCGGCTATGTGGCCGAAGACCCCAACACGCTTGAAGAACTGTTCGTCTCGACCAACAGCGGCCGCATGGAAAGCCTGAGCTTTGTCGCACCCTATGCCTACACGCTCGACTGGCTGATGATGTTCAGCGACAAGAGCAAGGTGGCGACGGTCGGCATCGTCAGCGTGTTCGGCGTGATCGCCGGCGCGGCGGCCTATGCCCTGGCCACGCGCACGTTCCGCTGGGAAGGCTTCGGCAATGCCGAGGACGTCGCCAACCATATGGTCGGCGGCATCCTGATGGGTGCGGGCGGCGTGACCGCGCTGGGCTGCACGGTCGGGCAGGGGCTGTCGGGCGTGTCGACCCTGGCGCTTGGCTCGTTTATCGCGCTGGCGGGTATCCTGGCCGGTGCAGTGCTGGCATTCCGCTACCAGATATGGCGTCTGGAGCGCATGGCCTGAGGCGGGCGCCTGCGCCGCGTGCTTGACACATCGAGAACCACGTCACTATAATCGCGGTTCTGTTTTTTCGGGTCGTTAGCTCAGTCGGTAGAGCAGCGGACTTTTAATCCGTTGGTCGCGTGTTCGAGTCACGCACGACCCACCAGTATTACGAAGGGCCTGTGGCGCAAGTCACAGGCCCTTTTTGCGTCTGGCATGCCCCGATAGTGGGGGGGAGCTTTAACTAGTTCGAGGTAGAGACTTGGACCTGCCTGCGCAGCACAATGGGTCAACCGCGGCGTGTGGACTGCGGTCCATCAGAGCGGCCGCGAGACACGGCCCACCAACAAGACCCTATGCGGCGAGCAGGCGTTTCCTTGCCGGCCAGCGGGCACGTGCTGCGCATCATCTGGCCGTTCGTACCGGTGGTCGTTGCGCTGGCGTTGTTCAGCATCGCCAGCCTGGATCTGTTGTCGGCTGCGCGCGCCTTTGTCGCAGGCGAGAGCCAGTGGTCCAAGGGCCAGAAGAACGCCGTGCTGCACCTGCTGCGCTACGGCGAGGATCGCGATCCGGTGGATTTCGAGGCATACCTGGAGTCGATCGCAATCCCGCTGGGCGACCACCGCGCGCGCCTGGAGCTCGACCGCGACGAGCCTGACCTGGAGCGCATCCATGAAGGGCTCCTTGCCGGCGGCAACCATCCCGAAGACATTCCGCGGATGGTGCGGCTCTACCGGAATTTCCGCCATATCCAGGAGGTCGATGCCGCGATCCGCGTGTGGGCCGCGGGCGACATCGAGATCTTTGCCCTGCACGAACAGGCACTGAGCCTGCGCCGGCTGACCCGCCAGCCCGGCTGCGGGGACGATTGCGTGGCGCCGGTGCTGCGCAACATTGCGCAGATCGACGCCAGGCTGACGCCGCTGGAGCGGGCCTTTTCGGGCCATCTGGGCCAGGCCTCGCGCCGCGTGACCCGCTTGCTCACCACCGGCAGCGCGGTGATGGCGGCAGCGCTGCTGATGTCGGCGATCCTGCTGTCGGTGGCGCCGCTGCGGCGCGAGCGCCGGCTGCGCGAGGCGCTCGCGCAGCGCGAAGAGCAGCTGCAGCTGGCGGTGGAGGGCAGCAACGACGGGCTATGGGACTGGCATCTCGGCCGCGGCGAGCTGTACTTCTCGCCGCGCTGCGCGCAGATGCTGGGCTACCAGGACGCCGAGCTGCCGCATGCGCGCGAAACCGTGCTGGGCCTGCTGCATCCCTCGGAGCTGGCCGCCTTCGAGGCCAAGCTGGCGCACCATCTGCGCAGCGGCGAGCCCTATGACGCCGAATTCCGCCTGCGCAACCGCGCCGGCGATTACCTGTGGGTGCGCGCCCGCGGCCGGCTGGTGCGCGGGGCGGGGCGCCGGCGCGCGCGCATGGCGGGGTCGCTCACGAATATTTCCGACCACAAGCGCTACGAGACCCAGCTCTTTGCCGAGAAGGAGCGCGCCCAGGTCACGCTGCAGGCCATCGGCGACGCGGTGGTGACGGCCGATGTGTGGGGGCGCGTGGAATCGCTCAACCCCGCGGCCGAGGCCCTGACCGGCTGGCGCGAAGCCGACGCCCGCGGCCTGCCGCTGAGCAACGTCTGCGTGCTGCGCGACGAGGAAAGCCTGGCGCCGCTGCCCGATATTGTCACGCTGGCGCTGCGCCAGCGCTGGCGCAGCCGGTCGGCGCAGCTGGTGCGGCGCGATGTGTCCGGGCTGCCCGGACAGGCGCTGGCGGTCAAGCCATCGGTGGCGCTGATCCGCGACCGTGCCGCGCAGGCCATCGGCGTGGTGGTGGTGCTGCACGATATCAGCCAGGAACGCGCCCATGCGGCGCGCCTGGCGTACGAGGCCAGCCACGATGCGCTGACCGGCCTGGTCAACCGCGCCGAGTTCGAGCGCCGGCTCGGCGCGGCGATCACGCGGACACGCGAGCAGGGCACCACCCATACGCTGATGTACCTGGACCTGGACCAGTTCAAGGTGGTCAACGACACCTGCGGGCATGCCGCCGGCGACGAGCTGATCCGGCAGATGGCGGAGGTCATGAGCAGACAGCTGCGCCGCCGCGACACACTGGCCCGGCTGGGCGGCGACGAGTTCGGCGTGCTGCTGGAGCATTGCGGCACCGGCGATGGCGAACGCGTGGCCGAGGCCTTGCGCCACGCCATTGCGTGCTTCCGCTTTGCGCATCGCCAGCGCACTTTCACGCTGGGCGTCAGCATCGGCCTGGTCACGCTGGACCGACAGACCGTCAACGTCGCCGAGGCGCTGAGCGCGGCCGACGCGGCCTGCTACGTGGCCAAGGAGGGCGGGCGCAACCGCGTGCAGGTCTACCATCCGCTGGACAGCGTGGTGCAGGCGCGCCACGGCGAGATGGAGTGGGTCAGCCGCGTGCATGCGGCGCTGGCGGCTGGCCGCTTCTGCCTGTACTCGCAGGAGATCGTGCCGGCGCACGATGGCGCGCTGCCGCAGGCGGGCCGCCATGTGGAACTGCTGCTGCGCATGGTCGATGAACGTGGCCGGCTGGTGCCGCCAATGGCCTTCGTGCCGGCCTGCGAGCGCTACAACCTGATGCCGATGATCGACCGCTGGGTGGTCGAGACCGCGTTTGGCACCCTGGCGGGACGGCAGGCGGAGATTGCCACCTGCGCGATCAACCTGTCAGGCTCGTCGCTGGCGGACCTCCAGTTTCCCGATTTCGTGCGCGAGCAGGCGCAGCGCTTCGGCATCGCGCTGGACGGCATCTGCTTCGAGATCACGGAAACCGCGGCGATCTCCAGCCTGGCGCAGGCCGGCGCGTTCATCCTGCAGCTGCAGCAGCTGGGCTGCAAGTTTGCGCTGGATGACTTCGGCGCGGGCATGTCGTCGTTCACCTACCTGAAGCACCTGCCGGCGGCCTACCTGAAGATCGACGGCAGCTTCGTGCGCGACATGCTGGCCGACCCGGTCAACCTGGTGATGGTGGAGGTGATCCAGCGCATCGGCCACGCCATGGGCAAGAAGACCATTGCGGAATTCGTTGAGAGCGAGGCCATGCTAGAACGGCTGCGCGAGCTGGGCGTGGACCTGGTGCAGGGCTACCACATTGCGTCGCCGGTGCCGTTTGCCCCGGCAGATCCCGAGGCCGGCGACCGGCCGGCGCTGGCGCTGGCGGGCTGAGCCGCCAGGCCCGGCCGTGGGTCAGGGAACGAGCGGATCGCGGAAGCCGGTATCGGCGCTGGGCGGAGTGCCGGCCGGCGCGGGCGTCGGCGCGGTTGCGGGTGGCACGGCCTGATGCCTCGCATCGCGCCAGGTATTGTACACCCAGTAGGCGGCGCCGGCTGCCAGGCCGACCTTGGACAGCTTCCAGGTCCAGCGCAGCACCGGCGTGCGCTTGACCAGCGGCAGCGCCAGCGTCAATACGGTGCTTAGCAGCGGGTAGTCCCTGGTCATGCCGACCACTTTCATCCACGACCCCGGACGGGCGATGCGCGGCAGCCAGTGGCCGATAGTGCCCAGGCGGTGCGCGCCACCCCGCACCTCGTGCAGGGCCTGCAGGCAGTCGTAGCGTTCCAGCGCGGCGCGGGTCAGCAGCAATTCCTTGCGCACCGCCAGCGGCAGGCGCACCTCTTGCGTGAACCGGGCCCGCCGCGGGTGATCGCGGCGGTTGTGTCCGGCTGCGCTGTCGTCGGGTTCCAGGGGGCTCATCGGCGCAGGATCTCCCGGTCTTTGTCGATTTCGGCGAGCGTGGCCTCCAGCATCGGCGGGGCGTTGCGCACCAGGTTGCGTGCGTACGCCAGGCAAATCGCGCACAGCACCAGGTAAAGGACCGTCAGTGCGCCCAGCGCCTGCCAGCGGTAGGTGTCCCAGAACAGGATGGCGATCAGCCCGGTCAGGGTGACCAGCCCGATGCCAAAGAACACGAGGCCGAAGCAGGCCAGCAGCGCGACCTTCATCAGTCGCGTGCGTTCCTCGGCAAGCTCCACGCTGGCGAGTTCGAGGCGGGTCTGGATCATTGCCACCAGCGAGCCGGCCAGGTTGCGCACGGATTCGAGGAACTTGGGAGAAGGGGGGGATTCGCTCATGCGGCTCCGGCGTGAAAGAGCGGCGCGACGGCGTGGCCGTACGCGCCTTTCCGGCAGGCGGGGCCGGGTGTGGCGCCATGGTGTGTCGCCAACATGCTTGCGCCCCGGCCACTGGCAACCCGATGACCGGGTTGCCGCTCAGGCGCGGCACCAGCATGCCGCGCCGGGTTGGAATCGCTTACTTGCGGTTCAGTAGCAGACCGATCAGCAGGCCTACGCCGGCCGCCACGCCCACGGCGCGCCACGGGTGGTCATGCACGTAGTCGTCGGTGGCGCGTGCAGCGGCCTTGCTCTTGGTCACGACGGCGTCTTGCAGGTCCTGGGCCTTTTCCTTGGCTTGCTTGAGCAGGCCCATGCCACGCTCGCGCAGTTCGGCGGCCTTTTCCCCGGTGGTCGAGGCGGCTTGCTTCAGCAGTTCCTCGGCGTCGGACAGAACGGTCTTGACATCGCTCATCAGTTTCTCCTGTTTGCGGGCGGATGGTTCGGTTTGTGCGGATTCTGACATTTTCTACGCTCCGAGGCTAACGGCATTTGTCGGTCTGATACTTAGCATATGTGGCGGGTGGCCGTGGTTTCAAGGCTACGCGCCGCAAGCGGGACGCTGCCGTGCCCAGTATCGCAAGCATGCCGGAAAGCACGCGTGATGACTGTCAGAAAATGTTTATATGACTTCGAGTGATTTTGTAGTGACTTTATATTCGTTTGGGTTGGATATCAATCCGGATACTCTGGTTTCACCCCGAAATCAGGAGAACAGAGCATGGCATTGCGTCTTGGCGATATCGCCCCGGACTTCGAGCAGGATTCTAGCGAAGGCCGCATCGGCTTCCATGCGTGGCTTGGCGACAGCTGGGGCGTGCTGTTCTCGCACCCGGCCGACTACACCCCGGTGTGCACCACGGAACTGGGCCTGACCGCGAAGCTGAAGGATGAGTTCGCGCGCCGCGGCGTCAAGGCGATCGCGCTGTCGGTGGACGGCGTGGAGTCGCACCATGGCTGGATCCGCGACATCAACGAGACCCAGTCGACCACGGTCAATTTCCCGATCCTGGCCGATGGCGACCGCAAGGTGTCGCAGCTCTACGACATGATCCACCCGAACGCGAACGAGACCCTGACGGTGCGCTCGCTGTTCATCATCGATCCGAAGAAGAAGGTGCGCCTGATCATCACGTATCCGGCCAGCACCGGGCGCAATTTCAACGAGATCCTGCGCGTGATCGACTCGCTGCAGCTGACCGACAACCACAGCGTGGCCACGCCGGGCAATTGGCAGGACGGTGACGACGTGGTGATCGTGCCCTCGCTGAAGGACGAGGCGGTGATTCGCGAGAAATTCCCCAAGGGCTACCAGGCGGTGCGGCCGTACCTGCGCCTGACGCCCCAACCCAACAAATGAACGCGGCCCCGCGTGAAGGCGGGGCCGGCGTGCAGGACAGGTGTTTTATCGACGGGGGCAGCCTCGTCGTCTCCTTGGTAGTGTGCTTGGCCCGGCTTCGCAGCCGGGCTTTTTTATTGCGGAGAGCCTGTCGGTAAGTCGCGGATTGCGATCAGAAGAAGGCCTGGATGCCAGTCTGGGCGCGGCCCAGGATCAGCGCATGGATATCGTGGGTGCCTTCATAGGTGTTGACCACCTCCAGGTTCACCACATGACGGATCACGCCGAACTCGTCCGAGATGCCGTTGCCGCCCAGCATGTCGCGCGCCACGCGGGCGATGTCGAGCGACTTGCCGCACGAGTTGCGCTTCATGATCGAGGTGATTTCCACCGCGGCGGTGCCTTCGTCCTTCATGCGGCCCAGGCGCAGGCAGCCTTGCAGGCCCAGCGTGATCTCGGTCTGCATGTCGGCCAGCTTCTTCTGCACCAGCTGCGTGGCGGCCAGCGGGCGGCCGAACTGCTTGCGGTCCAGCGTGTACTGGCGCGCGGTGTGCCAGCAGAATTCGGCGGCGCCCAGCGCGCCCCAGGCGATGCCGTAGCGGGCCGAGTTCAGGCAGGTGAACGGGCCCTTCAGGCCGCTCACGCCCGGCATCAGGTTTTCTTCGGGCACGAACACCTGGTCGAGCACGATCTCGCCGGTGATCGAGGTGCGCAGGCCGACCTTGCCGTGGATGACCGGGGCCGACAGGCCCTTCCAGCCCTTTTCCAGGATAAAGCCGCGGATCGCTTCCTTGCCGTCGTCGCCTTGCAGCTTGGCCCAGACCACGAACACGTCGGCGATCGGCGAGTTGGTGATCCACATCTTGGCGCCGGTCAGCTCATAGCCGCCATCGACCTTCTTCGCGCGGGTGACCATCGAGCCCGGGTCGGAGCCATGGTTCGGCTCGGTCAGGCCGAAGCAGCCGATCCATTCGCCGGTGGCCAGCTTGGGCAGGTACTTCTGCTTCTGCGCTTCGGTGCCGAATTCATGGATCGGCACCATCACCAGCGACGACTGCACGCTCATCATCGAGCGGTAGCCCGAATCCACGCGCTCCACTTCACGCGCGATCAGGCCGTAGCTGACGTAGTTCAGGCCCGGGCCGCCGTATTGTTCCGGGATGGTGGGGCCGAGCAGGCCCAGTTCGCCCATCTCGCGGAAGATCTCGATGTCGGTCTTTTCATTGCGGAAGGACTGAAGCACGCGCGGCATCAGCTTGTCCTGGCTGTACGCAGCGGCGGCGTCGCGCACCATGCGTTCTTCGGCAGTCAGTTGCTGGTCCAGCAGCAGGGGGTCGGCCCAGTGGAATTCGGCGTTGGCAGCCATGCAGGTCTCCTTCGATAGCGCGGGGGAAGCATCGGGGGCGGGGCGAATGGTCGCTTGCCGCACCGGCGCTTCCGGGAATCATGACGGGTTCGGTGATCTTCGCGGAGGGTTTTTGTGGTTCCGCATTGCGGAACTGTGTTCCGTTGAATTAGTATATCGCAATGGGTTTGCCGTGCAACAGGCAAAACCCCCGACACCCATGCCTTTGTGCGATGAGCGGACAACCGCCGACCTGAGAGGAGCCGCCCTTGACCAGTCCGTCACTTTCTCCCGATGCCACGCCCCCCGCGCCGGTGCGCGACAGCGATCCCAACTTCGTCACCGCCCTGGCGCGCGGGCTGGAGCTGATGCGCTGCTTCCGCACCGGCGAGGCGATGCTCGGCAACCAGGACTTCGTGCGCCGCACCGGCTTCCCCAAGGCCACGGTGAGCCGGCTGGCGGGCACGCTGGTGCAGCTGGGTTACCTGCGCTATGACGAGAGTCTGGGCAAGTACGCGCTGGATGCCGGCGTGCTGGCGCTGGGCTATGCCTACCTGTCGGCGTCCGACGTGGTGACGCTGGCGCGGCCGCATATGCTGGCGTTCGCGCAGTCATATGGGGTCTCGGTCTCGCTGGGCAAGCGCGAGCGCATGGAAGTGATCTACCTGGAATCGATCCGCAACGATGCGGGCGTGATGCTGGGGCTGGGCGTGGGCTCGCGGCTGTCGCTCGTGTTGAGTTCGATGGGGCGGGCGTACTTGGCGGCGCTGCCCGCGGCGCGGCGCGAGCGTGTGCTCGCCGAGTTCAGCCAGGCCTTCCCGGAGCAATGGAAGCAGCAGGAGGCGCCGACGCGCGCGGCGCTGGCCGAGGCGCTGCAGCGGGGCTATGCGGCGTCGTTCCGTGACTGGCACCCGGCCATCCATGCCTGTGCGGTGGCGTTCCGGCCGGTGGGGGAGAAGGAGTTGCACATGCTGAGCTGCAGTGCATCATATGGCGCGGTGGAGGAAGCGGTGTTCCACCAGACGCTGGCCCCGGCGTTGCAGGCGCTGGCGGCAAGGTTGTCGGACCCGGCAGGCTGACGGCCAGGTCCGACGTGCGCAGGCATTACAGGTCCGTGCGCAACTTCCACAGTTCCGGGAACAGCACCACATCCAGCATCTTGCGCAGATAGCTGACGCCCTCGGTGCCGCCGGTGCCGCGCTTGAAGCCGATCACGCGTTCCACCGTGGTCACATGGCGGAAGCGCCATTGGCGGAACGAATCCTCCAGGTCCACGAACTTCTCGCCCAGCTCGTACAGCTCCCAGTGCGCCGTCGGATCGCGATAGACCTGCAACCACGCCGCCTCGACTGAGGCGTTGTACGCAGTCGGTTGCGTCCAGTCGCGCTCCACGCAATCCGCATCGACCGCAAAACCACGTCGCGCCATCAGCCGGATCGCCTCGTCATAAAGCGATGGCGTCTTCAGTGCAGTCTCCACCAACGCAAGATGCTCCGGCCGGTGCGCGTGCGGCTTCAGCATGGCCGCGTTCTTGTTGCCGAGAATGAACTCGATCTCGCGATACTGGAACGACTGGAATCCTGACGACATCCCCAGGTAAGGCCGCATCGCGGAATATTCCGGCGGCGTCATCGTCGCCAGCACGTTCCACGCCTGCACCAGCTGGTCCATGATGCGCGACACCCGCGTCAGCATCTTGAACGCCGGCGGCAGGCTGTCGGCCTTGACCGATTCGCGCGCGGCGCGCAGCTCGTGCAGCATCAGCTTCATCCACAGCTCGGTGGTCTGGTGCTGCACGATAAACAGCATCTCGTTGTGGTCCGGCGACAGCGGGTGCTGCGCATTCAGGATCTGGTCCAGGCCGAGATAGTCGCCATAGCTCATGTCTTTGGCGAAATCCATCTGCGCACCGTGCCAGTTGTCGCCCTGTGCTTTCGTGTCAGCCTCGCTGGCGGCGCCGGAGAAGGGGCATCCCTTGAATTCAGTCATGATGCGCTCCCGATCAGGTCACCTGGCCGCGCGTCTGGAAGCGCGCGTCGCGATAGGCGCCGCTGTCCAGCACATCGCGCAGGATTTCCACAGCATCCCATACATCGGTGAAGCTGGTGTACAGCGGCGTGAAGCCGAAGCGGGCGATGCGCGGCTCGCGGTAGTCGCCGATCACGCCGCGCTCGATCAGGGCCTGCACCAGCGCATAGCCTTCCGGGTGTTCCAGGCTGACCTGGCTGCCGCGGCGCGCGTGCTCGCGCGGCGTGACCAGCGTCAGCGGGTGGTGGCCGCAGCGCGCCTCCACCAGTTCGATGAACAAGTCGGTCAGCAGCAGTGACTTGGCGCGCAGCACCTGCATATTGGTCTGGGCGAAGATGTCCAGCCCGCATTCGACCATCGCCAGCGAAGTCACCGGCTGCGTGCCGCACAGGAAGCGGCGCACGCCGTCGACCGGGCGGTATTGCGGCTCCATCGCGAACGGCGCGGCATGGCCCCACCAGCCCGACAGCGGCTGCCAGAAGGCATCGCGCAGCGCGGGAGCGACCCAGACGAAGGCGGGCGAACCCGGGCCGCCGTTCAGGTACTTGTAGGTGCAGCCGATGGCGTAGTCGGCCCCGGCCGCCTTCAGGTTGACCGGCACGGCGCCGGCGGAGTGGCACAGGTCCCACACCGTGAGCGCGCCGCGGGCGTGGGCCAGCTCGGTCAGCGCGGCCATGTCCAGCATCTCGCCGGTCTTGTAGTTGACGTGGGTGAGCATCAGCACGGCGGTGTCGGCACCCACGGCGGCGTCGATCTCGGCCGGCGAATTGACCAGGCGTAGCGAATAGCCCTGCTGCAGCAGATCGGCCAGGCCTTGCGCGATGTACAGGTCGGTGGGGAAGTTGCTGGCCTCCGACACGATCACCTTGCGCGCCGGGTCGCGCGTCTGCTGCACGCGCAGCGCCGCGGCCAGCACCTTGAACAGGTTGATCGAAGTGGTGTCGGTCACCACCACTTCATCCTGGCCTGCACCGACCAGCGGGGCCAGCTTGTTGCCCAGCCGTTGCGGCAGCTCGAACCAGCCGGCGGTGTTCCAGCTGCGGATCAGGCCTTCGCCCCATTCGTCGGCCACCACCTGGGCGGCGCGCGCGGCGGCGGCGCGCGGGCGGGCGCCCAGCGAGTTGCCGTCGAGGTAGATCACGCCCTCGGGCAGCGCGAACTGGTCGCGCAGCGGGCGCAGCGGGTCTTGCTCATCGAGCCGGATACAGTGCTCGCGGTCAAATGTCGTCATGTCGGGGGATTGGCCAGGGGTTGTTCGGGAGTGGTTCAGTCGAGGCTGCGCAGCACCGCGCGCACCGGGCTGGCGTCGAGCCCGGCAAAGCGCAGCGGCAGCGCGATCAGTTCGTAGTCGCCGGCATCGACCTCGTCCAGCACGATGCCTTCCAGGATGGCCAGCCCGTGCCGGCGCACGGCGTTGTGCGCGTCCATGGTCTTGGATTCCTGCGGGTCCAGCGACGGTGTGTCGATGCCCACCAGCTGCACGCCGTGCGCGGCCAGCAGCGCGATGGTCTCGGCCGCGACCGCGCAGAAGTGCGGGTCCCACTGCGCCAGCGGCGCCTGCCGGTAGGTGCGCAGCAGCACGCGCGGCGGCAGGCCGGCCAGCGCGTGTTCGATATGGCGCGGCTCGACCACCGGCGAGGCACCGATGCAATGGATCACGCGGCAGGTGCCGAGGTAGGGCGTGAGCGGCACGGCGCCGATCGGCGCGCCGTCGGCGGCGTAGTGCAGCGGTGCGTCGGCGTGCGCGCCGGTGTGCGGCGACAGCGTGATGCGGCCGACATTCACCGGGCAGTGCTCGTCCATCTGCCAGGCCGGCTGTTGCTGGAACGGCGTGTCGCCGGGCCAGACCGGGGTGGCGGGGGAGAGCGGCGGGCTGATGTCCCACAGCCGGCGAGGGTCTTGATTGGGGGCGGTCATAAGGGTGCGCGGCGCCTTGGCAAGGCGCCGTCGTTGTCTGCCTCGATGTCGGAAATCATAGTCAAAATTGCCGGCAAGAGGCTTGCTAAATGGACCGTCGATGCGGTCGTCTTTCGCATAAAATGCGAAGAATTGAAGATTTGTCGAAGGAAATTCGAATGAACCTCGATCCCACCGACCTGCGCATCCTGACCTGCCTGCAGGAGAACGGCCGCATCAGCAACCAGGACCTGGCCGACCGCGTGGCGCTGTCGCCTTCGGCATGCCTGCGGCGGGTGCGCCTGCTGGAAGAGTCAGGGGTGATCGGCGGCTACCGCGCCTGGTTCGACGCCGAGCAACTCGGGCTGGAGCTTGAGGCGATCGTGCAGGTCTCGATGCGCCATGACGTGGAAGGCTGGCACGACACCTTTATCGCCGCGGTGCAGTCGTGGCCGGAAGTGCTGTCGGCGTACATCATCACCGGCGACAGCAACTACATCCTGCGCGTGCAGGCGCGCAACCTGAAGCACTACTCGGACTTCATCGTGAACCGGCTGTACCGCACCAAGGGCGTGATGGATATCCGCTCGAATATCGTGCTGCAGCGGATCAAGGTGGACAGTTCGCCGCTGGCGATCCTGAAGGCGGGCGCGGAGGAAGCCTAGCACTGCCTATCGTGACGAATGCAGCGCAATCAGCTGGTGCAGCGTTTCCTTGAGCAACGCCACTTGCTGCGGGCCGAAGCCGTCCAGCACGGCGCGTTCGTGGTCGGCGGCGCGTTCCAGTAGCGGCTGCGCCAGCGCGCGTCCGCGCGGGGTGATCGAGATCAGCGCCTGGCGGCGATCCGCCTTGCCTGCAGTGCGCTTCACCAGTCCGTCGGCGGCCATGCGGTCGACCAGCTTGGTCAGCGTGGGCTGCTTGGTCAGCGTGATTTCGGCCAGCAGGCCGATGGTGCAGTCGGGGCGGTCGGCCAGCGTCGCCAGCACGCGCCACTCAGGCACGGACAGGCCGCTGGCTTCGACCTCGCGGTGGAATTCGCCGGAGATCAGGTGGCTGGCGCGGGCCAGCAGGTAGGCCAGGTAGCCGTCGACGAAGGGCAGGGTTGCCTGCGCAGACTGTTCAGCCATGATGGGCGGGTGCCGCTCAGGGCTCGATCGGGATGGTGGTGGAGAACTCGCCGCCCTGGAACACCAGCGGGCCGTCGCCGCTCTCGGGCACGCCGCAGCGTTCCACCTCGCCGACGAAGATCACGTGGTCGCCCTCGTCGTAGCGGCTGCGGTTATGGCATTCGAACCACGCCAGCGCGTTGGACAGGATCGGCAGGCCGGTACTCGAGAGCCGGTAGTCCACGCCGGAAAAGCGGTCGCCCTTGAGCGTGGCGAAGCGCAGGCAAAGTTCGAGCTGCGAGGCCGACAGCACGTTGATGATGTAGTGCGTGCCGTCGCGGAACATCGGCAGGCTGTTGGCGCGCGTGGCCATGCTCCACAGTACCAGCGGCGGGTCCAGCGACACCGAGTTGAACGAACTGGCGGTGATGCCGATGAACGGCGGCGCGCCGGCCGTCACGGACTGGGCGCTGGCGCGCGTGGTGATGACGGTCACCCCGGTCGCGAACTGCGACAGGGCGCGGCGGAAATGCTGCGCATCGAAGTCCGGTGCGGCGGCAACGCTGGCGATCCGTGGCTGGGCCTCAGGCATGCCCATGGGGGCTCCACTGGAGTTCATGAAATTTCATATATATTATTCGCGCCATGGGCATCGAGTACAAGCCCGGCGCCCACCAATCAGCGCCGTGCGCGTTGGCTGGCGCACAAAACCAGGCGAACCCTGCCGCCGATACAAGAACAACCGGAGACAAGTCATGCTCATCGAGCAGATCGAACACCGCTGGCTGGCGGCGTTCCGGCGCACCCTGGAACTCTGTGCCCTGCAGGGCGGCGAAGTCGTTGGAATTGTAACGGAGTCGCAATCCCGCCCTGTCAACGTGGCCTTGGCCGAGCTGGCGGTGCAGTCGCTGGGGGCGAAGCCGGTGCGCATCCAGGTGCCGACGCCGCCACTCAGCGCGCCCGCGCCGGTGCGCTCGACCGGCGCCAGCGATGCGCTGCAGCAGTTGCCGCCCGTGATCGCGGCCCTGGCGCGCTGCCAGCTGGTGCTGGACTGCACGGTGGAAGGGCTGCTGCACGCGCCTGAGCTGCCGCAGATCCTGCGCGGCGCCGACGGTATCGTGCCGCGTCTGCTGATGGTCAGCAACGAACATCCCGAGATCCTGGAACGCTGCCAGCCCGACCCGGCGCTGGAAGGCACCGTGCGCGCCGCGATGAAGCGCCTGCGCGGCGCGCGCGAGATGCGCGTGCATTCGGCCGCAGGCACCGAGCTGCGCATCGGGCTGGCCGACGCGCGCGTGGGCGGCGTCTGGGGCTACTGCAACAAGCCCGGGCAGGTCTCGCACTGGCCCGGCGGCCTGTGCCTGGCGTTCCCGGCCAGCCGCCAGGTCAATGGCACGCTGGTGCTGGCGCCGGGTGACGTCAACCTGACCTTCAAGACTTACCTGCGCGATACCGTGGTCTGCCATATCGAGGACGACTACATCGTCGGCGTGGAGGGGCAGGGCGTGGATGCCGACATGATGCGCGGCTACTACCAGGCCTGGGCCGACCGCGAGGGCACGCGCGACGCGTATGCGGTCTCGCACGTGGGCTGGGGCCTGAACCGGCTGGCGCGCTGGGATGCAATGACGTTCTACGACAAGCGCGACTGCAACGGCACCGAGCTGCGCGCGTTCGCGGGCAATTTCCTGTTTTCGACCGGCGCCAACGAAGTGGCAGGGCGCCATACGCTGGGGCACTTCGACCTGCCGCTGCGCAACTGCACGGTGGCGCTCGACGGCCGCAACGAGGTCGAGGCGGGCGCGCTGGTGGAGGTGTCGGCATGAGCACGATTCCGACGACGCAGCGCCACGCCAACGGCATCTCCACCGTTGCCTGGAGCGACGGCCCGGTCGCGGTGGTGATGCTGCACGGCATCGGCGGCGGCAAGGCCGCCTGGCCCGCGCAGGGCGAGGCACTGGCGCAGGCCGGCTATCGCGCCGTGGCGTGGGACATGCCCGGCTATGGTGACAGCGATCTGATCGACCCGTATGACTTCGATGGCCTGGCGCGCGCGCTGGCGCCGCTGCTGCAGGCCGAGCGTGAGGCCGGCCGCCGCATGGTGCTGCTTGGCCACAGCATGGGCGGCATGGTGGCGCAGCAGGCGTATGCCGCGATGCCGGCGCTGGTCGACGGCATGGTGCTGTCCGGCACCTCGCCCGCCTTCGGCAAGGGTGACGGGCCCTGGCAGCGTGAGTTCATCGCCGCGCGCACCGCGCCGCTGGACGCCGGCAGGACCTTCCATGGCCGAGATGGCCGCCGGGCTGGTGCGCACCATGGTCGCGCCCGATGCCGAGCCACAAGCCGTGGCCTTTGCCACGGCGGTGATGGCGGCGGTGCCGGCGCCCACCTACCGCGCGGCGCTGGGTGCGCTGGTGCGCTTCAACCAGCGCGACGCGCTGCCGCGCATCGCGGTGCCGGTGCTGGCGCTGGCCGGGCAGCACGACACCAATGCCGCGCCCGAGGTGATGCAGCGCATGGCGCAGCGCATTCCGGGCGCCGAATACCGCTGCCTGCCCGCCGTCGGGCACCTGGCCTGCATGGAGCGGCCGGCGGTGTTCAACGACGCGGTGCTCGACTTCCTGCGCCGGCATTTCCCCGTGCGCTGAGTCTCGCGACCCCTGGCTTCAAGACCGCAACACCAGAACACACCGCGCCCTTGGGCTTGCCGGTGGTGCCGGAGGTGTAGGCGAGCAGCAGCGGCGCATCGTCCGGCACCGGCGGATGGGCCACGCCGAACGGCGCGGGATGGTCGACCAGCCGGTCGAGATGCGCGACCTGGCAGCCGCCGCCAGCCTCCTGCGCCAGCCCTGCATGGCGCTCGTCATGGAACAGCGCGGCCAGTTGCGCGTGGCCGGCGATGGTACGCAGCTCCGCCGGCGCCAGCCGGTAGTTCAGGGGCACGAACATTGCTCCGACACGCGCGCAGGCGAACAGCAGCACCAGCTGAAGTTCGTGGTTCAGGCACAGCGTGCCGACGCGGTCGCCCGCGCCGATGCCCCGCGTCGCTGCCAGGTGGGCGCTGGCACGCTCGACGCGCCGCCACAGCTTGCCGTAGGTGAAGGTGCGGCCCAGGTAATGCAACGCCGGCCGCCCCGGCGCCGCGGCGGCATGGCCATGCAGCATGGCCGGCAGCGCGCCCAGCCCGGCGGCGCCCGCACGCATGGCGCGGCGGGTGGCGCTCATTCGTCGCGCTCGCCGGATTCGTACAGGGTCTCGCGCCCCATGCGGTCCAGGATCAGCTCGGCGGTCCAGGGCAGCATCAGCGCGCCGCAGCGCGAGTCGCGGTAGAGCCGCTCCAGCGGCAGGTCCTTGAGCATCGACTGTCCGCCGCAGGTGCGGATCGCCAGCCGGGCGATGTCGTTGGCCCCTTCCATCACGGTGTAGTGCGCGGCGTACAGGCGCAGGCGCTCGTCCTTGGTCGGATTGGGCCTGGCCTCATGAATCACGCGCCAGAAGATCGAGCGCATGGTTTCCAGCTGGATGCGCATCTGCGCCACCGCGATCTGCTTGGTCGGGTACATGCGGCGCTTGACCGGCGGCTGGCCCGGCACCTCGCCGCGCAGGTACTGCACGGTGAAGTCGTAGGCGGCCTGCGCCACGCCCAGGTAGGTCGGCGACAGCGTGAAGAACATCGCCGGCCAGGTCTGCGCGGCGCGGTAGTAGACGCCGCGCGGCATCAGTTGCTCATGGTCGGGCACGAACACGTCCTTGAGCAGCAGCGTGCGCGACACCGTGCCGCGCATGCCCATCGGGTCCCACTCGCCGGTCACGGTCAGCCCTTCCGCCTTGCCGGGCACCGCGATATAGAGCGTGTCGCGCATGTCGGGATGCTGGTCGCCGCGGTCCTCGGTGCACAGGATGCCGTAGTAGTCGGCCGCGCCCGACAGCGAGGCGAAGATCTTGCGCCCGTTCAGCACCCAGCCGCCCTCGACCTTGCGCGCCGTGGTACCGAACGGCGCCTTGCCCGCGGCGGCGGCGGAGCCTTCGGAGAACGGCTGCGCATAGACCGCGCCGTCGCGCACCACGCGTGCGAAATGCAGCTCGCGCCGCGCTTCGTGCTCGGCGCGCTGGTCAGGCGTCATGTCGATGCCGTCGGACAGCACGCCGGTCCACATGGTCGAGCAGATATGCGCATGTTGTACGTCAGCGCCGTGGCCCCACAGAAGCGGCCGATCTCGGCGCCCACCATGCAGTAGGTGGCAAAGTCCGCGCCCTCGCCCCCGAACGCCTGCGGCACGCACAGGGCCAGCAGGCCGGCCTCGCGCAGGTCGCACCACCGACACCGGACCGGTCTCGGTCGCTCCGTCATAGTTGGCGAAGGGGAAGCTGGCCTCGCGGTCCCAAGTGGCTGCGCGCGCCGCAAAGCGTTCGCGGCCCAGGCGGTTGGCCAGCGCCAGCAGGTGCGCCTGGCGCGGGGTGAAGTCCGCCGTACCGACGGCGGGGATGAAGTCGAGCTGGCCGGATGGCATGTCGCAGTCTCCTTTGCGCCGGATGCGGGGCGGCGCTGGTTGCCCGGCCTGGCTATGCCGGCTGGCCGCAGCCGGAGGCGCAAGTCCGGCTGGCCGGCCCGGACGGTGCCGAGGTGGCGCAGGGCGCAGTCGGTGAACTCTGGGTGCGCGGCGCCAACGTGATGGCTGGCTACTGGAACCAGCCTGATAACGGCCTGGCCGACGGCTGGTTCCATTCCGGCGACCTCGCGCACCGCGATGCCGGCGGCTGCATCGAAGTCGTCGGCCGCAGCAAGGACATGATCATCTCGGGTGGCGAGAACATCTACCCCGCCGAGATCGAGAACGTGCTGGTCGGCCTGCCCGGCGTGCAGGAGTGCGCGGTCGTCGGCGTGGCCGATGCGCGCTGGGGCGAGGTGCCGGTGGCGGTGATCGTGCCCGCGCCGGGCGCGCCGCGCGACGCGCTGGGGGCGGAGCCGCTGCGCGAACTGCTGGCCACGCGCATTGCCCGCTTCAAGCTGCCACGCGAGGTGGTGCTGCTGGACGACCTGCCGCGCAGCGCGCTGGGCAAGGTGCTCAAGCCGCAACTGCGCGCGATGCTGGAGGCGCAGCGCCAGCCTGGCTGAATCCACTGCAAAGGTGCCGGTCTGCGCTTATGCTTGAGGCCGTGACACCACAGACGACAACGCAAGGGAGCGGCGCAAATGGAACATGGACTTGAAACGGCCACGCTGGGCGGCGGGTGCTTCTGGTGCCTGGAAGCGGTTTACCAGCAGGTCGATGGCGTGGTGGCGGTGGAGTCCGGTTATACCGGCGGGCATGTGGATCACCCGACTTACCAGCAGGTTTGCGACGGTGATACCGGGCACGTCGAGGTGGTGCGTGTCACCTTCAATCCGTCGGTGATCAACTTTCGCCAGATCCTGGAGATCTTCTTCGCCATCCACGACCCGACCACGCCGGACCGGCAGGGTAACGATGTGGGGCCGCAGTATCGGTCGGCGATCTTTACGCATTCGGAGGCGCAGCGGGCTACGGCGGAATACGTGATGCGGGAGTTGGCTGCTGCCAAGGTTTTTGATGCGCCGATTGTTACGCAAGTCGAGCCGGAGCAGCCCTACTGGCGCGCTGAGGCAAGTCACCAGAACTACTATCAGGACCATCCGAGCCAGGGGTACTGTGCCTTTGTGATCTCGCCGAAATTGGCCAAGTTTCGAAAGCAGTTTGGGGGGAAGTTGAGGAAGTAGGGGGCTGGCGCCATGCGGTCGGCGAGATCGGGATGCCAGAAGCACGAGGCTTCCCTACTGTGCCATTCGGCTTTCTACAGCATCAGCCAATTCACCCCTCCAACCTCGCAACGATCGCCTCAGCCAGCCGCACACAACTCAGCGGCGCGCAGCCTTCGGCGTTGTTGCTGACGATGACGATGGCCGGCTGCCCGGCGCGCAGCGTGCGCGCCACCACGTCTGCAATGGCATGTCGGGTATCGGGGTCGTCGTCGACGATGCGGTCGAATGGCGCATACAGCTTTTCCGCGTACGAATAGGGCCGGCCCCCATGCAGCATCCAGCGCAGGATCAGCGGACCCGGCGCTTCCTCGTCCATCACCGCCTGCGCCGCGGCCTGGCGCGGGACCGGCGGCAGGCGGTCGCGTGCCGACAGGCAGAAGCGCACCCCGTGACGGCGTAGCAGCCGGATGTAGCGTGGCGTCAGCAGTGCCGGGTCGCGCAACTCTACCGTGTAGCACGCATGCGGGGTGATCGACGGATCGAGCGCCGGCAGCGCGCCCAGAAAGGCGTCGAGCCGTTCCAGGAACACGGCGCTGTCGGCCAGCGGACCCATCGGCGACAGCTGGAACAGCAGCGGCCCGCATTTGCTGCCCAGCCCGCTGGTGGCGGGCACGATGAAGTCGCGCACCGCGATCTCCGCATCCAGGAAGGCGGCGTTGGCCAGCCGGCCGGCGCCGTCGGAGCCGCGCAGCCAGGCATCGCAGACGCTGGCGGGTGCCTTGACCAGGAAGCGGAAGCCGTCGGGGACCTGCGCGGCGTAGGACAGGTAGTCCGCCAGCGGGATCGGCCCGTAGAAGCCGCGGTCGATGCCGGCGGCGCGCAGCAGGGGGTGGCGCGAATAGGCGGCCAGGCCCTTGCGTGACAGCAGGCTGTCGCCGTAGTCGCCGTCATAGACCAGCCCGTTCCAGCCGGGGTAGGCCCAGGAGGACGTGCCGAAGTACAGGTTCGATGGCAGCCGTGCAGCGAGCGCGCGCAGGGCTTCGTCCGCCTGTGCGGGTTGCACGCTCTTGCCGCGCGCGGGTTTGCCGGAGGGGGCGGGCGGGACGGCCGCGCCCGGGTGGGAGGCGGGCCGTTCCGGAGGGGCAGGTGGGGTGGGCAGGGGCAGCCCGCCAAAGAGGTCTTCAGTCAATCGCCAGCGTTGCCTTCAGTCGTTGCGGCCAATGGGTTGGTCGTAGATATAGTGGCGCGACCACGGCAGCGTATCGGCCGGCAGCCGGGCCTTGTGGCAGACCACCTGGTAGATCGACATCTTCTCGGTCTCGAAGGCATGCGCGCAGCCGGCCAGGTAGACCCGCCAGATGCGGTATTTTTTCTCGCCGACCATGCTGCGGATGGTGTCGCCGCGGGCCTCGAAGTTGTCGGCCCAGTGGTGCAGCGTCTGCGCGTAGTGGCGGCGCAGCAGTTCGACGTCGAAGGCTTCCAGGCCGCCTTGCTGCAGCGTGCGCAGCACCAGCCCGATATGCGGCAGCTCGCCCTGCGGGAACACATAGCGGTCCATGAACTCGGCGCCGTCCATCGGCGTCGCGCCGTTGTCCGGGTCGGGCGAGGTGATGCCGTGGTTCATCACATAGCCGTCGTCGGCCAGCAGTTCGCGGATGCGGCTGAAGTAGCCGGGCAGGTTGTCCTTGCCCACATGCTCGAACATGCCGACGCTGGTGATGCGGTCGAAGGTGCCGGCGGTGTCGCGGTAGTCCTGCAGCCGGATCTCGATGCGGTCGGACAGGCCCGCGGCCTTGACGCGCTCGGTGGCCAGGTCGAACTGGTTCTGCGAAAGCGTGATGCCCACGCAGCGCGCCCCGAACTTCTGCGCGGCGCGCAGCACCAGCGCGCCCCAGCCGCAGCCGATGTCCAGCAGCGTCTGGTCCGGCTGCAGCCGGATCTTGGTCAGGATGTGGTCGATCTTCTTGAGTTGCGCCGTGGCCAGGTCTTCGTCGCCGTGCTCGAAGTAGGCGCAGGAGTAGACCATGTTGGGATCGAGCCAGAGCTTGTAGAAGTCGTTGGAGACGTCGTAGTGGTACTGGATCGAGTTCTTGTCTTCCTGCTTGGTATGCGCGAAGTGCTGCGCCACCTTGAACAGCGCGCCGCCGGCGCGGTGCGTGGCCGCGGCCGAGAAGTCGTAGGCGACCTTGATGATGTCCGTCAGCCTGCCCTCGAAGTCGATTTTCTCCTGCACATACGCTTCGCCGAGGTTGTCCAGGCTCGGCGTCAGCAGCAGCGGCAGGGCCGCGGCCTCGCGTATGGTCAGCGTGACAGCCGGCTTGTCGAAGTGCCCGAGCGGGTATTCGGTGCCATTCCACAGCCGCAAGCTGACCGGCAGATTGGCATTTTCTCGCAGGTCGGCGATCCAGTTGTCGAGTTGCTTTTCCAGGGCTTGCTTGAAAAACATGCGCTTTACCTCCCGATGGTTGCGGCACACGCTTCGGCCGACGCATCAGGCAAGGTTGGTACTGAGCTGGAACCTTGCCCAATCCGTCGCGAACGCTGCAGGAAAAGAGTAACCAAGCGACGCCTGTCTCACTTTAGTTCAATTCCGCAGCTTGTGCAGCGCACCGTCCAGAAGACCCCACTACCGACCCGTTCGGCGCTGTTGGCGCATGTTCAGACGCGCGCCAGCCTCCTCAGGGCGACAGCCGCACGATCTGCCAGTCGCCGCCGGGTTGCAGGCGGAAGGCGATACGGTCGTGCAGCCGCGACGGGCGGCCCTGCCAGAACTCCAGCGCGGTCGGCACCAGGCGGTAGCCGCCCCAGTGCGGCGGGCGCGGCGGGTTTTCGCCGAACTTGCTGCGGTATTCCTGCTCGCGCTGCTCCAGCACGTCGCGGCCGGGCACCTCGCGGCTTTGCGCAGAGGCCCAGGCGCCCACGCGCGAGCCCAGCGGGCGCGTGGCGAAATAGGCGTCGCTCTCGTCGTCCGAGACTTTCTCGACGTGGCCTTCGACGCGTACCTGGCGCTCCAGCTGCACCCAGTGGAACAGCAGCGCCGCGCGCGGGTTTGCCGCCAGGTCCAGGCCCTTGCGGCTTTCGTAGTTGGTGAAGAAGGTGAAGCCCCGGTCGTCGATGCCCTTGAGCAGCACGATGCGCGCGGACGGCTGGCCGTCGGCGTCGACCGTGGCCAGGGTCATGGCATTGGGTTCGGGCAGCTTGGCCGTGACCGCCTCGTCGAACCAGCGTTTGAACTGGCTCATCGGGTCGGGCGCTACGTCGGTTTCGGACAGCGAGCCCAGCACATAGGTACGGCGAAGGTCGGCAAGTTGAGTCATGTCGCAATCATCAGGATATCGGTCGGGATGCGCGGTGCGCCCGGGGGCGGGGGCCGCAGGTCCGGCTGATTCGAGTATAGCGAATGCATCGGGGATCGCATTTGCGTGGCGACAAGCGTATCGGCAGCGCCACCTGCCGCGGGGGCTAAACCGGCGGTGGCAGCACCTTGCGCCCCTGGCGCCGCGAGTAGTAACCGGCCGCGCCCATCGCGCCCGCCATCGACAGGAAGATCGGCAGCATGCCCAGCGCCGTGCCGACCACGCCAAACGTGAGCGGCCACACCACCTGGCTGGTATTGAGCACCGCCGAGCGCAGGCCCAGCGCCTCGCCGGCGCGGCCGTGCGGCGACGCCGCGTGCAGGATGTTCATGACATTGGGCTGGGCGCTGCCCAGCGCCAGGCCCAGCACGAAGGCGAGCCCGCACATCGGCCAGAAGTGCGTGACGAAGGGGTAGGCCAGGTAGGCCAGCGCGCCCACCAGCAGCGCGGTGCGGATGATTTTCCACTCCGAGAGCCGGCGCGACACCGCCGGCATCGCCACGCGGATGGCAAAGGTGGCCATGGCGAAAGCGCCCAGCACCCAGCCGATCGACGACGGCGACAGGCCGATGCGCGAGCCCTGGATCGGGATCAGGAAGGCGTGCAGGTCCCATGCGGCGGACAGCACCGCGCTGGCGATGAACACCGCGCGCAGTTCGGGATGCTGCAGCAGGTCCAGCGTGGAGCGGCGGCTGCCGTCCTCGATGGCTATGCGCCCGGCATTGCCGCCTTGCGCCGGCAGGCGCGGACGCACCCATTGCAGGCCGGCCTGGCCGACCAGCGCCACCG
Source organism: Cupriavidus sp. CP313 (assembly GCF_054072015.1). NCBI lineage: Bacteria > Pseudomonadati > Pseudomonadota > Betaproteobacteria > Burkholderiales > Burkholderiaceae > Cupriavidus > Cupriavidus sp. CP313. The sequence goes on along the minus strand of NZ_JBSVZB010000005.1, from coordinate 227,393 downwards.
CCACCAGCACCATGAAGGCGGGGCGGAAGCCCGCATGCTCGATCACGTAGCCCATCGCCACCGGCCCGAGCGTGCCGGACACCGACAGCCCCAGCGCATGCCAGGTGTAGTTGCGCAGGCGGGTCTCATTGGTGGAGACCTGGCCGATCAGCAGCTGCATCGCCACCTGCACCAGCATGAAGCCCACGCCGATCAGCGCGCATGACAGGTACAGCGCGCCGAGGTCGTGCCAGAGCGCCGGCAGCAGCGTGCCCGCCACCACCATCAGCGAGCCCGCGGTCATCGGCTTGCGCGGCCCGATCTGGTCGATGCGCTTGCCGGCGCGGATCGCCAGCAGCATCGGCAGCACCGCATACAGCGACATCAGCACGCCGAGCGTGACAGTGGAAGCCTGGAGGGAAATCGCGAACAGCGACACCACCACGCGGCTGGCATTGAAGGCCAAGTGGTTGCACACCGTCAGTGCGATCAGCCAGGTGATCGGCGGGACGGCGGCGTGCGACAGCGTCATGGGGCGGGGCGGCGAGTGGCGTCGTGAGACCGCGCTCGTGGCGGCCGGCGCGGCCGTGCCGAGGCGGAAAAACAGGGCGGCCGTGGCCGCGCCTTTCGAAGGAGGCAACACGGGCGAGCCCGCACCGCATCCGATGCTTGCCATGCTTAAACTTCTTGTAAATGGCCGTTTAATTATGCGCCGGGCGTGGGCGCGGCACAACGGCTGCGTGCGGCAGGATGTCGCAGCGGGGCAAAGTGTTGCGATTTTGCTTCAGACAAGGGCGGACATGTGGCCGCCAGGCGACGCGCCATGGTTCGCACGCACCTCAACCGCCCTTGTACAGGGCATCGTTGGCCGGGCGCGCCGGCGCCGGCGCCGGCTTGCGCTCGTCGCGCTCGCCGGGGCGTGCGGGCTGGCGGGTCTGGGCGTCAGCCTGCGCGGCGGTGCCCGGCGTTTCCTTCGGAATCGGCTTGCCTGCGACCATGCCGCTCTTGCCGGTCCCCGGATCCTTGTAGGTCTTGCCCGGTGGCGGCGCGACCGGGCGTTTGCGCAGGTCGGCCAGCAGCGTTGCGCACAGGTTGTCTTCGCCGCCCGGGGACAGGTCCACCAGCGGCAGCACCGCCGTCGCCACCGGTGCCAGAAGCGCCAGCGACAGCGCGCCGCCGGCGCGCAGCGCCAGCACCCCGATATCGGGGCTGACGGACGGCTTCTTCATGGTGCCGCCCACGTACAGCGGCGAGCGCAGCGAGAACACGCGCACGCCCTTGGAGTCCGGGTGGATGGTCAGCGCCAGCTTTTCATTGCGCAGGTCGATGCCGCCGGTGGTCTCGATCACCGCATCGTCCGTATCCAGCACGAAGGTGCGCGCGCGCGCGATGCCGTTGGTGAAGGCAAAGTCGCTGACGCCGCAGTTGATCCGCACCGGCCTGTCGCCGAACAGCTTGCGGATCACCACGCTGCCCACGTTCAGCCCCATCGCTTCAAGCAGGAACTTGCTGACCGTGCCGTTCTCGACCAGCAGCTTGGCTTCGCCGTTGGAAGAGGCCATCAGCGCCGCCACTGAATTGCCGGTGGCCGAGAGCTTGGCGCTGCCGTTGAGTTCGCCGATGCTGGCGCGCATCAGGTCAAAGGTGGGGAACAGCTGCTTGAGCTTCATGTGGCGCGCGGTCATGTCAACCATGGCGCCCATCGGCTCGCGCTTGCCGTCCAGGCGCATGGTCGACACCAGGTTGCCGCCGGCCACGCCGAAATTCAGCGGGTCCAGCAGCAGCACGCCGTCCTCCAGCTTCAGGTGCGTGACCAGGTCGGTGACCGGCAGGTCGGCATCGCGGATGATGCGCTTGCCGGTAAAGCGTACGTCGGCGTCGATCTCGTCCCAGCGCTCGGTGCGGAACGGGGCCACCGGCAGCGCCTTGTCGGAGGGCTGGGCTACCGGGCTGTCCTTGGCGGGGCGGCCGGGTTTGGCATCGGCGCCGATCAGCGGGGCCAGGTCGACAAAGCGCAGCTGGTTCGACACCAGGTTGCCCGCCAGCAGCGGACGCGGGTCACGCTTGGTGAAGGTCAGCGTGCCGGACAGGTCGCTGCCGCCGACGCGGCCGGTGAACTTCTGGTACTCGTAGACCGAGCCTTGCTTGCGCAGCGTTGCCATCAGCCGGCCGCGGGTCTCATACGGCGGCGTGGACGGCAGCACCACGCCGGTCAGCGCATAGAGCCTGGCCATGCTGTCGCCGGCCAGCGTCAGGTGCACGTCCAGCGCGGCCAGGTGGGCGGGATTGGTCACCGTGCCTTCGATCACCGCGCGGGTGGTGCCCACGCGCACGTCGGCCTGGATCGGGAAGGGCGTGTTGGTATTGCGCAGGCTCAGCACCGTGCCGGCCTTGCCGCTGGCGTTGATGGTGGCATCGTTGTAGCGGCCGGTGGCTTTCCAGCGCACGCCGTAGCGGCCGTTGGCGGCGGTGGCCGAGGCCGGCGGACCGGAGGCGCCGGGTGCCGAAGCCGCCACCGCGCTGGCGGGCGGGCCTGGCGCCACCGCGGGCGCTTCCGGCGTCACCAGCGCGCCGTCGCGGGCCTTGTCATAGAGCGGGCGCTCGCCGATGGTGTCGAGCTCGGCCTGCAGTTCGATCTTCTCCAGCTGGTCCGACAGCGTCAGGTTGCCGCGCGCCAGCACCACCTCGCCGATATCGAGCTCCCACTCGGAGGTGCCCTGCTTGGGGCCAAATTCGAAGGTCCAGTTGTTGCGGGCGTCGGGCAGCCGCTCCAGCCACACCGCGGGGCTGTCGATGACGATGGTGGGTACCGCGATCTGGTGGGTCAGCAGCGGCACCGGGCGCAGCACGAAGATCAGCTCGCGCACGGTGGCGATACTGGGCTGCTTGGCCCAGTCGGGATTGCCGATGGTGATGTCGCGCGCCGACAGCCGCGGCCACGGCACAAGGGTGTGCCAGCCTTTCTCGCCCTCGCCGTGGCGCCAGGTCACGGTCAGGTCGCCGTTGATGGCAAAGGGCCGGCTGATGGCCTCCGAGACGCGGTCGTTGAGCCAGGGCTTGAGGCGGTTCCAGTCGAAGGTCAGGATCACGACCACCAGCAGCGCGATCAGCGCAACCGGTGTCAGCACACTCCACAGAACAACCTTGCGGCGCACGGGCATGAGGCGGGCTCTCCTGTCTGGCGGGGGGCAGGTCCGGGGCCGCCCACGCCAGCGCGGGGCGGCGAACGGACCACTGCACGTCTATTGTATAGTTGCGCGCTTCCTGTCTTTGTCGGGGATTGGCTGACATCGCCGCCGGAAAACGCCGGATTCTTGCCCCGGCGCAGCCGGGCGCCGACCCTGCCGATCTCCATCGACCCGATTCCTCCAGCATGAACGATGCCGCACACGACCTGGCCGGCCTGCCCGAGCCGCTGACCCACGAAAGCCCGGCCGAAGATGACTACCACCGCCGCTTCGGCGGCGTGGCACGGCTCTATGGCGCCGCCGGCCTGGCCCGCCTGGAGGCGGCCAGCGTGTGCGTGGTCGGCATTGGCGGCGTCGGCAGCTGGGCGGCCGAGGCACTGGCGCGCAATGCGGTCGGGCGCATCACGCTGATCGACCTGGACCATATCGCGCTGTCCAACACCAACCGCCAGATCCATGCGCTGGGCGATGCCTACGGGCGCGCCAAGGTCGAGGCGATGGCCGAGCGCATCGTGGCCATCAACCCGCGCTGCCAGGTGACGCAGGTCGATGATTTCGTCACGCCGGACAACGTGCCCGAGCTGCTCGGCGCCGGCTATGACTACGTGATCGACGCCATCGATGCGGTGCGCGTCAAGACCGGGATGCTCGGCTGGGCCCGGCGCCAGGGCGTGCCGGTGATCACCTGCGGCGGCGCGGGTGGCCAGCTCGACCCCACGCGCGTGCGTATCGACGACCTGGCGCGCACGATCCAGGACCCGCTGCTGTCCAAGGTGCGCGCCGGCCTGCGCAAGCAATGGGGCTTTACGCGCGACCCGAAGAAAAAGTTCGGCATTGCGGCGGTCTATTCGGACGAGCCGCTGCAATATCCCGAACCCGAGCAGCAGGCCTGCGAGATCGACGAGGCGCCGCCGGTGGACGGGCAGCCGGGCCAGACAGCCATGCGCGGCCCGCAGGGGCTGGCGTGCGCGGGCTTTGGCTCGTCGGTGGCGGTGACGGCGGTGTTCGGCTTTGTCGCGGCGTCGGCGGTGATCGGCGAGATCGCGCGCGGCTGAAGCCGCTCGGCCGCTCAGGCGCTCAGCGCGCGCAGCAGCCCGTCGATCTCGGCGTCGCCGGGTGCCTGGTTGTCGAAGAAGATCAGTTCCGGATAGTCCTCGGGTGCCGGCATGAAGCGCCGGGTGCGGTAGGCCTCCCAGTGGCCCAGCTTGTAGGCGTCGTTGGGATTGCCGCGCCGGACGATGCGCGCATGGGCCTCGTCTTCCGGCAGGTGGACCCAGACCGTGCGCGCCGTGGTGCCGGCGGGCACGTGCAGCCAGTCGGGGTCATGCAGCAGGTGGGCCTTGACCTCGCGCGACAGCGGGCCGATCACGATCACGCTGATGCCCAGCGCCAGGTTCTCGCGCGCGGTGTCGAGCAGGCCCTGGTATTCCGGGTCGCGCAGGTTGTCCAGGTAGGCCGGGCTGTCGCGGTCATTGGGGTCGCCGGTGATGGCCGCCATGGCCGCGGCGCTGTAGCGGCCGTAGAGGGTGTCCTTGTCGAGCAGGCAGAAGGGCTCGCCGGTGGCCTGCATCAGCGGGCCGATCAGGCGGTGGGCGAGGGTGGTCTTGCCGGTGCCGGCATGGCCGCAGAAGAAGATCAGTCGTGGCATGAGGGATAGGTGTAGCGGACAGGGCGCATCGCCCACAGCATACCCCTGGCTTGCGCCAGATCAGGCCCGGGCCGCGCCGATTCGGTATCCTTGCCGTTTTCCCCACGATTGCCGTCGATCCCATGGACGCCAAAGACCAGCTTTCCTCCGCCGCCCTGCCGGACCACCTCCATCTGGGCGAACCGGTCACCGACGCCACCCATGCCGAGTTCGTGCAGCTGCTGGCCGCGGTGGCCGGCGCCGACGACGCCGGCTTCCTGGCGGCGATGGACGAATGGATCGACCATACCCGCCATCATTTCGCCCAGGAAGAGCAGTGGATGGAGGCGATGGGCTTCGGCCCGCGCCATTGCCACGCGGGCGAGCACCAGCAGGTGCTGGCCGTGGCCGCCGCGGTGCGCGACAAGGTGCACACCGATGCCGAGTTCCAGCTGGGCCGCCGGCTGGTGGCCGAGCTCTCAGGCTGGTTCGACCATCACGTCAAGTCGATGGACGCGATGATGGTGGAGCATATGCGCGAGCACGGCTTCACGCTGGTCGAAGGCCCCGTCACCGCGGCCTGAGCGCAGTCAGGCCGGGTGGGCGGCGTCGCGGTCGATCACCACGAAATACTTGCGCACCGGTGCCAGCACCTCGAACAGCCCGGTAAAGCCAGCCGGGATCACGCAGGCGTCGCCGGGGCCGAAGTCGCTGGCCTGGCCGGCATCGTCGCTGATGCGGATCCGGCCGCTGATGACATGGAAGAACTCTTCCTTGCCGGCCGGGAAGGCGATGCGCCACGCGCCGGGCTCGCACGCCCAGATGCCGCAGTCGAAATCGCCGTGCTGCGCGCTGTAGTGCGTCCAGGTGGTGCGGTCGGGGTTGCCTGACACCAGCCGGTCTGGGCGCGGGCGGTCGTGGCTGGGGGCGGGCTCGGTCTTGAAGTCGATCAGGCGGGGCGCTGGCATGGCGGATGGCAAGAAAAATGGCGGAACTGAGTCCGCCAGTTTACCGCGCCGGGGCCGCAGCCCGGCCGCTCAGTTCAGCGCCGTGCTCAGCTGGCGGCGCCAGCGAGACACCACGTCGGGCCGGTCGGCCAGCATCTCGAACACCGACAGCATGGTCATGCGGCCGATATCGTCCTCGAAGGTGCGGTCGGTGCGCACGATTTCCAGCAACTGCTCCAGCGCCGGCTCGTACTGCTGGCGCGCGATCAGCAGCCTGGCCAGGTCCAGCCGCGCCGCCAGGTCGCGCGGGTCGGCGGCAATGCGCCCGCTCAGGGTGGACTCGTCTGGCAGGCCGGACAGGCTCTCCATCGCGTCCACGCGCATGCGCAGCGCGGCATAGGCGTCCTGCTGCGCGGCCTGCGGCGACAGGGCCTCGAACTGCGACTTGGCCTCGGTGATCGCATTGCCGTCCAGCAGGAAGCCGATATAGGCCAGCCGGGCGGCGTCGGTATCGGGGTCGAGCGCAATGGCTTCGTCGAACTTCGCCTCGGCGCCGGCCCGGTCGCCCTCGGCGGCCAGTTGCAGCGCGTCATGCAGGGCCGCCTGCGCGGGCTTGGGCATCAGCCGCCCCAGGAATTCACGCAGGCCGGACTCGGGCAGCACGCCGATGAACTGGTCCACCGCCTGGCCGTCGGCAATCGCCACCACGTGCGGGATGCTGCGCACGCCGAAGTGCGCGGCCAGGTCCTGGTTCTCGTCGACATTGACCTTGACCAGCTTCCACTGGCCGCCGGCCTCGGTCTCCAGCCGTTCCAGCATCGGGCCCAGCGTGCGGCAGGGGCCGCACCACGGCGCCCAGAAGTCGACCAGCACGGGCGCCTGGCGCGAGGCCTCGATCACTTCGGTTTCGAAATTCTGCAGGGTGACGTCGCTCATGGGAAATCCTGGATCGGGGAGAGGCGGGTGCGGCCAGCCTGGGCGGGCCGCCCGCAGGGGCAAGTCAGGGCAATCTGTACCCCTATTGTGAGGGCGAAGGCGCCGAATGCAACGCCCTGTGCCAATACCGCGCCCGCAGTGTCCGGGAAAGTCTGTGGTTGAAAATAGAACGATCGTTCAGTTATAGTCCTTGACCATACCGAAAGACCCGGTCCGCGAGACCGCACAGGAGACGTTGCATGCAGACCCCAGCTCGCCCGCATTTCCAGTTCTGGCCGAAGCGCCTGCCGACCGCCATCGTGCTGCCGGAAACCTCGCTGTGGGCCAACCTGGAAGTCTCGGCGCTCCGCTATGCCGACAAGGCCGCGATCCGCTACTTCGGCAATGCCATCACCTTCCGTGAACTGGAGGCGCAGGCCACCGCGCTGGCCGGCTGGCTGCAGGAGAAAGCGGGCGTGAAGAAGGGTGACCGGGTGCTGCTGTACATGCAGAACTGCCCGCAGTTCATCGTCAGCTACTACGCCATCCTGCGCGCCGACGCGGTGGTGGTGCCGGTCAACCCGATGAACCGCGCCGAGGAATTCAAGCATTACGTGACCGATGCGCAGGCGCGCGTGGCGATCTTCACCGCCGACCTGGCCGCCGGGGTCGAGCAGGCGCAGGCGGAGCTGGCGCCGGCCGAGCGCCTGCAGCATTTGCTGGTGACCCAGTATGCCGATGCACTGCCGCCCACCCACGAACACCCGGAAGACGCGCCGCCGGCCTGGCTGACCACGCCGCATCCGCTTCCCGCGGGCGCCACCGCGTGGCGCGAGGCGCTGGGCGCCGGCCTGCAGCCCGGCCCGCACACCGCCGGCCCGGACGACATGGCGGTGATGCCCTACACCTCGGGCACCACCGGCTTCCCCAAGGGCTGCATCCATACGCACCGTTCTGTGATGCACAACATCGTCGGCGGCGCGACCTGGTCGGGCTCGGGCGCCGAATCGGTGATCCTGTCGGTGCTGCCGCTGTTCCACGTCACCGGCATGCAGTACGGCATGAACGGTCCAATCTACAGCGGCGCCACCGTGGTGATGCTGCCGCGCTGGGACCGCGAGGTGGCCGGCCGCCTGATCTCGCGCTACCAGGTCACGCACTGGACCAATATCCCGACCATGGTGATCGACTTCCTGGCCAGCCCCAACATGGCCCAGTTCGACCTGTCCAGCCTGCGCTATATCGGCGGCGGCGGCGCGGCCATGCCGCAGGCCGTGGCCGAGCGCCTGCGCGAGCAGTTCGGGCTGAACTACCTGGAAGGCTACGGCCTGTCCGAGACCATGGCGCCGACGCACAGCAACCCGTCGGACCGGCCCAAGCTGCAGTGCCTGGGCGTGCCGACCTTCAACACCGACGCGCGCGTGGTCGATCCGGTCACGCTCAAGGAACTGCCGCCCAACGAGATCGGCGAGATCATCGTCAGCGGCCCGCAGGTGTTCAAGGGCTACTGGGGCAAGCAAGACGCCACCCGCGACGCCTTTATCGAGTTCGAGGGCAAGACCTTCTTCCGCACCGGCGACCTGGGCCGCATGGACGAGGAGGGCTACTACTTCATCACCGACCGCCTCAAGCGCATGATCAATGCGTCGGGCTTCAAGGTGTGGCCGGCCGAGGTGGAGAACCTGCTGTACAAGCATCCGGACGTGCAGGAGGCCTGCATCATCGGCACGCGCGACCCGTACCGCGGCGAGACCGTCAAGGCGGTGGTGGTGCTGCGCGCCCATGCCAAGGGCAAGACCACGCCGGAAGCCATCATCGAATGGGCCAAGGAGAACATGGCCGCCTACAAGTACCCGCGCGTGGTGGAGTTCGTTGAGGCGCTGCCGAAGTCGGGCACCGGCAAGGTGATGTGGCGCCATCTGCAGGAAAGCGAGAATGCGCGCAACACCGGCGCAGGGGAGAAGCCCGCGGCCTGAGGCAGCCGGGGTAGCCAATGAAAAAGGCTGGTCGATCGACCAGCCTTTTTTCGTTCACGCGGTGCCGGCCCTCAATTGGCCTCAATGCCCCCGCACCCGCATCAGCATCCTCACCATCGTCTTGTAGCCCCGCTCGCGCGCATGGCGCGTGGGCGTCACGCCTTCGCGGTCGGCGAGGTTGGCGTCAGCGCCGGCATCCAGCAGCAACTGCACCGTTTCCTCGTAGCGGGTGCTGCCATCGCCCAGGACCACCGCCTCGAGCAGCGCGGTCCAGCCCAGGTCGTTGACATGGTCCACGGCAACGCCGGCCTTCAGCAGCAGCTTCACCACTTCCACATGGCCGTGCTGGCTGGCGGCGATCAGCGCGGTGCCGTCATAGCGGTCGGTGCTGGCCAGGTCGGCGCCGTGCGCCAGCGCCAGGCGCACCATGTCGGCCTGGCCGGTGGCGGCTGCCAGCAGGAAGGGGCTGTTGGCATCGGCGTCCTTCAGGTTCACATCGGCGCCGGCCAGCAGCAGCGTGCGCGCGACTTCGGCGTGCCGGTTCTGCACGGCCGCCAGCAGGGCGCTGCGCCCGCGCTCGTCGGCCGCGCGCGCCGAGGCGCCGGCGGCCAGCAGGCGCGCCACCAGTTCCTGGTCGCCGGCGCTGGCGGCGGTGATCAGGTTGCGGTCGAGCGTGCCGATGGCGTCGCGGCGTAGCGGCGGCTCCATGGCCGCGCTGCGCGGCGGGCGGGCGGCGGGCTGGCTGGCCGCGCCGCCGGCGGGCCGTGCCGCCAGGGTCTGCCCGCCCTGGGCCGCCAGCAGGCCGCCCCCCATCAGCAATCCCATCAGGCCCAGCAGCTCGTTGAGTGCCTGTCTGCGGGTGCGGGCGGCGGGGCGCGTCATGGCGGCAGCTCCTTGGCTCAGACGATTTCGTGGGGGCTGGCCGGCAGGGGCGCTGTGTCGTCGAGGGCGGCGTGCGCAGCGCGCTCGGCGTCGGCGGCATCGTCGGCCTGCAGCTGGCGCCAGAGCCGGCCCAGGTAGGGATCGTCGACACCGTTGGTGGCCAGGCCCAGCAGGGTTTGCTGCAGGTATTCGCGCGCGGGGCCGTACAGTCCGGCAGCGTGGCGCAGGCGCTCGACCACGCTGAGATCCGGCAGCCGGCCAGCGTAGGCCTCGTGCGAACGGTTCATGACGAAGGCGAGGGCGCGCTGCTCAGGCGCGCAGCCATCCCCGATGCGGATGCGCAGCCAGCGCGGATGGTAGGCCCCGGTCAGCATCTCGCGGCGCCACAGCACGCGGAATTCCTGCTCGACCACATGGCTGGGGATGCGGAACACCATGCCGTGGCAGCAGCCGCCGCGGTCCAGGCCCAGCACCAGGCCCGGGTTGTCCCAGGTGCCCCGGTTGATGCGGGAATAGAGGTAGAAGCCGCGGTGGTAGCCGTGCACCGTGGCGCGCTGGCGCTCGGTGTGCACCACCATCGGGTTCCAGATCAGCGAGCCATAGCCGAACAACAAGACATCGCCGTCAAGCGCGGGATCTTCCGGACGGCGCGCCAGCGTATCGGACAGTGACTGTTCCAGCACGGCTTCCGGCAGCAGCGAGGACGCGACCGGAGTACTGCACAGCGAGGTGCGCAGATGGTCGGATTCAAGGTCCTGTCGCGTGATGGCCATGCTGCAAGCATAAATCAAAGCTGCGCCACGGGAAGGTGGGGGAAATGACATAAGTGCCAGTTTTCCTCGGAATTGGCTGAGCGAGCGGGGCGGGTGTGGGCGCTTCGCAACGGTTGCGGCGGCGTGCCGTCTCTGTCACTCGCGGCGGACGAGCGCTGCCCCACCTTTGTCCGCGATCAGGCAGCCGCGAATTGCTGGCCCGTGCGGCTGCCATGTCCTTACAATGGGGGCCTCAATCCGACCAGGGGGAACCTGCGATGGCACGTACGCTTACGGTGGTGTTCGGCAGCGGCAAGGAATATGACTTCACGATCGGCACGGACGAGCTGGCCGCGGTCACCGAGGACGCCGCGTGGCGCTGGTTCGACCGGGAATACACCGAGCTGGACTGCCAGGCGTCGAGCCCGGTCGGCAAGGTGCTGGTGATCGACAAGATCCTGAATGTCGCCAAGTTTTCCGGAGAAGCGCGCTTCTCCGGCGATCCTGCCTGGGCGCAGGACTATGCCCGCCATGCGGCGCGGCTGCTGGACCGGGACAAGGTCCGCGTCGATGTCGGCAACGCCGCCATCGGGTTCTGAGGCGCGGGCGCGCCAGCAAAACGGGTAGTTGCCGGGGTTGTCGCCCCTGCCTGTGCAGGCGCGACAACCTTCTTGCCGGCTTAGATCGCCAGCAGTTCCACTTCAAACAGCAGGGTAGCGTTCGGCGGGATCACGCCGCCGGCGCCGCGGGCACCGTAGCCGAGGTCGGCCGGGATCACCAGGCGGCGCACGCCGCCCACCTTCATGCCCTGCACGCCTTCGTCCCAGCCGCGGATCACATGGCCGGCACCCAGCGGGAACACGAACGGGTCGTTGCGGTCCTTGCTCGAATCAAACTTGCGGCCAGCCTGGCCGTTCTCGTAGAGCCAGCCGGTGTAGTGCACGGTGACGTGCTTGCCGGCGGTGGCTTCGGCGCCGGCGCCGACGGTGGTGTCTTCGTATTGCAGGCCAGAGGGCGTGGTTTGCATGGCGTATTTCCTTCCGATGGGAACAGACGTGGTGAGAGGAGAACGCAGCGCGGCTGCGTTCAGGCTTGGGCGCGCTGGAGCACATCCAGCGTCAGTTGCACATTGCGGTCGTCGTCGGCCACCCAGATGTCGCCGTCCTGGATCGTCACCGACAGGCGCATGGCGCGCTGCGCCAGCGCGGCCAGGGCTTCGACCGCTTCCGCCGGGACATTGTAGATGGTGACGTTGCGCAGCTTGCCGGCCTTGCCCGCCATGCCCTTCCACCATTCGCGCGCACTGGCGGCGTTGTAGGTATAGACGGTCACGCGCTCGGCGCGGGCCGCGGCGCGCTTCAGGCGCGCTTCGTCGGGCTGGCCCAGTTCGACCCAGTGGGCGATGTCGCCGGTCAGGCGCTTGTCCCACAGGTCGGGTTCGTCGGGTTCGTCCAGGCCGCGCGTGAAGGTCAGCGTTTCGGTGGCTTCGCAGGCAAAGGCCAGCAGGCGCACCATCATGCGCGCGTCATTCTCGGACGGGTGCTGGGCGATGGTCAGGCTGTGGCTGCCGTAGTAGGGCCGGTCCATGTCGGAGACCGACAGGTCAGCTTTGAAGATGGTGGATTTGAGCGCCATGAGGTGAAGTGTGCGGCAGGCGCCCCGGCTGGGGTGCGGGAGACGCAAAAGGCCGCATCATACGCCATTTGCCGGACACGGCTTGCCGGCCCGGCATACTGGCGCCGCGGCTCAGCGCTTGCGGTATTCCTTGAGGTAGAAGCGCAGCAGCGCCGACAGCAGCAGCGTGCTCAGGAAGCCGGCGGCAACGATCAGCGCCTGCCCGGCGGTGGTGTCGATCTGGCCGGCCACCCCGAGGCGGAACAGCCAGGTGCCGACCATCATCGCCAGGAACGGCATCAGCAGCGCGCCGCGGCCGTAGGTCTGCACTGCCCACAGCGGGAAGCGGCGCAGGAAGTCGCCCGGAATGCTGCAGGCCAGGCAGGCACCGGCAGCTGCCAGTGCGGCGGCCACGATGTCGCCGGAATGGATGTCGTACATGGTCTCGGTCTCGCGCGCCCCCATCAGGCACACGCAGGCGAGCGTGGCGGGAATTGGGCAAAGCGCTGATTCTACAAGAGAAATTTGCGCCAAAGGTGACGAATAGGGTTACTGTGGGGTGCTGCCCGCGGGCGATGCCTCGATCGCCACTTGCAGCGTCACGGTGTCGCCTACCTCGGGCAGGAAGCGGGTCATGCCAAAGGCACTGCGCGGCACCTCGGCGCGGAAGTCGCCGCCGCAGACCTGCCGGCTCACGCCGAACAGGGTCACCTCGCCGCAGCGGAAGCGCTCGGCCTGCAGGCGCAGTGGCTGCGTGACGCCGTGCAGCGTCAGCTCACCTTCCACGGCGGCCAACCGGCCGCCTTCCATCAGGAAGCGGTTCGCGCGCAGCCGCGCCACCGGGTGCTGGGCAGTATCGAAGAATTGTGCCGAACGCAGCACGCCGTCCAGGGTGCGGTTGCCGGTATCGACCGAGGCCAGGTCCACGGTCACGTCGAGTGCGCCGGCGCCGCTGTCCGCGTCATAGACGAGGCGCCCGTCGATCTTGCCGAAGCGCCCGCGCACCGAACTGCGCTCGAAATGGCTGGCGGAAAAATAGACGGTGGTGTGCGCCGGATCGATGGTGTATTCAAGCGGCGCCGCCTGCGCAGCGGTGATGCCCAGGGCGGCAGCAAGTGCCAGCGTGCGTGCGGCCATGGCTCAGTCGGCGTTCAGTGGACAAACACGGGCAGCAGGAACATCCCCACCACCGACAGGTAGCTGATGGTCCAGCACAGCGTGCGCAGCGTGGCGCGGTCGGTCACGTAGCACACGGTGTAGAGCAGGCGGGCCACGATGAAAACCACCGCCAGCTCGTCGATGCGGGCCTGCGGCGCCTGCAGTTGGCTGGCGGCCAGCACGGCGGCGGCAAAGAAGGGGAAGGCCTCGAAGTGGTTGCGGTGCGCCATGTCGGCGCGGCGCGCGCGGCCGGACTGCTGCTCCAGCCAGCCGCGCGGGTCATGGTTGTCATAGCCAGGCCCGCTGGCCTTGGCGATGGCCACCGTCGCCAGCGGCAGGATGCCGGCCAGCAGCACGCACCAGAAAGCGATCGGCATAGTCCAGTCCTTTCGGTTGCAATGCCGGCGCCGCCATCACTGGCGCCACCGGCCCGGCCCGCGCAGTCAGGCGGCGACCACGCGGATCTCGATGCCCGCCAGGCCCACCACCTGCCCGGCGCGGATCTTGGCAGTCTTGCGCGATTCGGGCGCGCCGTCCACCGAGACTTCGCCGGCGGCGACCAGCGCCTTGCCGGCGCCGCCGCTGTCGCACACGCCCGCCAGCTTGAGCAGGTCATTGAGCGCGATGAACTCGCCCTCGAGCGGGAAGGTGATGGTTTGCACGGCTGCCTTGCCAGGTTTGGCCATCACTTGCCCCAGCTGTCTTTCAGACCGACGATGCGGTTGAAGACTGGCTTGCCCGGCTGCGAATCGCTGCGGTCGGCAACGAAGTAGCCATGGCGCTCGAACTGGAAGCGGTCTTCCGGCTGCGCCTCGCGCAGGCCCGGCTCCAGGTAGGCGGTGATCACCTGCTTGGAATCCGGGTTGAGCGTATCCAGGAAGTTCTTGCCGCCGGCATCCGGGTTGGGGTCGTTGAACAGGCGGTCGTACAGGCGCACTTCGGCCTCGTACGCGTGCGCCGCGCTGACCCAGTGGATCACGCCCTTCACCTTGACGCTGTCGGCGCCCGGCGTGCCGCTCTTGGTTTCGGGCAGGTAGCTGGCGCGCACGGCGATCACGTTGCCGTCGGCATCCTTGTCCACGCCGGTGCACTCGATGACATAGCCGTACTTCAGCCGCACCTTGTTGCCGGGGAACAGGCGGAAGTAGCCCTTGGGCGGGGTCTCGTTGAAGTCCTCGCGCTCGATCCACAGCTCGCGCGACAGTGGGAACACGCGGCGGCCTAGTTCCGGCTGCTTCGGGTGCACCGGCGCCGAGCACTCTTCGCTCTGGCCTTCGGGGTAGTTGTCGATCACCAGGCGCAGCGGGTCCAGCACGGCCACGCCGCGCGCGGCACGGCCGTCCAGGTCGTCGCGCACCGCGCCTTCGAGGGTGCTCATGTCGATCCAGCTGTCGGCCTTGGCCACGCCCACGCGGTCGCAGAACAGCTGGATCGATTCCGGGGTGTAGCCGCGGCGGCGCACGCCCACCAGCGTGGGCATGCGCGGATCGTCCCAGCCGTCCACGCGCTGCTCGTCGACCAGCTGCTTGAGCCTGCGCTTGCTGGTGATGGCGTAGGTCAGGTTCAGGCGTGCGAACTCATACTGGTGCGGCAGCGGGTCGCGGAACACGCCGCTGTCGCGCAGGTGCTCCAGCACCCAGTCGTACAGCGGGCGGTTGTTCTCGAACTCCAGCGTGCACAGCGAGTGCGTGATGTTCTCCAGCGCGTCCGAGATGCAGTGGGTGAAGTCGTACATCGGGTAGATGCACCACTTGTCGCCCGTGCGGTGGTGATGCGCATGGCGGATGCGGTAGAGCACCGGGTCGCGCATCACGATATTGGGCGCGGTCATGTCGATCTTCGCGCGCAGCACGTGCTCGCCGTCGGCGTATTTGTCGGCGCGCATGTCGCGGAACAGCTGCAGGTTCTCTTCGACGCTGCGGTCGCGGTAGGGCGAGGGCTTGCCCGGCTCGGAGAAATTGCCGCGGCTGGCGGCGATCTGCTCGGCGCTCTGGCTGTCGATATAGGCGGCGCCGCGCTCGATCAGGGTCTCGGCAAAGGCGTAGAGCTGGTCGAAGTAGTCGCTGGCGTAGTACAGGTGCGGCTGTTTGGCGCCGTCCTTGCCCTCGCTGTCCCAGGAAAAGCCCAGCCAGTGCACCGCGTCGATGATCGAATCGACGTATTCGGTGTCTTCCTTGACCGGGTTGGTGTCGTCAAAGCGCAGGTGGCAGCGGCCGCCGTAGTCGCGCGCCAGCCCGAAGTTCAGGCAGATGCTCTTGGCGTGGCCGATATGCAGGTAGCCGTTGGGCTCCGGCGGGAAGCGGGTGATGACGGTCGGCAGCGGCTCGCCGGCCTTGTCCTGGCGGCCGGCATAGGTGCTGGCGGCGAGGTCCTGGTCGATGATGCTCCGCAGGAAGTTGGAGGCGGCGGGGGTGCTGTCGGTAGGCTTGTTGTCGTGGCTCATGATGGCGCCGGTTGGCCGGCCGGAAGCGTCTGGGTGCTTGGGGCCGGGTCGTCAGATTGCGTGGCGGAATGCCAATAACGGGATTTTACCGTGCCGGAGCCGCCGCACGCCGCGAGCCGCCGCGGATTTCCGCCCATATCCCGGATTTGCGCTGCCCGGACGCGCCCGGCTGCGACGAAAGTGATGTGTCGGAGTAGCATGGAAGCGTGCCGGCCCGCAGTGGCCGGCTTTGGTCCATCGCTGCAGGAATGCCCATGAACGCCCAACCCGATGCGGCGCCAGTGCCGCTTGAGCCCTCTGAAGTCGTTGCCGCGCTGTGGCGCGATGCCGGCCTGCCCGCCGATGCGCTGGCGCACCTGAAGCTGGACGGCGCAGAGCCGGTGCTGCCGTCGAGCTTTGCCGTGGGCACCGCCGCCCAGGCCAGCCTTGGCGCCTCGGCGCTGGCCGCGGCCGCGCTGTGGCACAGCCGCACCGGCCGCTGGCAGGACGTCAGCGTCGACATGCGCCACGCCATCACCGAATTCCGCAGCGAACGCTACCTGCGCGTCGACGGCGGCCCCGCGCCCGAACTGTGGGACAAGCTGGCCGGCATCTACCGCTGCGGCGACGGCCGCTGGGTGCGCCTGCATACCAATTTCCCGCACCACCGCGACGGCGTGGTGCGCTTGCTGGGCTGCGCCAATGACAAGGCAGCGGTGCAGGCCGCGCTGGACAAGCGGGATGCCGAGGCCTTCGAGACTGCGGCGTCCGACGCGGGCCTGGTCGTTGCGGCATTGCGCAGCTTTGAGGAATGGGACCGCCATCCGCAGGCGGCCGCCTTGCGCGGCCTGCCGCCGGTGATACTGGAGCGCATCGGCGACGCCCCGCCGCAACCGCTGCCGGCGCCCGCATCCCCGGACGCGCAGCCGCTGTCGGGCGTGCGCGTGCTGGATTTCACCCGCATCATCGCCGGCCCGGTGGCGGGCCGCACGCTGGCCGCGCATGGCGCCGACGTGCTGCTGGTCACCGCCTCGCACCTGCCGTCGATTCCGCCGCTGGTGATCGACACCGGCCGCGGCAAGCGCAGCTGCCAGCTGGACCTGCGCGATCCCGATGACAAGCGCACGCTGCACAAGCTGCTGCATGGCGCCGACGTGATGGTGCAGGGCTATCGCCCCGGCGGCCTGGCTGAACTGGGCGTGGGGCCGGAGGCCGCGGCGCGCGCGCGTCCGGGCATCGTCTATGTGTCGCTGAGCGCCTATGGCCATGTGGGGCCGTGGTCGCACAAGCGCGGCTTCGATTCGCTGGTGCAGACCGCCACCGGCTTCAATGATGCCGAAGCGCAGGCGGGCGGCAGCGACACGCCGCGTCCGTTGCCGGCGCAGGTGCTGGACCACGCCGCGGGCTACCTGCTGGCCTTCGGCGCGATGGCCGCGCTGCACCGGCGCGCGGTGGAGGGCGGCAGCTGGCATGTGCGGGTGTCGCTGGCGCAGGTGGGGCAGTGGCTGCGCGGCCTGGGGCGCGTGCCGGACGGGCTCAAGGCGCCCGAGCAGAAGATCGACGACGTGGCCGACCTGCTAGAGGTGGCGCCGTCGGGCTTCGGCATGCTGACCGTGGTGCGCCACGCGGCGCACCTGTCGGAAACGCCGGCGCGCTGGACCTTGCCGTCCGAGCCGCTCGGCACGCACGCGCCGGAGTGGCTGCCGCGCGGTTAGTAGAGCGTGGTGCGCTGCCGCTCCGGTAGGTCGCGGTCGTAGGCGGCGCCGTCGATGGCGTTGTCGGTCAGCGTGGCCAGGATCTCGCCGTTGCTGGGCAGCGACTGGCGCACCACCTGCGCATCCGCTGCCCACAGCCGCGAGCGGATCAGCGCGCGGGCGCACTGGAAGAACACTGACTGCACCGTGACCACCAGCACCGTGGTCGGGGCCTTGCCGTCGACCACGCAGCGCGCGATCAGTGCCGGGTCGACGCTGATCTGCGCGGTGCCGTTGACGCGGATGGTCTCGTTGATGCCGGGGATCACGAACAGCAGCCCCACGCGCGGATCGGCAACGATATTGCGCAGGCTGTCGATGCGGTTGTTGCCGCGCCGGTCGGGCAGCAGCAGCGTGCGTTCGTCCAGCACCTGCACAAAGCCCGGCGCATCGCCGCGCGGCGAGCATTCGGCCCAGTCCTCGCCCACTGTCGACAGCAGGCAGAAGGGCGCTGCTTCGATAAAGGCGCGGTAGTGCGGGTGCAGGTAGTCGACTTCCTTGGACAGCGACGGGGCCGCCGGTTGCGCGTAGAGCGCTTCCAGTCCGGCCAGCGTGGTGATGGCGTGCGAGGTCATGGCAGGCGGGGCGTGGGTCGGCGGGCGGCGAAACCGTCAATGTAGCGCAGATGCCGTTACACGGTCACGGTACCCCGGCCGATCTCCAGCACGCGGCCGCCCACGTGGATGGCGCCTTCGGCATCGACCGCCAGGCGCAGCCGGCAGGGGCGGCCCACCGCCTCGCCCTGGTCGATCGCGTATTCCGTCAACCCCGCCGCCAACCCCGCGGCCGGCAGCGCGTGGCCGGTGGCCAGTAGCCAGCCGCCCAGGTTGGCGCAGGCCGAGCCCGTGCCCGGATCCTCGGCCACGCCGCCGCCCTGCTTGGTGAAGAAGTAGCGCGACAGCACGCGGCCGGACTGTTCCGGGTCGAAGGCAAAGACGTAGGCGGTCTTGCGGCCCAGGCTGCTCTGCGGCCAGATCTGCAGGCGCGCGCTGTCGGGGTTGGCGCGGCGCACGGCATCGGTGCTGCGCACCGCCACCAGCAGCTGGTCGGCGCCGGTGTCGACCCACATCGGCGACGCCAGCAGGTCGCGTTCCTGCAGGCCGAGCAGGCTGGCCATGTCGGCATCGGGCAGGCCGGTCGGCGCGGTCTTCGGCTTGCCGCTGTGGGGGGCGATGAAGGTCCAGACATCGCCCAGCGCGGTCACCGGCACCACGCCCGCCGGGAACTCCAGCGTCAGCGCGTCGCCGGTGCCGGCCAGTTCGCGCACCACGTGCGCGGTGCCCAGCGTCGGATGGCCGGCGAAGCGCATCTCATAGCCCGGCGTGAAGATGCGCACCCGCGCGCTGGCACGTTCCGACGGCAGGATAAAGGTGGTCTCCGACAGGTTGAACTGCAGCGCCAGCGCCTGCATGGTGGCATCGTCCATGCCGCGCGCATCCTCGAACACGCACAGCGGATTGCCGCCGAAGGTGGATTCGGCAAAGACGTTGAGCAGGCGGAAAGCGTAGGTGGTCATGGCGCGGGGGGCTCCGGAGGCTGGTTGATCACCAGTGTACGGAGCGGGGGCGGACACGCCATGCACAGTTGGGCCGATCGCGGGCGGGCCAGTTGCGGACAGTTCTGCCGCGCCATGAAAAACGCCCGGGCGGACCCGGGCGTATCGCTGGCGAAGGCAACTGAGTCAGCAGGCTCAGAACCCCACCGCCTGGCCATCGCGCCGGCTGTCGCTGGCCGCGACGTAGCCGTGTTCGGCGTCATCCGACAGGCGCCAGATAAACTGGCCCGAGCCGAAGTCCATGTACGGATCGTCCACCGACTTGAGCTGGTGGCCGCGCGCCTTCAGGCCCTCGACCGTGGCCGGGTCCATGGTGCTTTCCACATCCAGCGTGAAGTCGCGGTTGACCTTCCAGCGCGGCGCGCAGCAGGCGGCCTGCGGCTGCTGCTTGTAGTCCAGCATGCGCACCACGGTCTGCAGGTGGCCCTGCGGCTGCATGTCGCCGCCCATCACGCCGAAGCTCATCACCGGCTGGCCGTCCCTGGTCAGGAAGGCCGGGATGATGGTGTGGAACGGACGCTTGCCGCCCGCGACCACATTAGCCGACTTCGGATCCATCGAGAAGCCCACGCCGCGGTTCTGCAGGCTGATGCCGGTGCCCGGCACCACCACGCCCGAGCCGAAGCCCATGTAGTTCGACTGGATGAACGAGATCATCATGCCGCTCTCGTCGGCGGCGGTCAGGTAGATGGTGCCGCCCACCTTGGGCATGCCGAAGTCGAAATGCGTGGCGCGCTGCATGTCGATCAGCTTCGCGCGCGACTTCAGGTACGCGTCATCGAGCATTTCCTCCGGCGTGACTTCCATGCTGCGCGGGTCGGCCACGTAGCGGTAGAGGTCGGCAAAGGCCAGCTTCATTGCCTCGATCTGCAGGTGCTGCGAGTCGACCGAGTCCACCGGGATCGAAGCCATGTCGAACTGGTCCAGGATGCCCAGCGCGATCAGCGCGGCGATGCCCTGGCCGTTGGGCGGGATCTCGTGCAGCTCGTAGCCGCGGTAGGACTTGCTGATCGGCTTGACCCAGTCGGGGCGGTAGTTGCGCAGGTCATCGAGCGTCATGGCGCCACCGCACTGCTGGCTGAAGGCGGCAATCTGCTCGGCGATCTCGCCTTCGTAGTAGGCGCGGCCACGGGTCGCGCCGATCTTGCGCAGCGTTTCGGCGGCAGCCTTCATGGTGAACTTCTCGCCCACGGCGGGTGCGCGGCCATTGGGCATGAAGGTCTCGGCATAGCCGGGCTGGTCCTTCAGCTCAGGCACCGCGGCGGCCCACTTGTGCGCCACCACCGGCGGCACGGCATAGCCGCGCTCGGCGATCTCGATCGCCGGCTCCATCAGGTCGGCGAACGGCAGCTTGCCGAAGCGCTCATGCAGCGCGGCCCAGCCGGCGACCACGCCGGGCACGGTGACCGAGTCCCAGCCGCGGATCGGGCGGTTGGCCAGGCCGTTGGCATCGGTGCCGTATTTGTTCTTGAAGTATTCCGGGCTCCAGGCCGCCGGGGCCACGCCCGACGAGTTCAGGCCGTGCAGTTCCTTGCCGTCCCACAGGATGGCAAAGGCATCGCTGCCCAGTCCGCACGACACCGGCTCGACGATGGTGATCGCGGCGGCCGCGGCGATGGCCGCATCGACCGCATTGCCGCCCTTGAGCAGCATGCGCAGGCCGGCCTGCGCGGCCAGCGGGTGCGAGGTGGAAACCACGTTGCGCGCAAACAGCGGGATGCGCACGGAGGGGTAGGGGTTGGTCCAGTTGAAGTTCTGCATGCTTGTCTGTGTCCTTGTGCTCGGTGCGTCTGTGGCGCAAATTCTGCGGCCCTTATTCTGCCGTGATCTTGCGATCCTTGATCAGCTTGCCCCAGCGCGCGCCGTCCTTCTGCACCATCGCGGCGAACTGCGCCGGCGTGCCGCCGACCGGCTCGGCGCCCAGCTTGCCCAGGCGTTCCTTGACCTCGGGCGACTGGATGGCCTTGTTGAACTCAACATTCAGGCGGTTGACGATATCCGCCGGCAGGCCCTTGGGGCCATAGATGCCGAACCAGGTATCGGACTCGAAGCCGGGCAGGCCCGACTCACTCGCCGTGGGGATTTCCGGCGCCAGCGGCGAGCGCTTGGCGCTGGTCACCGCCAGTGCCTTGAGCTTGCCGTCCTTCACATGCGGCAGGCCCGACACGATGCTGTCGAACAGCACCTGCACCTTGCCCGAGATCAGGTCCGGCACGGCCAGCGCGGTGCCGCGGTAGGGGATGTGGGTGATGAACACGCCTGCCTGCGCCTTGAAGGCCTCGGCGGTCAGGTGCACCACGGTGCCGTTGCCGCTGGAGGCGTAGTTCAGTTCGCCGGGATGCTTCTTGGCGTAGTCGATCAGCTCGCGCACGTTCTTCGCCGGCAGGCTGTTCGGCACCACCAGCAGGTTGGTGGCGATCGCCACCTGGCTGACCGGGGTGAAGTCGGTCTCGGTGTTGTAAGGCAGGCGGGTGTTGATATACGGCCCGATCGAATGCGTGCTGGTGGTGGCGATCAGCAGCGTATAGCCATCGGGCGCAGCCTTGGCGGCCATGTCCGAGCCGATCGCGCCGCCGGCGCCGGGGCGGTTGTCGACCACGATCTGCTGGCCCATGCTGGTGCCCACCTTTTGCGCGATGGCGCGTGCCAGCAGGTCAGTCGCGCCGCTGGCCGGGAAGGGCACGATCAGGCGGATCGGCTTGCTGGGATAGGTGTCGGCCAGTGCGGGCGTGGCGGCCAGGCAAAGCCCACAGCCAAGGCCGATGCCGAAGCGGCGCAGCCAGGATTTCATACTTGTCTCCAGTGTCAGGCGAATGGCCCCGATTCAAGAGCCGGCCTTCATTATTCCGTGCTGCCGGTCACAAAGAAAGCTAATATTTCTTTCCAATGTCACAAGGAAATCTTAAGGATCGCGCCTTGCCGGCATATGCCTGATTCTTCCTTTGTGTGCACCGATGAGCACTGTCCGCTTCCTCCGTACCTTCGTTGCCGTGGCCGAGCACGGCTCCTTTGCCGCCGCCGCCGGGCAGGTGGCGCTGACCCAGGCCGCCGTCAGCCTGCAGATGCGCGCGCTGGAGACCGAGCTGCGCCGCGAGCTGTTCGACCGCAACGGCCGCGTGGCCGTGCTCAATGCCGACGGCCGCGCGCTGCTGCCGCAGGCGCGGCGCATGCTGGCGCTGTATGAGGAGATGCGGCTGCCGCTGGCCTCGGACGAAGCCATGGCGGGTGCGGTGGCGGTGGGGGCGGTGGTGTCGGTGATGGGCGGGCTGTCACATGCGGTGGCGCATATGAAGCGCACTTATCCTGCGCTCGACGTGCGCCTGGTCGGTGCCAAGTCGATCGAGCTGGCGGCGCAGGTCGAGGCTGGCGAGCTGGACGCCGCCATCCTGGTCGAGGGCGCCGCGCGCGTGCCCGGCACGCTGCGCTGGACGCCGCTGTACCAGGAGCCGCTGGTGGCGATCGCGGCACGCGGCAGCCCGGGCCGCGACGCGCGCGAGGCGCTTGCCACCAACCCCTACCTGCGCTTCGACCGCAGCCAGCGCACCGGCGTGCTGGTCGAGCGCGCGCTGCGCCGCGCGCACCTGAAGGTCAACGAGTTCCTGGAGCTGAACGCGATCGAGGCGCTGGTGGAGCTGGTGCGGCAAGAGGTCGGCGTGACCGTGGTGCCGCTGCTGCGCCGCGCGCGCTGGCGCGACGACGAGGCGCTGCGCATCCTGCCGCTGCTGGTCAACGGCGAGCCGGTGATGCGTCACATCGGCATGCTGGAACGGCGCGACCACGGGCGCGGGCAGGTGACCGCGGCGGTACGGGCGGCCTGCAGTGAGCTGTTCGGCGCCTAGCTGCCGCCATGCCATAACCAGGTTCTATCGGGCGGATAGTCAGAAACGCATTCTCCTGAAGATCCCTATTGCATATATTTCGGTTGCGGACGGCCGCTGACGCGGCCCGACTCGCCATGGGCGCCACGACATCCCGCGTTGGCGCACGCTCTCGCGCGTCCGCTGATTGCCCGACCTTTGACGCCATCGCTGCAGGCGTGTTCAGTACGTCCCCAAATGGAGAAACGTATGTCTAACGAAACAAAGTGTCCCTTCAGCCATGCCGCCGGCGGCGGCACGACGAATCGTGACTGGTGGCCGAATCAACTGCGTCTGGACCTGCTGAGCCAGCATTCCAGCAAGTCCAACCCGTTGGACGGCGACTTCAACTATGCCAAGGCCTTCAAGAGTCTCGACTTCGCAGCAGTGAAGAAGGACCTGGCCGCGCTGATGACTGACTCGCAGGACTGGTGGCCGGCGGACTTCGGCCACTACGGCCCGCTCTTTATCCGTATGGCCTGGCACAGCGCGGGCACGTACCGCATTGGCGATGGCCGCGGTGGTGCAGGGCGCGGCCAGCAGCGTTTCGCACCGCTCAACAGCTGGCCGGACAACGCCAGCCTGGATAAGGCGCGCCGCCTGCTATGGCCGATCAAGCAGAAGTACGGCCAGAAGATCTCCTGGGCCGACCTGATGATCCTGGCCGGCAACGTCGCGCTCGAGACCATGGGCTTCAAGACTTTCGGCTTCGGCGGTGGCCGGGAAGACACCTGGGAACCGGATGCGGATGTCTCCTGGGGCAAGGAAAAGACCTGGCTGGGCGGTGACCTCCGCTATGGCAAGGGTGCTGCCGGCAAGGATGAAGGCGTGGTCGTGGCCGACGAGGCCTTGCATGGCGACGAGACCAGCCGCACCGACCCCGGACGCAACCTGGAGAACCCGCTGGCCGCCGTGCAGATGGGCCTGATCTACGTGAACCCGGAAGGCCCCGACGGCAATCCGGACCCGCTCGCCGCGGCGCACGACATCCGCGAATCGTTCGGGCGCATGGCCATGGACGACGAGGAGACCGTCGCGCTGATTGCCGGCGGGCATGCCTTCGGCAAGACCCACGGTGCCGGTCCCGCGGACAACATCGGGCCCGAACCCGAGGGCGCCGGTCTCGAGCGCCAGGGCCTGGGATGGGCGAGCACCTTTGGCACCGGCAAGGGCGCCGACACGATCACCAGCGGCCTGGAGGTGACCTGGAGCAGTACCCCGACGAAGTGGGGCAATAGCTATCTGGAGAGCCTGTTTGGCTACGAATGGGAGCTGACCAAGAGTCCCGCCGGTGCCAACCAGTGGGTAGCCAAGGATGCCGGGGAAACCATCCCGCACGCTTACGATCCTTCGAAGAAGCTGCGGCCGACGATGCTGACCACGGATCTGTCGCTGCGTTTCGACCCGGCCTACGAGAAGATCTCGCGGCGCTTCCTGGAGCATCCTGACCAGCTTGCCGACGCCTTTGCCCGCGCCTGGTTCAAGCTGATCCACCGCGACATGGGCCCGCGCGCCCGCTACCTTGGACCGGAAGTGCCGACCGAAGAGCTGCTCTGGCAGGATCCGATCCCGGCGGTCGATCATCCGCTGGTCAACGAGCAGGACGTCGCCGCGCTCAAGCAGAAGATCCTGGCGTCAGGGCTGCCGGTCTCGCAACTGGTGCAGACCGCGTGGGCTTCGGCATCCACCTTCCGCGGCTCGGACAAGCGCGGCGGCGCCAATGGCGCGCGTATCCGCCTGGCGCCGCAGAAGGACTGGGCAGCCAACCAGCCAGAGCAACTGGCGAAGGTGCTGAAGGTCCTCGAAGGGATCCAGGCCGAGTTCAACGGCGCACAGTCCGGCGGCAAGAAGATCTCACTTGCCGACCTGATCGTGCTGGCCGGTGGCGCGGGGATCGAGCAGGCGGCGCAGAAGGCCGGCCATCGGGTGACCGTGCCGTTTACGCCGGGCCGCATGGACGCCTCGCAGGAACAGACCGACGTGCAATCCGTCGGGGCGCTCGAGCCGATTGCAGATGGCTTCCGCAACTTCCTGAAGGGGCAGTACAACATCCCGGCGGAGGACCTGCTGATCGACAAGGCGCAATTGCTGACCCTGACTGCTCCCGAGATGACGGTGCTCATTGGCGGACTGCGCGTCCTGAACGTGCATACCGGGCAGGATGCGCATGGCGTCTTCACCGACCGGCCGGAAACGCTGAGCAACGACTTCTTCCGCAACCTGATCGACATGCGTACGGAATGGAAGCCGCTGTCGGAGGCCCGGGACGTGTTCGAGGGGCGTGACGGCAAAACCGGTGCGAAGAAGTGGACCGGCACCCGCGTCGACCTGGTGTTCGGTTCGAATTCCCAGCTCCGGGCCCTTTGCGAAGTCTACGCAAGCGAGGACGCGCAGGAGAAGTTTGTCCGTGACTTCGTCGCCGCCTGGGCCAAGGTGATGAACCTCGACCGGTTCGACATCGCCTGAGCGGTCGCGTGGCCCCGTCAGGGCCGTCATCCCTGACGGGGCTTTCTCAATCCGGGTGTGAGCGGCGCAGCGGACGCGTCGCCGACGCAATGACAAGCGGCCGGCAAGCGCCGGCCGCGTGGCCTGCCAGGGCATGTCCCTGGCCTACATCACCCTGTGCGCAAAATGCCCGCGCCGCGCGTCGGCCATCAGGTCGAGGAACTGCCCGGTGCTCATGTGCACCAGTTCCTGGTGGTCGCCCGCCTCGAAGTAGACGTCGGGGTGCGTCAGCAGGCTGTCGTCGAGCCAGGTCTGCGTGCCGTACGCCATGCCAACCGGCGGGATCGCGCCGTGGTCGCAGTCGCGGAACACTTCGCGCACGCCATCCTCATGCGCGAGCGACAGCTTGCGGCCGGTCTGCTCGCAGATCTCCGACAGTTTCAGGTGGTGAGTCGAAGGAATCACGACTGCGACGTAGCCGCTGCCGTCTTCCAGCAGGACGGTCTTGGCCAATCGGTCTCCGGGAATGTGTGCGGCCTGCGCAGTGGCCATGCTGCTGAGGCTGTAGGGGTGCCGAACGGTGTCGAACTGGCTCTGCTTCTTGCTCAGGCATTTCGCCAGCGTGGTAGACATGGTCATGATTTCAACCTCCGACGCGCGTAGCGCGACCGTTGTCCGAGTCCTACCAATATAGGTGGTCGGGGGTCGGGTGGCGGTCGGGCGGAGCCAAAACGTAGTCGGCAAGCACAAAAAAAGGGCACCTTGCGGTGCCCTTAGTGTGTTGTGCCGCCGGCGCCAGGGCCGGCGATATTCCCTGCTTATTCTTCCTGGAACGCTTCCTCGCGCTTGGACTTGATCGACGGCATCGCCACGACCAGCACCAGCACGGCAGCCGCGATCAGCAGGCCCAGCGACAGCGGACGCGTCACGAACACGCTGAAGTCACCGCGCGACAGCAGCAGCGAGCGGCGGAAGTTCTCTTCCATCATCGGCCCCAGCACGAAGCCGAGCAGCAGCGGCGCGGGTTCGCACTTGAGCTTGATGAACAGGTAGCCGATCACGCCGAAGGCCGCGGTCTGGAACACGTCGAAGGTGGTGTTCTGGACCGAGTACACGCCGATGCAGCAGAACGTCAGGATGGCCGGGTACAGGTAGCGGTAAGGCACCTTCAGCAGCTTCACCCAGATGCCGATCAGCGGCAGGTTCAGCACGATCAGCATCAGGTTGCCGATCCACATCGAGGCGATCAGGCCCCAGAACAGCGCCGGGTTGCTGGTCATCACCTGCGGGCCGGGCTGGATGTTGTGGATGGTCATCGCACCCACCATCAGCGCCATCACCGCGTTGGGCGGAATGCCCAGCGTCAGCAGCGGGATGAAGGAGGTCTGCGAGGCTGCGTTGTTGGCCGATTCCGGACCCGCAACGCCTTCGATCGCGCCCTTGCCGAATTCATGCGCGTACTTGGAGGTCTTCTTCTCCAGCGAGTACGCAGCAAACGAGGCCAGCGCCGCACCGCCGCCCGGCAGGATGCCCAGTGCCGAGCCCAGCAGCGTGCCACGCAGCACGGCCGGGATCATGCGCTTGAAGTCTTCCTTGGTCGGGAACAGGTTGGTGATGTGGTCGGTGAAGGTCTCGCGGTGTTCCTTCTGCTCCAGGTTGGCGATGATTTCAGCAAAGCCGAAGATACCCATTGCCACCGAGACGAAGTTCAGGCCGTCGGTCAGTTCCGGCACGTCGAACGAGAAGCGCGCGGCGCCCGAGTTCACGTCGGTGCCGACCAGGCCCAGCAGCAGGCCCAGCACGATCATGGCGATGGCCTTGACCAGCGAGCCCGAAGCCAGCACCACGGCGCCGATCAGGCCCAGCACCATCAGCGAGAAGTATTCGGCGGGACCGAACTTGAAGGCCAGTTCCGACAGCGGCGCGGCAAAGGCGGCCAGGATCATGGTGGCCACGCAGCCGGCGAAGAACGAGCCTAGGCCCGCTGTCGCCAGCGCCACCCCCGCTCGCCCTCGTCTTGCCATCTGGTAGCCATCGATGGTTGTCACCACCGAGGACGATTCACCAGGCAGGTTCACCAGGATGGCGGTGGTCGAACCGCCGTACTGGGCGCCGTAGTAAATACCGGCCAGCATGATCAGCGCGGCCACCGGCGGCAGCGTGTAGGTCACCGGCAGCAGCATGGCGATGGTGGCCAGCGGCCCCAGGCCCGGCAGCACGCCGATCAGGGTACCCAGCACGCAGCCCAGGAAGGCGTACGCGAGGTTCTGGAAGGTCAGGGCGGTGGAAAAGCCCAGACCCAGGTTGGCGAGTAGTTCCATGTTGGCGGCTCCTTAGCTTGCCAGGAAAGCCGGCCATACCGGCATCTGCAGGTTGATGCCGTACACGAACGCACCCAGGCTGATCAGCACCAGGAGGATGGCGTTGAGGATGGCACCCTTCCAGCTGAATTCATGGCTGGCCATCGACGACACCAGCACCAGCACCAGCACCGACAGCACCATGCCCAGCGGCTTGAGCATCAGGCCAAACAGCACGACCGCACCGAGGATCCACAACAGCGTCTTGATGTCCCAGCGGGCCAGGCTGTCTTGTTCCGCCTTGGCAGACAGCGACCCCCACAGCACCAGCGCGCCCAGCAGGGCGAGCACGACGCCGAGCCAGAACGGGAAGTATCCCGGTCCCATTTTTGCGGCGGTTCCCATGGAATAACCGCGCGCGACCCAGGAAAAGCCGAATCCGACCAGGATGAACAACAGGCCGGAGGCGAAGTCCTTTTGGCTACGTATGCGCAAAGTGAATCTCCTCGATAAGACTGCTTGAAATCTAAGGAGGGTTCCCTTCTGCTGCCTTTGCTGCGGTGCATCAATGCGGCAGTTTGCGGGAGCCCTCCTACGGGCAGGGTGGAAGTTAAGGGGGCGACCTTTCAGCTACCTTTCAGATGTCTGCAAACAGGGTCATGCTGAGGGTATCCCCTAGTGAGAGAGCGCTTAAAAGTGCCGCTAAGCCAAGCTGGGGGCGGGCTGGCGGGCAGAAGCGCGAGTCGCTGCGCTATCATCCGGGGCGGTCTTGCGCCGCGTGGCGGTACCCGCCGCTGAAAGGTTTGAAAGGTTCCGCAAGGAACCACTACGCAACGCAAGGAGCGGTTTGGAAAGCATTGACCACGTCATTCTGATTGGCGCCGTCGTGATGTCGCTGGGCATCGTGCTGGGCGCTTTCTCGGCTCGCCTGGGCGTGCCGTTCCTGCTGGTCTTCCTGGCCGTGGGCATGCTGGCCGGCGTGGACGGCCCGGGCGGCATCCGCTTCTCCGACACCTGGCTCAGCTTCCTGGTCGGCAACCTCGCGCTGGCGGTGATCCTGCTCGATGGCGGGCTGCGCACGCGCTTTGCCACCTTCCGGGTGGCGCTGAAGCCTTCGCTGTCGCTGGCGACCGTGGGGGTGCTGGTGACGGCAGGGCTGGTCGGCGTGTTCGCCGCGTGGCTGCTGGGCATCGACTGGCGGCTCGGGCTGCTGCTCGGTGCCATCGTCGGCTCGACCGACGCGGCCGCGGTGTTCTCGCTGCTGCACAGCAGTGGCATCCGGCTCAAGGACCGGGTGGCGAGCGTGCTGGAGATCGAGTCCGGCATCAACGACCCGATGGCCATTTTCCTGACGCTGACCCTGATCGAATGGCTGACGGCACCTGACGGCCTGACGCCGCTGGGCCTGGTCACGCGCCTGCTGGTGCAGTTTGGCCTGGGCGGCGTGCTTGGCGTGGTGCTCGGCTATTGCCTGACCAATGTGCTGGAGCGCATCCGCGTGGCCGAAGGGCTGCAGGCGATCCTGCTGTGCTCGGGCGGCGCGATGGTGTTCGCGATCGTGCAGAGCGCCGGCGGCAGCGGTTTCCTGGCGGTGTACCTGACCGGCATGCTGATCGGCAACCGCGAGCGCGCGGTGACGTCGGACACCATGCGCGCCATGGACGGCATGGCCTGGCTGGCGCAGTCGGCCATGTTCCTGCTGCTGGGCCTGCTGGTGGCGCCGCACCGGATCTGGGAGGTGGCCGGCCCGGCGGTGGCCGTGGCGGCCTTCCTGATGCTGGTGGCGCGGCCGGTGGCGGTGTGGCTGGCGCTGCTGCCGTTCCGCTTCAATGCGCGCGAGACCGGCTTTATCGCCTGGATGGGCCTGCGCGGCGCGGTGCCGATCGTACTGGCGCTGTTTCCGCTGCTGCGCGAGGTGCCGCAATCGGGGCTGCTGTTCCGCATCGCCTTTGCCGTGGTGCTGGCCAGCCTGCTGTTCCAGGGCACCACGGTGTCGGTGGCCGCGCGCCTGGCGCGCGTGCGGCGCCCCGGCTACCCCGAGCCGCTGGCGCGTTCGCGCCTGCGCGGCACGCGCGCGCCGATCCTGGAGGTGATGCAGTTCGAGGTGGGGCCCAATGCGCCCGTGGAGAACGTGCGCGCCGATCAGCTGGAGCTGCCGCCGCGCTGCCGGCTGATGACGGTGGCGCGCGACGATGCGCTGGCGGCGCTGGACCAGACCGTGCTGCGCGCCGGCGACAGCGTCTCGGTGCTGGCGCCGGTGACGACCCTGCCGATGCTGTCGGCGCTGTTCCAGGCGCCGGGCCGCGCGCCCACCTGGGAGCAGGCCTCGCATGATTTCCTGCTGTCGGGCGATGCGTTGCTGCGCGATGTGGCGGCGCTGTATGGCACGCGCGCGCTGACGCCGCGAGAAGCGCCGCTGACGCTGGAGGCTGCCATGCTACGGGCCTTCACCTCGCCGCCGGTGGAGGGCGACAGCGTCGAGATCGCCGGCCTGCCGCTGACGGTGACGCGCATGGAGGGCGCGCAAATCCTGCAGGTGGGGCTGTTGCTGCCGCGGCTGGAGGGGGATTCGGGCGGGCGGCTATGGCCGCGGCGGAAAAAGGATGGCGGCGCCCGCAGTGGCGAGGGCGCCGAAGCGGAGTAGGGACAAGAAAGGCGGCCATGGCCGCCTTTTTCTTTAGTCCACCTTCGCCCCGGACACCTTCACGATCTGCGCGTATTTCTTCAACTCGCGCTGGATCAGCGCCGCGAACTGCTCGGGCGTGGTCGGTGCCGGCTGTGCGCCGATGCGGGCCAGGCGTGCCTTCATCTCGTCGGTCTTCAGGATTGCCACGATCTCATGGTTAAGCCGCTCGACGATCTCGCGCGGGGTGTTGGCCGGCGCGAACACGCCGAACCACGTGGAGATGTCGAAGCCTTCCAGGCCCAGCCCCTTTCCGGCTTCGGCGATGGTCGGCAGTTCCGGGAAGGCCGCGGCGCGGCTGGCAGTGGTGACCGCAAAGGCCTTCAGCTTGCCCGCCTTGATATTGGCCGACGCCGAAGCCAGGTTGTCGAAGATCAGGTCGGTCTGGCCCGACAGCACCGACAGCTGCGCCGGCGACGCGCCGTTGTACGGGATATGGACCATGCTGATCTTCGCCATGCTCTTGAACAGCTCGCCCGACAGGTGGCCGGCGCTGCCGTTGCCGCCCGAGGCGTAGTCCAGCTTGCCCGGGTTCTTGCGCGCGTACGCGACCAGGTCGCGCACATTGTTGATGTGCAGCTCGGCGGCCTTGCCCGGGTGCATCACCAGCACGTTGGGCACGTCGGCCACCAGCGTGATCGGCGCGAAGTCCTTGACCGGGTCGTACGGCATCTTGCTGAACAGCGTCGGGTTGATGGCGTGC
This sequence comes from Cupriavidus sp. CP313, assembly GCF_054072015.1. NCBI lineage: Bacteria > Pseudomonadati > Pseudomonadota > Betaproteobacteria > Burkholderiales > Burkholderiaceae > Cupriavidus > Cupriavidus sp. CP313. Next base: position 196,636 of record NZ_JBSVZB010000005.1, on the reverse strand, counting down.
GTGGCCACCGCGCCCATGACGATGGTGTAGCCGTCGGCCGGCTGCTTGGCAACGTAGTCCGCGCCCAGGTTGCCGCCCGCGCCGGGCTTGTTCTCGACCACCACCGGCTGGCCCAGGCTCTCGCGCAGCTTCTCGCCGATGGCGCGCGCGACGGTGTCGAGCGGGCCGCCGGCCGGGTAAGGCACCACGAAGCGGACCGGCTTGGTCGGGTAGGCATTGGTGGCCGCCACGGCGGCGGCGGGCAGCAGGGCCGCGGTCAGCGCGGCGGCAAGCAGTTTCTTCAGCATGTCTCGGGGCTTCAGGGGATTGGGATTCTTATCTGGCGCCGATGCCCCGCGCCATCATGACCGCGCACAGCGGCAGCAGGATCAGCAGGTGGGCTTCGATCATGACCCAGCGGCGGGCGGCCTTCAGCTCGGACGGCGGCGGCACATAGTCCGGCAGCCGGCGCGCCTGCTTGCGCCAGCGCGCGATGGCGAAGGTCGGCGGCAGCGAGCACAGCGCGATCAGCACGAACACGCCCACCTTGGCGTGGAACCACGGGTTGTGCAGGTAGAAGTCGACGCCCTTGGCGCCGTAGAACAGGCGCAGCAGGCCGGTGCCCAGCACCACCATCGCGGACAGGAAATAGAACAGGTCGTACAGCGACAGGCGCCGCACCGCGGCCGGCGTGATTTCCGGGCGCAGCACCACGGCCTCGGCGGCCATCAGGGTGATCAGGACGAAGATCGCAAGGAAATGCAGGAAGGACAGTATGGCGTCGGTCAGCATGGGTTCTCCTTTGCCTTTGCTTCAGTGGGGACTGAACTGCTTCGGGAAGGCACCGGTGGCAGGGCACTAGGGCCCGCCGCCGGCAGGAGGAGAATCTTACAGCACACCCTTTGCACGTAGTGCTTCGATCTGCTCAGGGCTGTAGCCCAGCGTGTCGGCCAGCACCGTGTCGGTGTGCTCGCCCAGCAGCGGCGGGTGGCGCAGCGCCTGCGGCGGCGTGGCGCTCATCTTGATCGGGCTGCCCACCAGCTTGACCTCGCCGGCGCTGGGGTGGGGCAGGTCCACGCGCAGGCCGCGCGCCTTGACCTGGTCGTCCTCGAACACGTCGTCGAGGGTGTTGATCGGGCCGCACGGCACGCCGGCGGCCTCCAGGTCGCGGATCCACTGCGCGCGGGTGCGCGGGCGCACCATCTCGGCCAGGATCGGCACCAGCACGTCGCGGTTGGCCACGCGCTGCGGGTTGGTGGCAAAGCGCGGGTCGTCGGCCAGCTCGGGCTTGCCGCCGTCGGTGACGAACTTGCGGAACTGCCCGTCGTTGCCCACCGCCACGATGATCCAGCCGTCGGCGGCCTGGAAGGTCTGGTAGGGGACGATATTCGGGTGCGCATTGCCCCAGCGGCGCGGCGCCTCGCCGCTGGCCAGGTAGTTGGTGTTCATGTTGGCCAGCATCGCCACCTGCACGTCCAGCAGTGCCATGTCGATGTACTGGCCCTCGCCGGTGCGCTCGCGGTGCGCCAGCGCCGCCAGCACGGCGATGGTGGCGTACTGGCCGGTCATCAGGTCGGAAATGGCCACGCCGGCCTTCTGCGGGCCGCCGCCGGGCAGGTCGTCGCGCTCGCCGGTCAGGCTCATGAAGCCGCCCATGCCCTGGATGATGAAGTCATAGCCCGGGCGCGCGGCGTACGGGCCGGTCTGGCCGAAGCCGGTGACCGAGCAGTAGATCAGGTCGGGCCTGACCTGCCTGAGCGACTCGTAGTCCAGGCCGTACTTCTTGAGCTGGCCGACCTTGTAGTTCTCCAGCACCACGTCGCTCTGCGCCGCCAGCTCGCGCACGATCTGCTGGCCTTCCGGCGTGCTGATGTCGCAGGTCACCGAGCGCTTGTTGCGGTTGGCGGCCAGGTAGTAGGCGGCTTCGGCGGTGTCGCGGCCGTCCTCGTCCTTGAGCCAGGGCGGGCCCCAGGTGCGGGTGTCGTCGCCGGCGCCGGGGCGCTCGAGCTTGATCACGTCGGCGCCGAAATCGGCAAGGTTCTGGGCGCACCACGGCCCGGCAAGGACGCGGGTCAGGTCGAGGACGCGGAGATGGCTTAAAGCTCCCATGGCGGTAGTCAATGCAGTGGGTGAGGCGGGGGATCGGTCGGAACAGCGAGGGCGCGGCCCTGGAAACAGAGGCCGGCGCGGGTTGCCTGCACTGTACCACCGGCAAATCGCCGGTGCGGCTTTGAGTGCTTTATGGGGCGCTTATGACGATGGGATTTGGGCGATAGCCGGCCGGCTCCCCGGCGCCATGTCTGACGCGCCCGGCGGGCTGCCTTGCCCGTATAATCAACGGCTTGCAAATCCAATACTGATTCGTCGCGCCCGGCCACGCCAGGGCAAGCGTCCGCCATCCCATGAAAGTCTCAGACATTCGCAGCAAGTTCCTGCAGTTCTTCGAATCGAAGGGCCATACCGTGGTCCGCTCGTCCAGCCTGGTGCCGGCGAACGACCCGACGCTGCTGTTCACCAACTCCGGCATGGTGCAGTTCAAGGACGTGTTCCTGGGCACCGACAAGCGCCCGTACACCCGCGCCACCTCGGCGCAGCGCTCGGTGCGCGCCGGCGGCAAGCACAATGACCTGGAGAACGTGGGCTACACCGCGCGCCACCATACGTTCTTCGAGATGCTGGGCAACTTCTCGTTTGGCGACTACTTCAAGCGCGATGCCATCCTGTACGCGTGGGAGCTGCTGACCAAGACCTACCAGCTGCCGGCAGAGAAGCTGTGGGTGACGGTCTATGCGGAAGACGACGAGGCCTACGACATCTGGGCCAAGGAAGTGGGCGTGCCGGCCGAGCGCATCGTGCGCATCGGCGACAACAAGGGCGCGCGCTACGCGTCGGACAACTTCTGGCAAATGGCCGACACCGGCCCGTGCGGCCCGTGCTCGGAAATCTTCTACGACCACGGCCCGGACGTGTGGGGCGGCCCTCCGGGATCGCCCGAGGAAGACGGCGACCGCTACATCGAGGTCTGGAACCTGGTGTTCATGCAGTTCAACCGCGACGACCAGGGCAACATGACGCCGCTGCCCAAGCCGTGCGTGGACACCGGCATGGGCCTGGAGCGCATTGCCGCGGTGCTGCAGCACGTGCACAGCAACTATGAGATCGACCTGTTCCAGGCACTGATCAAGGCCGCCGCGCGTGAAACGCATATCGACAACCTGAACCAGAACTCGCTCAAGGTCATTGCCGACCATATCCGCGCGTGCGCGTTTCTGATCGTCGACGGCGTGATCCCCGGCAATGAAGGCCGCGGCTACGTGCTGCGCCGGATCATCCGCCGCGCCATCCGCCATGGCTACAAGCTGGGCCAGAAGACCCCGTTCTTCCACAAGCTGGTGCCGGACCTGGTCGCCCAGATGGGCCAGGCCTACCCGGAACTGGCCGAAGCGCAATCGCGCGTGACCGAAGTGCTGAAGGCCGAGGAAGAGCGCTTCTTCGAGACCATCGAAAACGGCATGTCGATCCTGGACGCCGCGCTGGCCGACCTGAAGCTCAAGGGGGGCAAGACGCTGGACGGCGAACTCGCATTCAAGCTGCACGACACCTTCGGCTTCCCGCTGGACCTGACGCAGGACGTGTGCCGCGAGCAGGAAATCGCCGTGGACGAGGCCGCCTTCGACGCTGCCATGAACCGCCAGCGCGAGCAGGCCCGTGCCGCCGGCAAGTTCAAGATGGCCGCCGGCCTGGAGTACACCGGCGACAAGACCGTGTTCCACGGCTACGAGAAGCTGGAACTGCCGCAAGCCAAGGTCACCGCGCTGTATGTGGACGGCGCCGCCGTGAACGCCATGCAGCCGGGACAGACCGGCGTGGTGGTGCTCGACAACACCCCGTTCTACGCCGAGTCCGGCGGCCAGGCCGGCGACCAGGGCGTGCTGACGGCTGGCAACGCCAGCTTCGCCGTGGCCGACACCACCAAGATCCAGGCCGATGTGTTTGGCCACCAGGGCACGCTGCAAGGCGGCGCGCTCAAGGTGGGCGACGCCGTGTCGGCCCAGGTCGACGCGCAGCGCCGTGCGCGCACGGTGCGCAACCACTCGGCCACCCATCTGATGCACAAGGCCCTGCGTGAAGTGCTGGGCAGCCACGTGCAGCAGAAGGGCTCGCTGGTGGATGCGGACAAGACCCGCTTCGACTTCTCGCACAACGCCGCGCTGACGGATGCGCAGATCCGCCAGGTCGAAGAGATCGTCAACGCCGAGATCCTGCGCAACCAGGACACGCACGCCGAGATCATGCCGTTCGACGACGCGGTCAAGAGCGGCGCGATGGCACTGTTCGGCGAGAAGTACGCCGACGACGTGCGCGTGCTGTCGATCGGCACCTCGAAGGAACTGTGCGGCGGCACCCACGTGCACCGCACCGGCGATATCGGCCTGTTCAAGATCGTGGTGGAAGGTGGCGTTGCTGCCGGCATCCGCCGCGTGGAAGCCATTACCGGCGACAACGCGCTGCACTACCTGCAGAGCCTGGACGCCAGGCTGAACGAAGCCGCCGCCGTGCTGAAGGCCCAGCCGTCCGAGCTGGTGCCGCGCATCGGCCAGGTGCAGGACCAGGTGCGCGCGCTGGAGAAGGAACTGGAACGCCTGAAGAGCAAGCTGGCCGCCTCGCAGGGCGACGAGCTGGCCGCGCAGGCGGTCGACATCAAGGGCCTCAAGGTGCTGGCCGCGCAACTGGACGGCGCCGACGTCAAGACCCTGCGCGAGACCATGGACAAGCTCAAGGACAAGCTGCAGAGCGCGGCCATCGTGCTGGGTGCGGTGTCCGACGGCAAGGTCAGCCTGATCGCTGGTGTCACGGCCGATGCCACGGGCAAGGTCAAGGCCGGCGAGCTGGTCAACTTTGTCGCCCAGCAGGTGGGCGGCAAGGGTGGTGGCCGTCCCGACATGGCACAGGCTGGCGGCACCGAGCCGGCCAAGCTGGCGCAGGCGCTGGCTGGTGTCAGCGAGTGGGTGGCGGGCAAGATCTGACTGGCTGAGGGGGGCACCCCCCTCGGGCCTGGCAACTGCTAATGGCGCTTCGGCGCCATTTTTTCTATGGGCGCTCGTCGCCGGGCGGCTTGCCGGCCAGCCGGGTGAGAATGTCGATCGGCAGCGGGAAGACGATGGTAGAGCTCTTGTCCCCGGCAATCTGGGTCAGCGTCTGCAGGTAGCGCAGTTGCATGGCCTGCGGCTCGCGCGCCAGCATCTGGGCCGCTTCAAGCAGCTTCACCGAAGCCTGCAGTTCGCCCTCGGCATGGATCACCTTGGCGCGCCGCTCGCGTTCGGCCTCGGCCTGCCGCGCAATGGCGCGGATCATGGTTTCGTTCAGGTCGACATGCTTGATCTCGACGTTCGATACCTTGATGCCCCAGCCGTCGGTCTGGGCGTCCAGCGCCTGCTGGATGTCCAGATTCAGCTTCTCGCGCTCGGCCAGCATCTCGTCCAGCTCGTGCTTGCCCAGCACCGAGCGGAGCGTGGTCTGCGCCAGCTGGCTGGTGGCCTCGAGGAAATTTGCCACCTGGATGATGGCGCGTTCCGGATCGACCACGCGGAAGTACACCACCGCATTGACCTTCACCGAGACGTTGTCGCGCGAAATCACATCCTGCGGCGGCACGTCCATCACCACCGTGCGCAGGTCCACCCTGACCATCTGCTGCACGGCGGGGATCAGCAGCACCAGGCCCGGGCCCTTGACCCGCCAGAAGCGTCCGAGCATGAACACCACGCCGCGTTCGTATTCACGCAGCACGCGGAACGAGGTGATCACCAGCAGTGCCAGCAGGAAGATCAAACCGCCGAAGCTGAATCCGTAGGCCATGGTCAGGCTCCCTTGTCTGGAGTCGGTTGGGATGGGGGTGTCGGGACAAGCGGGGCGTTGCCGGCGGCGATCACGTCAAGCACCAGGCCGTGCCGTGCGGTGACGACCACCGGCGTGCCGCGCGCCAGGGGGCTGGCGCTGCGCACGCGCCAGTTCTCGCCGCGCACCGAGGCCCAGCCTTCGCCGCGCAGGTCGTCCAGCAGTTCGCCGCGGGTGCCGACCAGGGTGTCGGCACCGCTGACCACCGGGCGCTTGCGCGAGCGCACCAGCATCGCCGACATGCCGAACACGAAGATCGCGGACAGCGCCGACATGGCCGCCACCATCGGCACCGGCACGCCGAAGCCCGGCACGTCGGTGTCGATCAGCATCACCGCGCCAAAGGCGAAGGCGATGATGCCGCCCACGCCCAGCGCGCCGAAGGTCGGCAGGAACAGCTCCGCCACCATGCAGCCGATGCCCAGCGCCACCAGCGCCAGCCCGGCGTAGTTCACGGGCAGCATGTGCAGCGCGAACAGCGCCACCAGCAGGCAGATCGCACCGGCGACGCCGGGCACCACCATGCCCGGCGTGGAGAATTCGAAGATCAGCCCGTAGATGCCGATCATCAGCAGCAGCAGCGCCACGCTGGGCTCGGTGATCACGGCCAGGAAGCGGTCGCGCCAGTCGGGTTCCAGTGCCACCACCGGCGCATTCGCGGTGTGCAGCACGCTGGCCTTGCCGCCGACGGCGGTGATCTTGCGGCCTTCAACCTGGCGCAACAGCGCGGGCAGGTCGGGGGCGACCAGGTCGACCACGCGCTGGGCCAGGGCCTCGTCGGCAGACAGGCTGACCGACTCGCGCACGGCGCGCTCGGCCCATTCGGCGTTGCGTCCGCGCAGTTGCGCCAGGCCGCGGATATAGGCCGAGGCGTCGTGCATCTGCTTGCGCGCCATGGCATCGCCCCCGGCGGGCTCGCTGGCGGGGGCCGAGGCGGGCTTGGCGCCGGGCAGGGCGTCGGGCTTCTGCGGCCCGCCAATGCCGACCTGCACCGGGGTGGCCGCGCCCAGGTTGGTGCCCGGCGCCATGGCCGCGATATGGCTGGCGTAGAGGATGTAGGTGCCGGCACTGGCCGCGCGCGCGCCGCCGGGATAGACGTAGCTGGCCACCGGTACCGGCGAGGCCAGGATGGCCTGGATGATTTCACGCATCGACGCGTCCAGCCCGCCCGGCGTGTCCATTTCCAGCACCACCAGCTGGGCGCCGCCCTCGCGCGCGCGTTCCATGCTGCGCAGGATAAAGCTGGCGCTAGCCGGGCTGACTGCACCCTTGAGCGGAATCACGTAGACCGGGGCGGTTGCCGTGGTCGTGACGGTGGCGGCGGGCGCCGAGGCGCCGGAGGCCGGTGCCGCACTGGCGCCGGCACCGACGAGGGCAATGGCGCCGCACGCCAGCGCCAGGCCGGCCAGCAGCCGGCCGGACATCGGCCGAAGGGCCCGCAGCAGCGCGGAAGCAGGTTTCATGACAGGGGCGGGCACGCGAGGTGCAGTGATGGCGCCACTTCAAGTGTAGGCCACCGGGCACATCTTGCACGCCGCCTGCCGCGGCGCCTGCGCCAGGCGCTCAGGCCGCCGCCAGGCCAGGCTTGGCCGAAGGGCCGGGTGATTGGGCGGTGAGGGTGTCGACCAGCGCATGCAAGGCCGCGCTGGCCATGGACGGATGCCAGGCCAGCAGCGTGCGCACGCGACCCGCCGCGCCCAGGCTGTGCTGGCGGATGGCGGGCAGGTCGCGGTACAGCCCCAGCACCGAGCGTGGCACGATCGCCGCGCCGATGCCGGCCGCCACGCAGGCGACGATGGCATGGTACGAACTCAGTTGCAGCACGCGCGGCGTCGGCGCATCGCCGATCACATACCAGTTCTCCAGCCGGGCGCGGTAGTTGCAGCCGGGCTCGAACGCCAGCAGCGTCGGCACCTCCAGGTCGGCCGAGGTGCGCACCGGGCGATGGCGATCGCGCGTGATCACCACCAGCTCTTCCTCGAACACCGGGACGGCGCTCAGCGCCGGGTCGGTCAGCGGCTCGGCGACAAAGGCGCATTCCACCTCGAAGCGCGCCAGCGCATCCAGGGCCTGGCGCGTGGCCAGCGTGACCAGTTCCAGCTGCACGTCGGGCCAGGCCTGGTGGTATGCGGCCAGCACATTGGGCAGGCGGCTGGCGGCGGTGCTCTCCATCGAGGCAATGCGCAGCCGGCCGTGCGGCCGCGCCGGCAGCACCGCCTGGCGTGCCTCTTCAGTCATGCTGAGGATGCGGCAGGCATAGTCGAACAGGGTCTGCCCGGATGGCGTCAGCACCATGCGCCGGCCGTCGCGCACGAACAGGTCGACCCCGAGCGACTGCTCCAGTTGGCGGATGCGCGTGGTGACATTGGACTGCACCCGGTGCAGCCGCTCGGCCGCACGGGTAATGCCGCCGGCTTCGACGACGGCGCGGAAGATCTCGAGGGCGGCAAGGTCCATGTGGGACTCCTGTGGCTATCCATCTCTTATCAAGATGCATGGCATCTTGATAATTCATTTTTGGGGATGATAAAGCCAGCGTAGCATACAGGCATCGCAATGCAACCGCTGCCCCCGCCAGCCCCAGCCATGCCGAACCCCCACAGCCTCGACCCTGAACACCCCGCCGCTGCGCGCCTGGCCACCCGGGCGTCGGCACGGCGCGAAGCCGGCGCGGTGGCGGTAGCCATGGCCGGCCTGGTGTCGCTGGCGGTGGTGATGGGCATTGGCCGCTTTGCCTTCACGCCGCTGCTGCCGATGATGCTGCATGACGGCACCGTCACGCTGCACGAGGGCGGCTGGCTGGCCACGTTCAACTACATCGGCTACTTCGCCGGCGCCGCCGTGTGCATGTTTATCCGGCCCGACGCGGTGCGCATGGTGCGCTGGGGCCTGGTTGCGACGGTGCTGCTGACGCTGGGCATGGCCCTGCCGGGCGGCATGCCGGCATGGTCGCTGTGGCGCGCCGCCGCGGGCGTGGCCAGCGCGGTGGTGCTGGTCTATACCTCGGGCTGGTGCCTGCAGCGGCTGGCGGAACTGGGCAAGCCAGAGCTCGGCGGGCTGATCTTCTGCGGGCCGGGGCTGGGCATTGTCGTCACCGGGCTGGGCGCGTCCGGCATGGTCGGCGCGGGCTGGCATGCGGACTATGGCTGGCTCGCGTTCACGGCGCTGGCGGTGGTGCTGGTGGCGGCGGTCTGGCGGATCTTCGTAGCGCAGCCTGCCGTGTCGATGACGGCGACGACGGCGGCATCCCAGGCGGCAGCCGACACAGGCGCCGCGCGGCTCGATGCCCAGACCTGGGCGCTGACCTTCGCCTACGGCCTGGCCGGCTTTGGCTACATCATCACCGCGACCTTCCTGCCGGTGATTGCGCGCGAGGCGCTGCCCGGCACGGTCTGGGCCGACCTGTTCTGGCCGATCTTCGGCGCGGGCGTGGCGGTGGGCGCGTTCCTGGCCACGCGGGTCGGCATGGCGCACGACAACCGCAAGCTGCTGACGCTGCTGTACGGCATGCAGGCGCTGGGCGTGGCGATCGCGGTGGTGTTCCCGACCGTGGCCGGCTTTGCCCTCAGCAGCCTGCTGGCGGGGCTGCCGTTCACCGCGCTGGTGGCGTTTGCGATGCGCGAGGCGCGGCGCCTGTGGGGGCCGCACGCGCCGCGGCTGATGGGCCTGATGACGGCATCCTACGGCCTGGGCCAGATCGCCGGGCCGCCGCTGGCGACCGCGCTGGTGGCGCGCACCGGGGGCTTTGCCAGTTCGCTGGCGTGCGCGGCGGCGGCGCTGCTGCTCGGCGCGCTGGTGTTCGCCTGGATGCGCCGCGCCTGGCCGCCGGGGGCCGCCCGGAGCTGATCGGCAAGGTGCGCTAAAGTATGGCCTTTGCCGCCTGGCGCGCCACGCGAGCGGCTGCCGCGCCTGGTCCACTAGCGTGCAGCCCGTGGCGCGGCACAGAAGGCCGGGGCCGTACCCGGCACGCGCGACCGGGCGGCGCAGGAGCGACCCCATGTCTTTTGCCTTGCAGCCCGCGCGTGCCGCGGGTGCCCCCATCCAGCCCGTTTCCGCCGAAGAACAGCGCGTGCGCGTCGACCTTGCCGCCGCCTACCGCCTGGCCGCGCGCGAGGGCTGGGATGACCTGATCTACACCCATATCTCCGCCACGGTGCCGGGCGAGCCCGAGCACTTCCTGATCAATCCCTTTGGCTTTGCCTTCGACGAGATCCGCGCCAGCGACCTGGTCAAGATCAACGGCCGCGGCGAGGTCGTCGGCGAGACCGTGCATCCGGTCAATGTGACCGGCTTTGCGCTGCACGCCGCGGTGCATGCGGCGCGCGCCGACGCGATGTGCGTGATGCACCTGCATAACACCGCCGGCATCGCCGTATCGGCGCAGGCCGCGGGGCTGTTGCCGCTGTCGCAGCATGCGATGCGCTTCCACGGCCGCATGGCCTACCACGACTACGAAGGCCTGGCCTTCACGCCAGCCGAAGGCGCGCGGCTGACCGCGTCGCTGGGTGCGCATCCGGCCATGCTGTTGCGCAACCACGGCACGCTGACGGTGGGCCGCACCGTGGCCGAGGCCTATGTGCTGATGGCGACGCTGATCAAGGCCTGCGAGGTCCAGATTGCCGCGCAGGCGGGCGGTGCGCTGGTGCAACCCGGCGCGGCCGTGGCGGACAAGACCTCCGGGCAGCTCTACGACAACGGCGCCGTCGAAGGCGTGATGGAGTGGCCCGCGCTGCTGCGCAAACTGGATAGAATCGATCCTTCATACCGGGACTGAGCGGGACTGATTCCCCGCCGCGACTCAACCACATTCATCAAAGGAGCATTGCATGCCGACTTTCCACGTCGAAATGTTTGAAGGCCGTACCATCGAGCAGAAGCGCAAGTTTGTCGAGGAAGTGACCCGCGTCAGCTGCGAAACCCTGGGCTGCTCGGCCTCGGCCGTCGACATCATCATCACCGACATCAAGCGCGAGAACTGGGCCACCGGCGGCGAGCTGTGGGCCGACAAGAAATAAGGTTCCACGCAGCCTCACACTGAACACCATGCAGCACTTCGCCTCTGACAACTACGCCGGCTTCTGCCCGGAATCGCTCAAGTATTTCCTGGAAGCCAACGCCAGCGGCCATGAACAGGCCTACGGCGACGATACCTGGACCCAGAAGGTCTGCGACCGTATCCGCGACCTGTTCCAGACCGACTGCGAAGTGTTCTTCGTGTTCAACGGCACGGCGGCCAACTCGCTGGCGCTGTCGGCGCTGTGCCAGTCGTACCACTCGGTGATCTGCCACGAGCTGGCGCATATCGAGACCGATGAATGCGGCGGCCCGGAGTTCTTCTCCAACGGCTCCAAGCTGCTGACCGCGCCCGGCGCCGACGGCAAGCTCACGCCCGACGCGGTCGAGGCGCTGGTCACGCGCCGCTCCGATATCCATTACCCCAAGCCCAAGGTGGTGTCGCTGACGCAGTCGACCGAAGTCGGCACCGTCTACAGCGTGGAAGAGGTGCGCGCGATTGCCGCCATCGCCAAGCGACGCCAGCTGCGCGTGCATATGGACGGCGCGCGCTTTGCCAATGCGGTGGCCTCGCTGGGGGTGCATCCGTCCGAGATCACCTGGCGCGCCGGCGTCGATGTGCTGTGCTTCGGCGGCACCAAGAACGGCCTGCCGGTGGGCGAGGCGGTGGTGTTCTTCGACCGCCGCCTGGCCGAGGACTTTGCCTACCGCGTCAAGCAGGCCGGGCAGCTGGCGTCGAAGATGCGCTTTATCTCCGCGCCGTGGCTGGGTTTGCTCGAGAACGACGTATGGCTCGCCAACGCGCGCCATGCCAATGCGATGGCGCAGTTGCTGCAGCAGCGCATCAGCGATATTCCGGGCGTTCGCATCATGTTTCCGACACAGTCCAACGCCGTGTTCGCCGAGCTGCCGCTGCCCGCGATCGAGGCGCTGCGCGCGAAGGGCTGGCGCTTCTATACCTTTATCGGCGCCGGCGGCTGCCGTTTCATGTGTTCATGGGACCTGCAGCCGCAGACGGTTGAGGCGCTGGCCGCCGATATGCGCACGGCGTGCGGCGCCTGACCGGCATCCCATACCTATAACGACGAGACCCCTTCAGGAGCCCCCAAATGCAATACCGATTCTGCCCGCAGTGCGGCGCGCCGCTGGAGGTGCTGCCGCTGTCCGGGCGCGAACGCCACGCCTGCGTGCAGCAGGAATGCGGCTTCGTGCACTGGAACAACCCGCTGCCGGTGCTGGCGGCGGTGGTGGAGTACCAGGACAAGCTGCTGCTGGCGCGCAATGCCGCCTGGCCGGAGACCATGTTCGCACTGGTGACGGGCTTCCTGGAGCGCGACGAGCCGCCCGAGCTGGGCGTGGCGCGCGAACTGAAGGAAGAGACCAACCTCGATACCGAGTCGGTGTCGCTGATCGGCGTCTACGAGTTCATGCGCAAGAACGAGCTGATCATCGCCTACCACGTCAAGGCGACCGGCACTGTGGCGCTGTCCGAAGAGCTGGCCGACTACAAGCTGGTGGCGCCGGAGGATGTGCGCGTCTGGTCGGCCGGCACCGGCTTCGCGGTGGCCGACTGGCTGGCCGCGCGCGGCTATCCGGTGCGCTTCTTCGACCGCCAGACCGGCGCGGACATTCCCGACCCGCGCCGCCCGCACGACTTCAGCCTGGTCGGGGGTTCGCTACAATACCGGTGGTGAGGCTGGCCCCCGGCCAGCCGCCCAGCCCCCAGAATCGAAGGAAGAGACGAATGGAGTTCCAGAAAGAAGTGGATGCGCGCGGCCTGAACTGCCCGCTGCCGATCCTGCGCACCAAGAAGGCCCTGGCCGACATGGCCAGCGGCGATGTGCTCAAGGTGCTGGCCACCGATCCCGGCGCCACGCGCGATTTCCAGGCCTTTGCCAAGCAGACCGGCAATGAGCTGCTGTCGCACTCCGAAGTGGACAAGGTCTTTGTGTTCTACATGCGCCGCCGTTGACCGGCATACGGCTCCCGCACCTGGCGGGGCTGCACAAGGAAAAAGCCGCTCGAAAGCGGCTTTTTCCTTGTTTGCAGGCCAGCGCGATCAGCTGCCGATGCCGGTCAGGTGCTCGCGCGATTCCAGGTAGGCGCTGAAGTCAGCCCCGACTTCCGGGTGCTTCAAGGCAAATTCAACGGTTGCCTTCAGGTAGCCCAGCTTGCTGCCGCAGTCATAGCGGCGGCCCTGGTAGCGGTAGGCCAGCACCTGCTCCTGGCCCAGCAGCGACTGGATCGCGTCGGTCAGCTGCAGCTCGCCGCCGGCGCCCGGCTTCAGGTCGCGCAGGTGGTCGAAGATGCGCGGGGTCAGGATGTAGCGGCCGACCACGCCCAGGTTGGACGGCGCGTCTTCCGGCGCCGGCTTCTCGATGATGCCCGAGACCTTGATCACGTCCGCATCCCACTCGCGGCCGTCGATCACGCCGTAGGAGCGGCTTTGCTCCGGCGTGATCTCCTCGACGCCCAGCACCGAGCAGTTGTAGTGGTTGAAGGTATCCACCATCTGCTTCATCACCGGTGGGTTGCCGTCGATCAGGTCATCGGCCAGCATCACCGCGAACGGGGTGTCGCCGACCAGCTTGGCCGCGCACAGCACCGCATGGCCCAGGCCCAGCGCTTCGGGCTGGCGCACGTAGAAGCACTCCACGTTGGCGGGCTTGATCGAGCGCACCACGTCCAGCAGCGCCTGCTTGTTCTTGGCCTCAAGCTCCACTTCCAGCTCGAAGGCCTTGTCGAAATGGTCCTCGATGGCGCGCTTGGAGCGGCCGGTGACAAAGATCATCTCGGTAATGCCGGCGGCCATGGCTTCTTCCACGGCGTACTGGATCAGCGGCTTGTCCACCACCGGAAGCATTTCCTTGGGGCTGGCCTTGGTGGCCGGCAGGAAGCGAGTGCCCAGGCCCGCAACCGGGAACACAGCCTTGGTGACGCGATTTTCCATATCAGGTGTACCTCTCAGATTCCAGTCCATAACCCTGCCAGCCATTGCGGGCGCCGTCTGTCCGGTTCTGTCCGACGAAGCCGGACAGAACCCCCGGCAGGCAGGGGCGTGAATGCGGCCGCCGTGCCGTCAGGCCGGCAGCCGTTGCAGCTGGCCCTGCAGCTTGGCCAGCGTTTGCTCGAAATCGGCCAGGCGCTGCGTCTCTTGCGCCACCACGGCAGGCGGTGCCTTGGCGACAAAGCTCTCGTTGGACAGCTTGGCGCGGCACTTGCCGATTTCGCCACCGATGCGCTCGACTTCCTTCGACAGGCGCACGCGCTCGGCGCCGACATCGATCTCGATCTTCAGCAGCAGGTGGTTGCCCCCGGCAATGGCGACCGGCGCGCCGGCGCCTTCAGCCTGCAGGGCAGCTTCATCTTCGAAGACGCGCACCTCGGAAAGTTTCGCCAGTGCCTGGATATGTGCGCTCGCCGCCTTCAGGAAGGTGGTGTCACCCTCAGCATAGAGCGGGATGCGCTGGGCCGGCGAGATGTTCATCTCGCCGCGCAGGTTGCGGCAGGCATCGATCACTTCCTTCAGGCGCGCAACCCATTGCTCGGCATCTTCGTCGATCTTGGCGACCGCCGGCAGCGGGTAGGGCTGCAGCGCAATGGTCTCGGAGCCATCACCCTTGGCGCGGCCGGCCAGCGGGGCCACCTTCTGCCACAGCTCTTCGGTGATGAAGGGGATGATCGGGTGCGCCAGGCGCAGCACGGTCTCGAGCACGCGCAGCAGCGTGCGCCGCGTGGCGCGCTGCTGGGCCTCGGTGCCGTTCTGGATCTGCACCTTGGCCAGCTCCAGGTACCAGTCGCAGTATTCGTCCCAGACGAACTTGTAGATCGCGTTGGCGATATTGTCGAAGCGGTATTCGGCAAAGCCCTTCTCGACGTCGGCTTCCACGCGCTGCAGCAGCGACACGATCCAGCGGTCGGCCTGCGAGAAATCCAGGTAGCCGTCCGGGCCGCAGTCGTTGCTGCACGGGCCCATGCCGCAGTCATGGCCTTCGGTGTTCATCAGCACGAAGCGGGTCGCGTTCCACAGCTTGTTGCAGAAGTTGCGGTAGCCCTCGCAGCGGCCGGTATCGAAATTGACGTTGCGGCCCAGCGTCGCCAGCGACGCGAAGGTGAAGCGCAGCGCGTCGGCGCCGAAGGCGGGAATGCCCTCGGGGAATTCCTTTTTCGTCTTCTTCTCGATCTTGGGCGCGTCCTTGGGGCGGCGCAGGCCGGTGGTGCGCTTCTGCAGCAGCGTGTCGAGATCGATGCCGTCGATCAGGTCCACCGGGTCCAGGGTGTTGCCCTCGGACTTGCTCATCTTCTTGCCTTCCGAATCGCGCACCAGTCCGTGCACGTAGACGGTATGGAAGGGCACCTTGCCGGTGAAGTGCTTGGTCATCATGACCATGCGCGCCACCCAGAAGAAGATGATGTCGTAGCCGGTCACCAGCACCGACGACGGCAGGAAGTGCTGGATCTCGGGGGTTTCTTCCGGCCAGCCCAGCGAGGAGAAGGGTACCAGCGCCGACGAGAACCAGGTGTCGAGCACGTCTTCCTCGCGGCGCAGGCTGCCGGTGCTGCCGGCGGCCTTTGCCTTGGCCAGCGCTTCGTCTTCGGTGCGGCCGACAAAGCAGTTGCCGGCATCGTCGTACCACGCCGGGATCTGGTGGCCCCACCACAGCTGGCGCGAGATGCACCAGTCCTGGATATTGCCCAGCCACTGGTTGTAGGTGCTGATCCAGTTTTCCGGCACCAGCTTGATCTCGCCGCTCTGCACGGCTTCCAGCGCCACCTCGGCGATCGAGCGGCCCGGGTAGAAGGTGCCTTCCGGCGCCGGCTTGCTCATGGCGACGAACCACTGGTCGGTCAGCATCGGTTCGATCGCGCTGCCGGTGCGCTCGCTGCGCGGGGTCATCAGCTTGTGCTTCTTGACCTCGGCCAGCAGGCCACGCTTGTCCAGGTCCTCGACGATGGCCTTGCGCGCGTCGAAGCGGTCCAGGCCGGCGTAGGCGGCGGGGGCGTCGGCAACGATCTTCGCGTCCAGCGACAGGATCGACAGTTGCGGCAGGTTGTGGCGCTGGCCCACCGCATAGTCGTTGAAGTCATGGCCCGGGGTCACCTTGACCACGCCGGTGCCGAACTCGCGGTCGACGTATTCGTCGGCAATCACCGGGATCTGGCGCTCGGTCAGCGGCAGCTGCACGAACTTGCCGATCAGGTGCGCATAGCGCTCGTCTTCCGGGTGGACCATCACGGCCACGTCGCCCAGCATGGTTTCCGGGCGGGTGGTGGCCACGGTCAGGTGGGTCAGGCCGCCCTTGGCGTCAGCCTCGACCAGCGGATAGTGGATATGCCACAGCGAGCCTTCTTCCTCGACGCTGTCGACTTCCAGGTCCGACACCGCGGTGCCCAGCACCGGGTCCCAGTTGACCAGGCGCTTGCCGCGATAGATCAGGCCCTGCTCGTGCAGGCGCACGAAGGCTTCGGTGACCGCCGTCGACATCTCGGGCGACATCGTGAAGTACTCGCGGCTCCAGTCGATCGAAGCGCCCATGCGCCGCACCTGGCGGGTGATGGTCGAGCCCGACTCTTCCTTCCAGGCCCACACCTTCTCGGTGAATTTCTCGCGGCCCAGCTCATGGCGCGACACGCCCTGCGACTCGAGCTGGCGCTCCACCACGATCTGGGTGGCGATGCCGGCGTGGTCGGTGCCCGGCACCCACAGCGTATTGGCGCCGGTCATGCGCGCATGGCGCGCCAGGCCGTCCATGATGGTCTGGTTGAAAGCGTGGCCCATATGCAGCGTGCCGGTCACATTGGGCGGCGGCAGCTGGATCGCAAAGTCCGGGCGGGCAGGGTCGAAGGTCGGCTGGGCGATGCCGCGCTTCTCCCACTCGGGGCCCCATTTCGCCTCGATGGCGGCGGGTTCGAAGCTCTTGGCAAGGGACTGGTCTTGGGCGGTCATGCTGGGATGTGGATATTGGCGTCGGGGGTCGTCGCAGGGTGCTTCGGCCTGCGCCTGGCGAGGCGGCGGCCGTCGGCAGCCGGCATTGCGCCAGTAAAACGTTAAATTATACGGGGGTGGCAGGCTGGTGCCTATTTCCTGGTCATCCGCACCCGCCGGATGTGACTTGCGGGACAGGGCCCACCGGTATAATTGCCGTGATTCCACTAGGCCTCTCCGATGTCCGATCTGCTCGCCAACCTGAACGCCGAACAACTAGCCGCCGTCACCCTGCCTGACGAACCGGCGCTGATCCTGGCGGGCGCGGGCAGCGGCAAGACCCGCGTGCTGACCACGCGCATCGCCTGGCTGATCCAGAACGGCCGGGTCTCGCCGGCGGGCATCCTGGCGGTGACCTTTACCAACAAGGCCGCCAAGGAAATGCAGACGCGGCTGTCGTCGATGCTGCCGATCAACACCCGCGGCATGTGGATCGGCACCTTCCACGGCCTGTGCAACCGCATGCTGCGCGCGCATTTCCGCGACGCCGGCCTGCCCCAGACCTTTGCCATCCTGGACAGCCAGGACCAGCTCTCGGCGCTCAAGCGGCTGCTCAAGTCGCTCAATGTCGATGATGAGAAGTACCCGGCCAAGAACCTGCAGTACTTCATCAACAACGCCAAGGAGCAGGGTCTGCGCCCGGCCGACGTCGAGGCCAACGACGACTTCAACAAGCGCTTTGTCGACCTCTACGCCGCCTATGACCTGCAGTGCCAGCGCGAAGGCGTGGTCGACTTTGCCGAGCTGCTGCTGCGCTGCTACGAGCTGCTGCGCTACAACGACGCCATCCGCCAGCACTACCAGCACCGCTTCCGCCACGTGCTGGTCGACGAGTTCCAGGACACCAACGTGCTGCAGTACCAGTGGCTCAAGCTGCTGGCCGGCTACGGCACGCAGAACCCGGCCGCGGTCTTTGCCGTCGGCGACGACGACCAGAGCATCTATGCGTTCCGTGGCGCCAACGTCGGCAATATGCGCGACTTCGAGCACGAGTTCCGCGTGCGCCGGCTGATCAAGCTGGAGCAGAACTACCGCTCGCATGGGCATATCCTGGATTCGGCCAACCACCTGATCTCGCACAACGCGCGCCGCCTGGGCAAGAACCTGCGCACCGACGCCGGCCACGGCGAACTGGTGCGGGTGTTCCAGGGCGGCTCGGACGGCCAGGAAGCCGCCTGGATCATCGAGGAGATCCGCGACCAGATCGCGCAGGGCGCCAGCCGCGCCGAGATCGCCATCCTGTACCGCAGCAACGCACAGTCGCGCGTGATCGAGCATGCGCTGTTCTCGGCCGGCATCGCGTACCGCGTCTATGGCGGCCTGCGCTTCTTCGAGCGCGCCGAAATCAAGCACGCGCTGGCCTACATGCAGCTGCTGGAGAATCCGCGCAACGATGCCGCCTTTGGCCGCGTGGTCAACTTCCCGGCGCGCGGCATCGGCGCGCGCTCGCTGGAAGTGCTGCAGGACATGGCGCGCCAGTACGACTGCGCGCTGGCCGAGGCGGTGGCCTACGTACCCGGCGCGGCCGGCAGCAAGCTGGCGGCCTTTACGCGCCTGGTCGACAAGATGCGCGACGATACCCGCCGCATGACGCTGGCCGAGACCGTCGAGTACGTGATCAACCACAGCAGCCTGATCACCCACTACCAGGGCGAGAAGGAAGGCCAGGACCGCATCGAGAACTTGCAGGAACTGGTGACCGCCGCGCAGGCCTTCGTGGTCGAGGAAGGCTACGGCCTGGAAGCGCTGGCCGCGGTGATCCCGGTTGACCGCAGCCCCGCCGCCCCGGCACTGGCCGACGGCGACCAGGCCCAGCAGGTGCTGGATCCGGAAGCGCTGCCGGTGGTGATGACGCCGCTGGTCGCGTTCCTGACCCATGCCTCGCTGGAAGCCGGCGACAACCAGGCCCAGGCCGGCCAGGACGCGGTGCAGATGATGACCGTGCACGCGGCCAAGGGGCTGGAGTTCGACGTGGTCTTCATCACCGGGATGGAAGAGGGCCTGTTCCCGCACGAGAACAGCATGATGGACCCGGACGGCGTGGAAGAAGAGCGCCGCCTGATGTACGTGGCGATCACGCGCGCGCGCAAGCGGCTCTATATGTCGTTTGCGCAAAGCCGCATGCTGCACGGCCAGACCCGCTACCACGTGCGCTCACGCTTCTTCGAGGAGCTGCCCGAGGCCTCGCTCAAGTGGCTGACGCCGCCGGCGCAGGGCTACGGCGGCGTGCGCCGCCAGGAGCGCGACAGCGCCTGGGGCCGCGACTGGTTCCGCAAGCCCGAGGACGTGCCCTATACCGGCACGCGCCCCACCGGGGGCATGGACAACGGCAACGGCTATGCCGATGCCAAGCGCGAGGCCGGCACCGGCTTCCGGGTGGGGCAGTCGGTGTTCCACAACAAGTTTGGCGAAGGCGTGATCACCGCGCTGGAAGGCGAGGGCACGGACGCACGCGCCAATATTAACTTCAAGCGCAACGGGGCCAAGTGGCTGGCGCTGTCGGTGGCGAAGCTGGACGCGATCGACTGAGCGGGTCCAGCTTCGCTGCGCGCCATGCCGCGCCCCGGGCGGCTCAGGGCAGGGCGTGGCGGACCTCGCCAGCCTTTTCGTCGGGACTGTCCACCGTCAGCAGCGGATTGATGAACAGCGAGGCCAGCGCGCCAACCCCGAGCAGCGCCCCCGAGATCATGAACGGCAGGTCATAGCTGCCGGTCCGCTCGATCAAGTAGCCGAACACCACCGGCGACACCATGCCGGCCACGCCGAAGCCGGTGTTCATCATGCCGCCCGCGGTGCCGGCGTACTTGCCGGCGATGTCCAGCGGCAGGCTCCACAGCACCGCGTTGGTCAGCTCCAGGAAGAAGAACGACAGCGACAGCAGGATCACCGCGTTGACGGCATCGGCCGTGAAGGTCATCGGCGCGATGAACATCAGCGAGCCGGCCAGCCCCACGAACAGGATCGCGCCGCGCGCCCGGCGCAGGTTGCCGGTGCGCCTGTAGATGCGGTCCGACAGCACGCCGCCGAGCGTGTCGCCGACCACGCCCGCCATCAGTGGCAATGCCGTGAACAAGGCCAGCTGCTTCAGGTCGAAGCCGCGCGCCTCCTTCAGGTACGAAGGCAGCCACGTCAGATAGACCCACAGCGACCAGCCGTAGCAGAAGTCGACGAAGGTCACCAGCCACATGCGCCGGAACAGGCGCCGCCACGGCGTGGCCGCCTTGGCTGCCTGCTGGCTATCGCCGCGCCGGTAGCCGATCTCCTGCAGCTCCTGCGCGGTCACGCGGCTGTGCTTGTCGGGCGAATCCTTGAAAAAGAAGGCGTACAGCAAGGTCCAGCCGAGGCTGATCGCGCCCAGCACGATGAAGGCTTCGCGCCAGCCGGCGGCGGCCACGATGACCAGCACGATCGGCGGCGTGATCGCACCGCCCAGCCGCGCGAAGCTGTGGGTGATGCCCTGCGCGAAACCGCGCTCCGCCACCGGCATCCAGTAGGTGAAGGCGCGCGTCGCGGTCGGGAACGCGCCGCCTTCGCCGATGCCCAGCACGAAGCGCAGCACCACCAGCATCAGCACGCTGCCCGCGAAGCCGGTCAGCACCGTGGCCACGCCCCAGATCAGCGACAGCACGATCAGCACCTTCTTGGGCCCGAACTTGTCGGCCATCCAGCCGCCGAGGATCTGCATGGCGGCATAGGGGTAGGCAAAGGCCGAGAACACCAGCCCCAGCTGCGATGCGGTCAGCCCCATTTCCTCGCGGATCAGGGGGGCGGCGACCGAGATGTTGACGCGGTCGATGTAGGCGATGAAATACATCAGGCACATGACGCCCAGGATCATGTGCCGGGTCTTGATGCGTTGCTTCATACCACCTCCTTTGTGCGGCGCGCGCACGTGGCGTTGACGGGGCGGCGGCCGGCGCATGGTCCGTAGCCATGCGCTTGCGGCGCGCCGGGGGCGCGGCGCCGGCCGCGCTGCCCGTCCTTGAGCAATCTGTCTGTGGTCTTGAGTCGTGTCTCCTGGTCTGGTGGATTCTGGTCGGGCAGGCTCCTTGGCGAGGGTTGTGGAAAGGGAGGGAAGGTTCAGGCGTGGTCGAGCAGCTTCAGCCGCTGCACCTTGCCGGACGGGCCGCGCGGCAGCTCGGCGACAAAGCGGAACTCCTTCGGCGTCTTGTAGCGGCCCAGCTCGCGCAGGCAATGCGCGCGCAGCGCCGCGTCATCGCAGCGCGCGGCCTCGCGCATGACCACGTAGGCGACGATCTCCTGCCCGTAGGCCGGGTCCGGCACGCCGACCGCTGCGGCTTCGAGCACGGCCGGATGGCGCAGCAGCGCCTCGTCGATCTCGCGCGGGGCAATGTTCTCGCCGCCCTTGATGATCAGTTCCTTGGCGCGCCCGGTAATGTAGAAATAGCCATCGGCGTCGCGGTAGCCGAGGTCGCCCGTGCGCAGCCAGCCATCGTGCGTAAAGGCCTCGCGCGTGATGTCCGGCGCCTTGTAGTAGCCCGCCATCACGCTCTCGCCCTGCAGCACGATTTCGCCGACCTGTCCGTCGGGCACCGGCATTCCGTCGCCACCGAGCACGCGTGCGCGCGTGCCAGATGGCTGGCCGATGCTGCCGATGCGCCGCCGGCCCGGGTCGAGCGGATTGCTGAATGCCGGTGCGGCAGTCTCGGTCATGCCCATGGTCTCGATCACGCCGATGCCGAAACGCGCTTCGAAGGCGCGGTGATGCTCGGGCGGCAGCGCCGCCGAGGCCGAGCGGCAGAAGCGCACGCCGGCCGGGGCCTGGCCGTGCGGATCGTTGAGCAGGTAGGCGATGATGGTCGGCACCACGTTCAGCCAGGTGCAGCCGTGGCGCGCACTGTCCTGCCAGAACGCGCTGGCGGAAAAGCGCATCGGCATCACCACCGAGCCGCCGTGCACCAGCGGCGCGATCGCGGTCACGACCAGGCCGTTGATGTGGTACAGCGGCAGCGTCGCCAGCACCCGGTCGGCCGGCCCGAGGCAGTGCTCGCGGCTGACGTTGGCGCCGTTGGCGACCAGGTTGCGCTGCGTCAGCAGCACGCCTTTGGGCGTGCCGGTGGTGCCGGACGTGTACATGAGCAGCGCGGGCGCGTCCGGCTGCGGTGGGGGCAGTGGCGACGCAGCGTCATGCGTGGCGGGCAGTGCCGGCAGGCTGTTGGCATCGGGCGCGGTGACGAGCACCGGCACGTCCAGCCCGGCCTCGCGCAGCGCCTCGCGGATGGCGGCTTCTCCGTCGGGCCAGGTGAAGACCAGCCGCGTGTCCGAATGCGCAAGGATGTAGCGCAGCTGCGCCGGCTGGCACAGCAGGTTGATCGGATTGACGACCAGCCCGCAGGCCATGGTGCCGAGCAGGAGCCGCGCGGTCTGCTCGCCGTTGGGCAGGTACACCGACACCGTTTGGCCGCTACCGAGGCCGGCTGCCGCATAGCAGCGGCCCAGCGTGCCGGCGTCGGCCGCCAGCGCGCCGAACGTGAGCGCATGGCCGCTGTCCGGGGACAACAGGTAGAGCTTGTCGGGCCACTGCGCGGCACGCACGGCCACCAGCGCGGCGAGGGTGTCGAACACTTCGGGTTCCGTGCGCGCGTTCATTTGCCGACCCTCGCGAAGTAATCGCCCAGCAGGTCCGCTTCATCGGGCACGTGCTCGGCGATGGGCACGGCAATGCGGGTGATGTTCAGGTATTGGCGCCAGCCGAGGTTGTCCGAGAAGTTGTTGCCGCCCCAGGTGCCGCAGCCCATGGACAGCGAGAACGGCAGGCCGTTGTCGAAATTCCCGCCGGTGGCGAAGCAATGCGCCTGGTTCACGATCACGCGCGCCACCGGCAGCTCCTGCCCGAGTTGCAGCGCATGACGCGGATTGGACGAATGCAGGCTGACCGAATGCCCGGCGCCCATATAGGCGTACAGGCACGCCACGCGCTCGACTGCCGCCGCAAAGTCGGCGGCGCGGTAGAGCGTCAGCACGGGCGAGAGCTTTTCGCCAGAGAAGGGGTAGTCGCTGCCGACACCGGCTTCTTCCACCAGCAGCATCGCGGGCTGCAGCGCGCGCACGCGTTCCAGCCCGGCGAGCTCGGCAATTCGCGTTGCGTTCTGTCCCGTGAAGGTGCCGGCGAGCTTGCCGTCGCGCCACATCAGCGCCTGCAGCCGCGCTTTCTCCGAAGCCGTGAGCATCACGCCGCCGACTGCCGCCAGGGCGTCGAGCATGGGCGTGTAGACGGCGTCGAGCACGACCAGGCTGTTCTCTGAAGAGCAACTGGTGGCATTGTCGAAGGTCTTGGAGCGCACCACCTTGGCCGCGGCATCATCCAGCGCGGCGCTGGCGTCGATGATCGATGCCACATTGCCGGCGCCCACGCCGAAGGCCGGCGTGCCGCAGGTGTAGGCCATGCGCACGTTGGCCTGCGAGCCGGTCGCGACCACCAGGTCGGCCTGCCGCATGAGCTCCGCCGTCGCGGCCTTCGAGACCGGCGCGGGCAGCATCTGGACCAGGTCGGCAGGCAGGCTGGCGCGGGCAAACTCGGCGTGGATGAACGACAGCAGCAGCACGCAGGTGTCCTGCCCCTTCGGCGACGGCGCCACGATCACGCTGTTGCCGCACTTGAGCGCGTTGATGATCTTGTTGGCCGGCGTGGCCGCGGGATTGGTCGACGGAGTAATGGCCGCCACCACGCCCACGGGCCGGGCGATCTCGGTGAGGCCGGCTGCCGCATCCTGCGCGATCACGCCCACCGTCTTGCGGCCATGCAGGTCGCGCAGCAGGCCCAGCGTCTTGCGGTGGTTCTTGCGGATCTTGTCGTCGACATTGCCCAGGCCGGTGTCGGCGACGGCGCGCTCGGCCAGCTGGCGGTTGCGCGCGGGCTCCATGATGGCCCAAGCAGCAGCGGCGACTGCCGTGTCGACGGTGGCCTGGTCGGCACGCGCGAACTCGCGCTGCGCCTGCCTGGCCCGGGCCACGACCGCAGCGACGGCTTCGGCCGCGGCTTGCGCTGGCTGCGCGGGCAGGGATGCCGTCGGTAGGGGCAAATCGGAATTGTTGGACTGCCGGCGATGCAGTATTTGCACACTCATGGATTCGACTCCGCGGTTTGGACGGTTAGGACCGCCGCGCTTTGTCGTGCACTTCGCGGCACCGTCGGCGGCCCTGGATCGAATCTAGTGAAGCGGGACAGACAGGCCGTCCCAATTTGTGCGCTTTCGCGAGCGCGCAGCCGGGGTGCGATCCAGAATTCAGTTTTCGGGACGGCCATGCGTCCCGGAATCCTTTAAATTTGATCCATGAGCAATCACTCGAATGCCGCCGCGGTGCGCGCCTTCCGCATTCTCGAGATCCTGTCCGCGGCCGACGGGCCCCTGTCGCTGGCGGCCATCGTGCAGGCGATCGAGTTGCCGAAGCAGACCGTCCACCGCATCCTCAAGCAGCTGGAAAGCACGTGGCTGGTGTCGCGCACGGCCGGCAACCGCCACTACGAGTGCTCATCGCGCGTGCGGCAGCTCGCCGTCAATGTGCTGATGCAGGCGGGTCCCGCGGCGGCGCGCCATGCGATCCTGCAGCAACTGGTCGACAAGGTCGGGGAGACCTGCAACCTGACCATGCTGTCCGGTGACGACGTGGTCTACCTGGACCGCGTAGAAACGCAATGGCCGCTGCGCATGCACCTGCAGCCGGGCTCGCGGGTGCCGCTGCACTGCACCGCCAGCGGCAAGCTGCTGCTGGCGTTCCTGCCGAGCGCGCAGCGCCAGCGCCTGGTTGCCAGCCTGCCGCTGCGCGCGCACTCGGCGCACACCATCACCGACGCCGGGGCGCTACACACGGAACTGTCCGAGACGCGGCGGCGGCGCCTGGGGGTCAACAATCAGGAAAACCTGGAAGGCATGATCGCGGTCGCGGTGCCGGTGATGCGCAACCGGAACCGCGCCTGCGCGGCGATTGCCGTGCAGGTGCCGATGGCGCGCATGACGATGGACCAGCTGATGGGATTCGTGCCGGACCTGCGCCTGGCAGCGGACGAGATGGTGAAGACGTTCTGCGAATAGCTCGTGACGCGAGAGGCAAGCGCAGGCCTTGATCGATTGAGGCAAAAAAACCGGCACGCTGCCGGTTTTTTTGCCTGTCCCACAAGCGGGAGAGGGAGCGTAGCGAACGCCCGTGGTTCAGGCGCCCGGCGCTGCCGGCGCAGCCGGATCCACGCCCGGCGGCGTCACGTTGAAGCAGCCGCGGTACGTGGCATAGAACGAGCAATACAGGATCGCCAGCATCAGCAGCGAATACGGCGTGACCAGGAATGACAGCACCGTCTCGGCGCCGAAGGCGCTGAACACCGCCTCCAGGAGGAACGGGATCGCCACCAGCAGCATCGCGAACAGCACCGCGTAGGTGAAGAACGCGCCGCGGTTGCGCCAGCACGCGGTCCAGCTGAAGAACAGCGCCTTGACCGGCGGCACGCCGTGCCAGGCCGCCAGCAGCGGCGCGAACCAGAACATCATCGCGATCGGCGTGTACAGCAGCGCGCCGATCAGCATGGCGTAGTACAGCTGGCGCACCGCTTCGGCGGTCGGCGCTTCTTCCTTCAGCACGATCGGCACCAGCGCGCTCATGTCGACCACCGATCCGGCGATCAGGCCCAGCACGAACACCAGCCCGGCGTAGATGCCGCCCAGCACCAGCAGGTTGCGCGTGGCTTCCTTGCCGTTGGCGCGGAAACCCGCCAGCAGCACGGTGGGCATCACCCGCTTGTTCTGGATCACGTCGCGGCATGCGGTCATCACGCCGACCGACAGGCCCGGCGTGACCACCAGCAGCGCGATGATGCCGATCAGCGGCACCACGATGGCCAGCTGCGCGGCGATCAGGTAGACGAACAGCAGCATCAGGAAGGTCAGCGGGTTCTTGCGGAACAGCCAGATGCCCTGGCGGAACCAGGTGTAGCCTTCCTTGGCAGGGACTTCCAGTAGTTGCATACGGATCAGATCCAGGGGAGCGGGGCGCTTGCAGGGTCCGCGCCGATGCGCCGGCGCAGGATGCGTTCGAAATGGGTCGGGTCGTGCGGTTGCAGCATGTCGGCCTCGCGCGGCAGGTAGAAGTCCCACAGTCGCGACACCCAGAAGCGCAGCGCACCCGCGCGCAGCATGTCCTGCCAGTGCGCGGCCTCGGTGGCGGTCAGCGGCCTGACGGCATGATAAGCCCGCAGCAGGGCCTGCGTGCGCGCGGGGTCGAGTTCGCCGCTGGCCAGGTCGATGCACCAGTCGTTGACGGTGACCGCCACATCGAACAGCCACTTGTCGTTGCCGGCGAAGTAGAAGTCGAAAAAGCCGCCCAGGCGGTGGCGTCCGCTGCCGTCTTCCTCGAACAGCGCGTTGTCGCGGAACAGGTCGCAGTGGCACGGGCCTGCGCCCAGGCCGGCGTAGTCCGCGCTGGCGAAGACGGCGGCCTGGTGGGCGATCTCCTGCTGCAGCAGCGCGCGCTGGCCGGCATCCAGGAAGGGCAGGATCTCAGGCTCGGTCTGCTGCCACCAGGCGAGGCTGCGCAGGTTGGGCTGCTGGCGCGGATAGTCCTGGCCGGCCAGGTGCATGCGTGCCAGCATGTCGCCCACTTCAGCGCAGTGCTGCGCGTCGGGCGCCAGTTGCGACGCCCCGGGCAGGCGCGTGACGATGGTGGCAGGCTTGCCCTTGAGCGGGCGCAGGATCTCGCCGTCGCGCGCCGGGATCGGCGCGGGCACGCGGATGCCGCGCTCGGCCAGGTGCGCCATCAGGTGCAGGTAGTAGGGCAGCTGCGCGAACGTGAGCCGCTCGAAAATGGTCAGCACGTACTGGCGCGTCTGGCCATCGTGCTCCATGGTGAGGAAGAAATTGCTGTTCTCGATGCCCGAGGCGATGCCGCGCAGCTCGCGCACTTCGCCAAGGTTGAAATCCAGCAGCCAGCGGGCGATCTCGTCCTGCGAGACCGTGGTGAATACGGCCATACTCGTTGTGTGAAGCGAATCGGAAAGCGGCGGGGACCAGTTTCGGACAAAGTCCGGGCCGCCGCCGCGGCATGACACTGCCGGAGGGCCGGCGCGGCCTGGAGCTTACGCCAGGCCGTGGGCAAACGAACTCAGAACTTCAGGTTGACCGAAGGCACGCGGTTGACATCGTGCTCGCGGATCTTGGGCGAGCTGTCTTCCGGCTTGCTCATCTCGTATTTGGTGCCGAAACCCGATTTGACCTGGATATCGGTGGCCCGTCCCTTGTCGCGGTACTCGCGCACCTGGGTGCCATCGCGTTCATTGAGCTGGAAGCTCGGCTGGCGCGGCTGGTTCAGTTGCGACTTGGCCGCCGGGGCGATCGGCTGGTTGTTGATCTGGTTCAGCTCCTGCTGCGTCAGCGCACTGCTTTCCTGCGCGACGGCCCAGCCGGAAGCCAGCGCCAGCGCGGCGGCCGCCACGGCGGCGAGGCTGGACACGGACCGCCTGGCAGGCGATTCAGGCTCGCCGGCCACGACGGAAGACCGCGTGGACCGGACCGAGCGGGCGGTGGAGGGGGAGGTCATCAGGTGCTCCTGTGCGGGGCTGCGGCGCAGCTTGCGCGCAGCGCCGCAGCATGCGGCGGTTGGACTGCAACCCGGCGGCGCCGGGCTTGGCAGACGGATAGGTTCCATTCTAGCAATTCCTGCCGTGCGCAGGCCGCCGCCGTGCCCCGAGGGGCACCTGCGCAACGGTACCGGGTGCCGGGTACGTGGCTTGGCGCCGCGCGCCTGGCGTCCATGCCTTACAGGTAGAACATCTCTTCCTTGGGCGGGATCGGCTTGTCGCCGCCGCGCTGCTCGTAGTAGTCGTAGACCGCTTCCAGCACTTCGTGCGGCTCGTCGACGATCTTCATCAGGTCCAGGTCGTGCTCGGCGATCAGGCCCATCGGCAGCAGCGTGAAGCGGAACCAGTCCAGCAGGCCCTTCCAGAAGCGGCTGCCGAACATGATCACCGGCACCGAGCGCGACTTGCCGGTCTGCACCAGCGTCAGCACCTCGGCCAGCTCGTCGAGCGTGCCGAAGCCGCCCGGCATCACGATAAAGGCGTCCGAATTCTTGACGAAGGTGACCTTGCGCGTGAAGAAGTGGCGAAAGCGCATGGCAATGTCCTGGTACGGATTGCCCTGCTGCTCGTGCGGCAGTTCGATGTTCAGGCCGACGCTGGCGGACTTGCCGGCGTGCGCGCCCTTGTTGGCCGCTTCCATGATGCCTGGGCCGCCGCCCGAGATCACGGCAAAGCCGGCGTCCGAAAACAGCCGGGCGATCTCGATGGTGCGCTGGTAGTACGGCGAATCCTCGCGCAGGCGCGCGCTGCCGTAGATCGACACGGCCGGGCGGATCTCGGAGAGGTACTCGGTCGCCTCGATGAACTCTGCCATAATCGTGAACATTTGCCACGAGGCGCGCGCCTTCTTTGCGGTAGCGCGGTCTTCGTCGGCCAGCGCACGCAGGCTGGGGATCATCTTGCGCGGATTGGCGCGCGCGGCCGCAGCAGCGGCCTTTTCAGCAGCAACTTCGGGCGGATTGCCCGCGGCAGCAGCATCGGCCGCCGCGGCGATGGCCGCGGCGTGCTCGGAAGCAGCCTCCGGCGGGGGTTGCACGGTATCGCCGGAAAGGTCAGAAACATCCGGGTCAGCAAGGGGGGCGGTCGAGGCACCGCCTGCAGCGGCACCAGTCAATTTTGAGTCCATGGGAATGTCGGATAGTCCAAAAACACTCTTGCTCGTCGACGGATCGAGCTATCTGTATCGCGCTTATCACGCTCTGCCGGACCTGAGGAATGGGGAGGGTCTGCCCACAGGGGCAATCTACGGCATGATCAACATGCTGCGCAAGTTGCGCAACGACTACCCGGCAGAGTATAGCGCCTGCGTGTTCGACGCAAAGGGCAAGACCTTCCGCGACGACATGTATCCGGCCTACAAGGAACATCGCCCGTCGATGCCGGAAGACCTGGCGCGCCAGATCGAGCCGATCCATGAGGCCGTGCGCGCCATGGGCTGGCCGATCGTGGTGGTGGACGGCGTGGAGGCCGACGACGTGATTGGCACGCTGTCGCGCCAGGCCACGGAGCAGGGCGTGCGCACGGTGGTGTCCACCGGCGACAAGGACCTGGCGCAGCTGGTCAACGGCCAGGTCACGCTGGTCAACACCATGAGCGGCGAGGTGCTCGATCCCCCCGGCGTGGCGGCCAAGTTCGGCGTGCCGCCCGAGCGCATCATCGACTACCTGTCGCTGATCGGCGACGCGGTGGACAATGTGCCGGGCGTGCCCAAGGTGGGTCCCAAGACCGCGGTCAAATGGCTGGCCGAGCATGGCTCGCTCGACGGCGTGATGGCCGCCGCCCCCGGCATCAAGGGCGTGGTGGGCGAGAACCTGCGCAATACGCTGGACTGGCTGCCGATGGCGCGCCAGCTGGTCACGGTCAAGACCGACTGCGACCTCTCCGCCGCGGTGGCGGACTTCCACGCGCTGCGCGAAATCGGCGAGGACAAGGACAAGCTGGTGGCGTTTTTCTCGCGCTACGGCTTCAAGACCTGGCTGCGCGAAGCGACCGGCGAAAGCCTGCCCGATGCCCGCGCCCAGGCCCGCGCCCGCGCGGCCGCCGCCCCCGCGCAAGGCGGCCTGTTCGATGCGCCGGCCGCGGCCGGCGAAGCCGAGGCACCGGCAGCGGACGAGGCTGCGCCGACCGAGATCCGCTACGAGACGGTCAGCACCCAGGGCCAGCTGGACGACTGGATGCGGCGCATCGAGGCCGCGCCGCTGGTGGCGATCGACACCGAGACCACCTCGCTGGACCCGATGCAGGCGCAGCTGGTTGGCATCTCGCTGTCGGTCGTGCCGGGCGAGGCCTGCTATATCCCGGTGGCGCACCGTGGCCCGGACGTGGCGGGGCTGCCCGACCACGGCCAGCTGTCGCGCGAGTTCGTGCTGGGGCGCATGCGTGCGTGGCTGGAAGATGCCAGCCGCCCGAAGCTGGGCCAGAACCTCAAGTACGACGTCCATGTCTTTGCCAACCATGGCGTGACGCTGCGCGGCGTGGCGCACGACACCATGCTGCAGAGCTACGTGCTGGCCTCGCACCGCAACCATGGCATGGACAGCCTGGCCGAGCGCCTGCTGAGCCTGAAGACCATCACCTATGAAGAGGTGTGCGGCAAGGGCGCCAGCCAGATCGGCTTCGACCAGATCGACCTGGCGCGCGCCACCGAATACGCTGCCGAAGACGCTGACGTGACGTTGCGCCTGCACCGCAAGATGTTCCCGCAGGTGGAAGCCGCGGCGGGCCTGCGCCGCGTGTATGAAGAGATCGAGATGCCGGTCTCGGTGGTGCTGCAGAAGGTCGAGCGCAACGGCGTGCTGATCGACGCCGGCCGCCTGGCCACGCAGAGCGCCGAGCTGGGCCAGCGCATGCTGGCGCTGGAGCAGGCCGCCTACGAGGCCGCCGGCCAGCCCTTCAACCTGGGCTCGCCCAAGCAGATCGGCGAGATCCTGTTCAGCCAGATGAAGCTGCCGGTGGTGAAGAAGACCGCCAGCGGCGCGCCCTCGACCGACGAAGAGGTGCTGCAGAAGCTGGCCGAGGACTACCCGCTGCCCAAGCTGCTGCTGGACTACCGCGGCCTGGCCAAGCTCAAGTCCACCTATACGGACAAGCTGCCGAAGATGGTCAACCCGCAGACCGGCCGCGTGCACACCAGCTACGGCCAGGCCACCGCGGTGACCGGCCGGCTGGCGTCGACCGAGCCCAACCTGCAGAACATCCCGGTGCGCACCGAGGAAGGCCGCCGCATCCGCGAAGCCTTTATCGCCGAGCCCGGCAGCGTGATCGTGTCGGCCGACTATTCGCAGATCGAGCTGCGCATCATGGCCCATATCTCGGGCGACGAGAACCTGCTGCGCGCCTTTGCCAACGGCGAGGACATCCACCGCGCCACCGCCGGCGAGATCTTCGGCGTCGCGCGCGAGGCGGTCAGCAGCGAGCAGCGCCGCTACGCCAAGGTGATCAACTTCGGCCTGATCTACGGCATGAGCGCGTTCGGCCTGGCCGGCAACCTGGGCATCGAGCGCGAGGCCGCCAAGCACTATATCGACCGCTACTTCATGCGCTACCCGGGCGTGGCCCACTACATGGAAGAGACCCGGCAGACCGCGCGCGAGCAGGGCTATGTCGAGACCGTGTTCGGCCGCCGGCTGTGGCTGCCCGACATCAACGGCGGCAGCGGCCCGCGCCGGCAGGCCGCCGAGCGCGCCGCCATCAACGCGCCGATGCAGGGCACCGCTGCCGACCTGATCAAGCTGTCGATGATCGCGGTGCAGGACTGGCTGGAGCGCGACGGGCTGCAGACGCGACAGATCATGCAGGTGCACGATGAACTGGTGCTGGAGGTGCCGGAGCACGAACTGGAGCTGGTCAAGGTGCGGCTGCCGGAGCTGATGTGCTCGGTCGCGCAGCTGCGCGCGCCGCTGGTGGCCGAAGTGGGCAGCGGCGCCAACTGGGAAGAAGCGCACTGACGAGGCGGCCTGTCACCCAGCCTGCGCCGCCCATGCGTTGTGGTATCGAATGAAGCGACTGCTGAGTCAGGCTTGCTGGCTTGCCAGTCATGCTGCAATGCAGCAGACTGTGGAAAACGCCTCAGGCAAGAATTCACAAAAACGCATCAGGTAGACCATGACAAAAACAAAGACGCCCCGCATTGTTGTCGTCGGTGGGGGAGCAGGGGGGCTGGAACTGGTAACGAAGCTGGGCGACAAGCTCGGCCGCAAGGGGCAGGCGCAGGTGGTGCTGGTGGACCGCCTGCCCACCCACATCTGGAAGCCGCTGCTGCATGAAGTGGCAGCCGGCAGCATGGACCCCAACACGCACCAGCTGGAATACGCGGCGCAGGCGCGTTGGCATCACTTCGAGTTCCAGCTGGGCGAGCTGACCGGCATCGACCGCAGCCGCAAGACCATCTCGGTGTCGGCCAGCTTCGACGAGGACGGCGCCGAACTGCTGCCGGCGCGCGAGCTGCCCTATGACACGCTGGTGCTGGCGATCGGCTGCGTCACGCATTTCTTCGGCGTGCCCGGCGCGGCCGAGAATGCCATCGCACTGGACGTCGTGGCGCAGGCCGAGCGCTTCCGCAAGCGGCTGATCGCGGCCTGCGTGCGGGCCCAGAACGGGCGCGGGCGCGTGGGCGAGGACGGCCGGCCGCGCGTGGACGTGGCTATCATCGGCGCGGGCGCCACCGGCGTGGAGCTGTCGGCCGAACTGCGCAACACCGCGCACGTGCTCAGCGCCTACGGTCTGCACCAGCTTGACCCGCGCCGCGATGTGCATATCCACGTGATCGAGGCCGGCCCGCGCATCCTGCCGGCGCTGTCCGAGCGGGTCTCGGTCGAGACCGCCAAGCTGCTGAAGAAGCTCGACGTCGATGTCCTGACCAGCGAGCGCGTGACCGAGGTCACGCCGCAGGCGGTGCTGACCGCCAGCGGCAAGCATATCGATGCTGACCTGACCGTGTGGGCGGCCGGCATCACCGCGCCGCCGGTGCTGGCCGCGCTGGGGCTGCCGGTCAGCCGCCAGGGCCAGATCGTGGTCGGCCCGACGCTGCAGAGCGAGGGCGACCCGGACATCTTCGCCTTCGGCGACTGCGCCAGCTGTCCGTGGGCCGAGAAGCAGACCACGGTGCCGCCGCGCGCACAGGCCGCGCACCAGCAGGCCACCTTTCTCTACAACGCGCTGCGCGCCCGGCTGGACGGGCGCCCGCTGCCGTCGTTCGCCTTCAAGGACCTCGGCTCGCTGGTGTCGCTGGGGCATTTCAGCGCGGTGGGCAGCCTGATGGGCGGGCTGATCGGCGGCTCGATGTTCATTGAAGGGCTGATGGCGCGCGTCATGTACACGTCGCTCTACCGGATGCATGTGATGGCGCTGCACGGCGCCGTGGGCATGGCGCTGGACACGGTCTCGCACTGGCTGCGCCGCAAGACCAGCCCGCGCGTCAAGCTGCACTGACGCGCGCCGGGCCGGGGCTTCCCGCGCTGCACCATGCCGCGCGGGCGGTTGGCGTGCGGGGGTGGCTGGAAAGCCGCCCCATGTTTTCTCCATGTCTGCTTAAAATCTGCCGCTGGCGCCGCATGTCGGCCCAGCCACCAACGATCCTGGAGACACGCATGCTCAAACCGGAAGTGGATAGCCTCGTCCCCGGCCAGACGTTCGACCGCCGCGGCTTTGTCAAGACGGCGCTGGGTTCCGCCTTTGCGGCGGCGGCGCTGCCGGTGATGGCCCAGCAGGCCATCAAGACCGACTTTGCCGGCCTGACCGCCGGCGAGGTCACCATCCCCTCGGGCGGCTTCAGCATGCCGGCCTACCGCGCCCAGCCCGAAGGCAAGAAGAACCTGCCGGTGGTGCTGGTGGTCAGCGAGATCTTCGGCGTGCACGAACATATCGCCGACGTCTGCCGGCGCTTTGCCAAGCTGGGCTACCTGGCGATCGGGCCGGAACTGTTCGCGCGCCAGGGCGATCCGCAGAGCTTCGGCACCATCCAGGAGCTGCAGCGCGAGGTGATCGCCAAGGTGCCTGACACGCAGGTCATGGGCGACCTGGACGCCGCGGTGGCCTGGGCCGGTGCCAACGGCGGCGACGTGTCGCGCCTCGCCATCACCGGCTTCTGCTGGGGCGGGCGCATGACCTGGCTCTATGCCGCGCACAGCAAGCGCCTGAAGGCCGGCGTGGCCTGGTACGGCCAGCTGGCGCCCGAGCCGACCCCGCTCAAGCCGAGGAACCCCATCGACCTGGTCGGCCAGCTCCATGCCCCGGTACTCGGCCTGTA
Source organism: Cupriavidus sp. CP313 (assembly GCF_054072015.1). Classification (NCBI taxonomy): domain Bacteria; kingdom Pseudomonadati; phylum Pseudomonadota; class Betaproteobacteria; order Burkholderiales; family Burkholderiaceae; genus Cupriavidus; species Cupriavidus sp. CP313. The sequence continues at coordinate 162,928 of NZ_JBSVZB010000005.1, read as the reverse complement.
TGGCGGCAAGGACACCGGCATCCCGCTGGAGCAAGTGGAGAAGATGAAGTCCGCGCTGGCGGCGTCGTCCGACCCGGACGCCAAGGCCTCGCGCTTCATCGTCTATCCCGACTCCGGCCATGCCTTCCATGCCGACTACCGGCCCAGCTACCGTGAAGCCGACGCCAGGGACGGCTGGCAGAAGTGCCTGGACTGGTTGAGGCAGCACGGCGTGGCCTGATCCGGCTGTCCAGGCGCCGCGAGGCGCCTCTCGCCCGACAGCAGGATTGCAAAGTCCCGGCGGATACGTACAATGCGGCCTTTGAGTTATTGCAACATTGTTGCGTTAGCCGCCCGGCGCGATGCGGGCGGAACGGCGGGGCCGCCCGGTACCGCCACCCCGGGAGCCCATCATCCATTCGACGCTTTTGTATATCCTGCTCGCCGCCACGATCTCGGGGGTGGGCAGCATCTTCGGGGCAGCGCTGCTGTCGCTGACGGTGGCGTCCCGCGTGGTCGAGCGCATGGTGAGCTTTTCGGTGGGCGTGCTGCTGGCCACCGCGCTGCTGCATTCGCTGCCCGAGGCATTCGAGTCCGGCGCCGACCCGCGCGCGCTGTTCGGCACGCTGCTGGCGGGGCTGCTGGGTTTCTTCCTGCTGGAAAAGATCTCGCTGCTGCGCCACTCGCACCACCACGAGGGCGACGGGCACCACCACCACCACGGCCATGACCGCGAGGAAGCGGGCCGCAGCGGCCTGACCATCCTGGTCGGCGACACCTTCCACAATTTTGCCGACGGCATCGTGATCGCGGCGGCCTTCCTGGCCGATCCGCATATCGGCGTGGTCACCGCGCTGGCGATCGCGGCGCACGAGATTCCGCAGGAAGTGGGCGACTTCATCGTGCTGCTCAACGCCGGCTTTTCCAAGGCGCGTGCCTTCGCCTTCAATCTGGTGTCGAGCCTGGCGGCCATCGCCGGCGGCGTGGTCGGGTATTTCCTGCTCGACCAGCTGAGCGGCTGGATTCCGTATGTGCTGGTGATTGCCGCCAGCAGCTTCCTCTATATCGCGGTCAGCGACCTGATGCCCCAGATGCAGCGCAAGCCGCGCTGGCGCGAGTCGGCGATCCAGGTGGTGCTGGTGGCCGCGGGCATCTCGGCGATCGTCTTCATCACCAACGGCGTGCACGAGAGTCACAGCCACGGCGGGCACGGCCATATCGCGCCCGCCGCGCCCATTGCCTCGTCACGCTGACCTCAGGCGGCCCCGGTAGCAACCGGGCGCGCCGGGTCGGCGCACCATTCGCTCCATGATCCCGGGTACAGCGCCGCGCCGCCCAGGCCGGCCGCTTCCAGCGCCAGCAGGTTGTGGCAGGCCGTGACGCCGGAGCCGCACTGCATCACAGTCTGCGCCGGGGCGCGTGCACCCAGCACTGCGCCGAATTCCGCGCGCAGGGTCTCGGCCGGCTTGAAGCGGCCGTCCGTCCCCAGGTTGTCCTTGAAGAAGCGGTTGACCGCGCCGGGGATATGGCCGCCAACCGGGTCCAGCGTCTCGTTCTCGCCGCGGAAGCGGTCGGGGGCGCGCGCATCCACCACCAGCAGCGAGGCGCGCTCGAGGTTGTCCATCAGCGCGGCGGCGTCGACGGTCGGCACCAGCGACTTGCGGCGTTGGAACTTGCCGGGGAATTCCGGCTCGTCCGCGGCATCGTGTTCCAGCGGCAGGCCGGCCTTGACCCAGGCGTCCTTGCCGCCGTCGAGCACGGCCACGGCATCGTGGCCGAGCCAGCGCAGCAGCCACCACAGCCGCGCGGCGAACATGCTGCCCTGCGCATCGTAGGCCACTACCGGGGTGTCGTCGTCCACGCCCAGCGCGTGCAGGCGCGCCGCCAGGTCGTCGGCGTCGGGCAGGGGGTGGCGGCCGTTGCCGCCGGTCCTGGGGCCGGACAGCTCGTTGTCCAGGTGCAGGTAGAAGGCGCCGGGCAGGTGGCCGGTGCGGTAGGCCTCGCGGCCGGCGGCCGGGTCGGCCAGGTCGAAGCTGCAGTCGATCACGACGCAGTCGCCGGGGGTGGCCAGCAGCGATTGCAGCGCGGTGACGGAGATCAGCGGTTTCTGCATGGGAATCCTGTTGCGATCGATGGAAATGGGCTTAGAAGATGCTACACCTCGGGATGGACTTCCGCCTCCGGCGACTTGACCGGCGTGGCCGGCGTGGGCTTGGCATCGGTGCCCTGGCGCGCGCGCATCAGCGTGGTGGCGATGCCGCTGGCGATGATCAGCCCCATGCCCAGCCACGACAGCCAGTTCAGCCGGTCGGACCAGATCAGCATGCCCCACACGCTGGAAAAGACGATGCCGGCGTATTGCAGGTTGGCGGTCAGCAGCGTATTGCCGCGCTTGTAGGCGCGCGTCATCGCGGTCTGGCCCAGCGTGGCCAGGATGCCGATGGCCAGCAGCAGGCCGGCGCCGTACCAGGTGTGCGGGCTGGTGCCGCCCAGCAGCATCCACACCAGCCCGGCGATCATGCCGACCAGCGAGAAATAGAACACGATGCGGCCCCCGGGCTCGCCCAGCTGGCCGAGCTGGCGCACCTCGACATAGGCCAGCGCCGTGAACATGCCCGAGATCAGCCCGACCAGGCCGCCGGTCAGCTGGTCCTTGCCGACTGAAGGCTGCAGCAGGCAGATCACGCCGGCAAAGGACAGCAGGATCGCCAGCACCAGGCGCCGGTCGGCATTGCCGCCGGTGCCGGCCAGCGCCGCGCCGGCGCCCAGGATCAGCGCGATCCACACCGGCGACATGTAGTTCAGCGTCATCGCGGTGGCCAGCGGCAGCAGCGAGATCGAGGTGAACCACAGCATCAGCGCGGTCACGCCGAATACGCTGCGCTTGATATGCGACAGCATGTAGGGCGTGCGCACCGGGACCCCGCGCGAGGACAGCAGCACCCACATGATGACCACGCTGATCAGGCCGCGGTAGAAGACGATCTCGCCGGTGGTGTAGAGATCGGATGCCAGCTTGACGCCAACCCCCATCAACGAGAAGGCGAAGGCGGCGAACAGCATCCAGAGCGATTGCATGGCGAGGGCGTGGTGAAGCGAAACGAAGCGAGAAGGAGAGGCGGTCCGGCGCGCGAGCGGGGCTTCGTGTCTGGCCTCGCGTCGCGAAAGCGGTCTGGCGCGGCGGCATGCGCTGCCGGCACCGGACAATGATTCTAGCAGCGCACTTCGCGTCCCAAAGGAAAACGGACCGCCAGGGCGGTCCGTTCTTGCGTGCGTTGTGCGGTTATCGTACTAGCCGGCGTAAGCCATGGCGCGGCGATACCACTCATGGAAATGCTGCATGCCGTCTTCCATCGGCGACTGGTACGGGCCGACCTCGCTGGTGCCGCGCTTGAGCAGCGCCAGCCGGCCGGCATCCATGCGCTCGGCGATCTCGTCGTCCTCGATGCAGGTTTCCATGTAGGCGGCGCGCTCGGCCTCAACGAACTCGCGCTCGAACAGCGCGATTTCCTCGGGGTAGTAGAACTCCACCACATTGCGCGTCTTGCGCGGGCCGACCGGGTGCAGCGTCGAGATCACCAGCACGTTCGGGTACCACTCCACCATGATGTTGGGGTAGTAGGTCAGCCAGATCGCACCGTGCCTGGGCAGCACGCCGTCGTTGAAGCGCAGCACCGCGTCGTGCCACTTCTGGTACGTCGGGCTGCCGGGGCGCTTCAGGCCGGCATGCAGGCCCACGGTCTGCACGCTGTGCCACTCGCCGAACTCCCACTTGAGGTCGTCGCACGAGACGAAGCTGCCCAGCCCCGGGTGGAACGGCACGACGTGGTAGTCCTCGAGATAGACCTCGATAAAGGTCTTCCAGTTGTAGTCGCACTCGTGCACCTCGACGTGGTCCAGCATGTAGCCGTCGAAGTTCAGGTCCTGCGCCACGCCCAGCCTGGCCAGGTCGGCACGCACGTCGCGCTTGCCGTCGAACAGCAGGCCGTTCCAGTTCTGCAGCGGCGAGCGCTTCAGGTGCAGGCAGGGTTGCTTGTCGAAATGCGGCGCGCCGAGCAGCTCGCCCTTCAGGTCGTAGGTCCAGCGGTGCAGGGGGCAGACGATGTTCTGCGCATTGCCGCGGCCGTTGAGCATGATGGCCTGGCGGTGGCGGCAGACGTTGGACATCAGTTCGATGCCGGCGGCGTTGCGTACCAGCATGCGGCCTTCGTCCTCGGCCCTGAGCGTGTGGTAGTCGCCGATTTCCGGAACCATCAGCTCGTGGCCGATATAGCCCGGGCCATTCCTGAACAGCAGTTCGAGTTCTTGTTGATGCAGCGCTTCGTCGAAATAGACGCCGACGGGCAGTTGCGAATCAGCCGGCGCCAGGTTGAGCGCGGTGCTGAGATTGGACATTATCCCCACTCCCAGATGAACAGGTGAAAGCAGTGAACAACCCAACCATCGAAAATTGAATCGATTTGGGAAAGACAGTCGCCAGGTCGGGAGAGACTCCCGTACACCCCTGGCGGCGAACGGGGGATTGTACCCGAGCCAAAAAGTTAAGGGCCTGATTTTTTTGCCTTTTTAGCGAAAAAGTCGACCCGGGTCGTCATTGGGGTGCCGTACCGGGCGCATTCGGAAAGACGACCCGAGCGCACAAGTCACATATGCCCCAAAGGCACTCATCGGAGGCTGCCCCGCGGATGCGCAAGGATGGGGCAGGGGCCGGCTTTGGCGTAAAATCCGGGCTTCCCCATCCGGGTTTCCTTATGATTCGACCGGATTCCATATTTCCAGGGCCAGACATGCCAAAAACGATGACCGCTCCGGTCCAGACCGACGACACCACCGCGGCCTCGGCGCCGCCCGCTTCCTACGAAGCGGCAATGGCCGAGCTCGAGACCCTGGTGGCCAGCATGGAGAGCGGCGAACTGCCGCTCGAGGCATCGCTGGCGGCCTACCGCCGAGGCGCCGAGCTGGTGCGCTACTGCCAGCAAAAGCTGGAGCGCGTGGAGCAGCAGGTCAAGGTGCTGGAGGGCGACGTGCTCAAGCCGCTGGCCGGCGAAGGCAGTGGTGCAAACGGTGGCAATGGCGGCGCGTTGGGGGCGGACGACGAATGACCGACTTCGCCCAATGGATGCAGGCGCAGGGCGCCCGGACCGAAGCCGCGCTGCAGGCAGCGTTGCCCGATGCCAACACCGTGCCGCATACGCTGCACGAGGCCATGCGCTATGCTGCACTAAGCGGCGGCAAGCGCGTGCGGCCGCTGCTGGTGCATGCCGCCGGCGAGGTCAGCGGGGCGGCGCCGGCCGCCTGCGACGCGGCGGCCTGCGCGGTAGAAATGATCCACGCCTATTCGCTGGTGCACGACGACATGCCCTGCATGGATGACGACGACCTGCGCCGCGGCCGGCCCACCGTGCACAAGGCCTATGACGAGGCCACCGCATTGCTGGTTGGCGACGCGCTGCAGACCCAGGCCTTTATCGTGCTGGCCGGTGCCGGGGCGCTCGCGCCCGCGGCGCGGCTGCAGCTGGTGGCCGAGCTGGCGCTGGCGTCGGGCTCGACCGGCATGGCCGGCGGCCAGGCGATCGACTTGCAGAACGTGGGCCGGGCCATGACGCGCGAGGCGCTCGAGGCCATGCATCGCATGAAGACCGGCGCGCTGTTGCGCGCCAGTGTGCGCATGGGTGCGCTATGTGGTGAAATCGACGCCCAGGGCCTGGCTGCGCTGGACCGCTATGCGGCGGCAGTGGGATTGGCGTTCCAGGTGGTTGACGATATTCTGGACGTCACTGCCGATACCGCCACGCTGGGCAAGACCGCCGGCAAGGACGCCGCCCATGACAAGCCGACCTATGTATCGTTGATGGGACTTGACCCGGCACGCGCACTGGCCGGGACGCTGCGCGCCGAGGCACACGAGGCGCTGGCCAGCTTTGGCGAGCGCGCGGACCGCCTGCGGGACCTGGCGGACCTGATCGTGCTGCGCACACATTAAACAGAGAGCCGGCCGAACGGACATCATGACCTACGCACTTCTCAACAAGATTGACGCCCCCGCAGACCTGCGCAAGCTCGACCGGCGTGAGCTCCAGACCCTGGCGGACGAACTGCGCGCCTATGTGCTGGAGTCGGTCTCGCAGACCGGCGGCCACCTGTCGTCCAACCTCGGCACGGTCGAGCTGACCATCGCGCTGCATTACGTCTTCAACACCCCGGACGACCGGCTGGTGTGGGACGTGGGCCACCAGAGCTACCCGCACAAGATCCTGACCGGGCGCCGCGAGCGCATGGGCACGCTGCGCCAGTGGGGCGGCATCTCGGGCTTCCCGCGCCGCAGCGAGAGCGAATACGACACCTTCGGCACGGCGCATTCGTCGACCTCGATCTCGGCCGCGCTGGGCATGGCGCTGGGCGCGCGCACGCTGGGCGAGAAGCGCGTCTCGGTGGCGGTGATCGGCGACGGCGCCATGACCGCGGGCATGGCCTTCGAGGCCCTGAACAACGCCGGCGTCTACAAGGACCTGCCGCTGGTGGTGGTGCTCAACGACAACGACATGTCGATCTCGCCGCCGGTGGGCGCGCTCAACCGCCACCTGGCGCGGCTGCTGAGCGGCCAGTTCTATGCGGCCACCAAGAAGGGCATCGAGAAAGTCCTGTCGGTGGCGCCGCCGGTGCTGGAGTTCGCCAAGCGCTTCGAGGAACATGCCAAGGGCATGATGGTGCCGGCCACGCTGTTCGAGGAATTTGGCTTCAACTACATCGGCCCGATCGACGGCCATGACCTGAGCTCGCTGGTGCCGACGCTGCTGAATATCCGCCAGCGCGCGCTGGAGGGCGGCGGCCCGCAGTTCCTGCACGTGGTGACCAAGAAGGGCCAGGGCTACAAGCTGGCCGAGGCCGACCCGATCCTGTACCACGGCCCCGGCAAGTTCAACCCGGCCGAGGGCATCCGTCCGGCGGCCAAGCCGGCGCGCAAGACCTACACGCAGGTGTTCGGCGACTGGCTGTGCGACATGGCCGCGGCCGACAAGCGCCTGGTCGGCATTACCCCGGCGATGCGCGAAGGCTCGGGCATGGTCGAGTTCGAGAAGCGCTTCCCGGACCGTTACTACGACGTGGGCATCGCCGAGCAGCACGCGGTGACCTTCGCCGGCGGCCTGGCCTGCGAGGGCCTGAAGCCGGTGGTGGCGATCTACTCGACCTTCCTGCAGCGCGGCTATGACCAGCTGATCCACGACGTGGCGCTGCAGAACCTGCCGGTGGTGTTCGCGCTGGACCGCGCCGGCCTGGTCGGCGCCGACGGCGCCACGCACGCGGGTGCCTACGATATCGCCTACCTGCGCTGCATCCCCAACATGATGGTGATGACGCCGTCTGACGAGAACGAGTGCCGTCAGTTGCTGACCACGGCGTTCCACCAGACCTGCCCGAGCGCCGTGCGCTATCCGCGCGGCTCCGGCCCGGGCGCTGCCATTGCCGCCGAGCTCACCACCGTGCCGGTCGGCAAGGGCGTGATGCGCCGCGAGGGCGGTGCGCGCGCGGGGCATCGCGTGGGCTTCCTGGCGTTCGGCTCGATGGTGCACCCGGCCCTGGGTGCCGCCGAGGCGCTGGACGCCACGGTCGCCGACATGCGCTTCGTCAAGCCGCTCGACGTGGAACTGGTCAAGCGACTGGCCGCGGAGAACGACTACCTGGTGACGGTGGAAGAGGGCAGCGTGATGGGCGGCGCCGGCAGCGCCGTGCTCGAAGCGCTGGCCGAGGCCGGCATCGACAAGCCAGTGCTGACGCTGGGCCTGCCTGACCGCTTCGTCGACCACGGCGACCCGGCCTACCTGCTGCAGCAATGCGGCCTGGATGCGGCCGGCATCGAGCGCTCGGTGCGCGAGCGCTTCGGGCTGGACCAGCCCAAGGTCACGGTCGCCTCGCGCGTGGCCTGATCACCTGCTGTCCCGAAGGGGATTCGGCCCTCGCACCACGAGTGCGTCCGAATTCCCTTAAACTCCCCCTTTTTTGTGTTCGCAGCTGCGGGCCGGCGTGCCATTTGCCGGGTCCCGTGGTTTCACACTCGTTGCGCGGCATGGATGGACTGCGAAAATGCCGCGACCGTAAGGGCTCGTGCCGCCCCCCTTGGGCGCGACCCTGGAGGAAACCGTAGATGAATGACATCAATCCCGCCTTTGTCATGCCCGACGTCCAGTCGAGCCCCGACACCCGCCAGATCCCCATCCAGCGTGTCGGCGTCAAGGGCGTGCGTTACCCCGTGACCCTGAAGACCCCGACCGGCATCGTGCCGACCGTGGGCACCTTCAATCTCGACGTGCACCTGCCGGCGGACCAGAAGGGCACGCATATGTCGCGCTTCGTCGCGCTGCTGGAAGAAGAGCGCGCACCGCTGGAGCTGTCCAGCTTCCGGCTGATGCTGGACAAGATGCTGGAAAAGCTGGAAGCCGAGGCTGGCCGCATCGAGGTCACCTTCCCGTACTTCATCAGCAAGATCGCGCCGGTGTCGGGCGTGGAGTCGCTGCTGGACTACGAGGTCACGCTGACCGGCGAAGTGCGCAACGGCGCCACGCGCGTGTTCCTGAAGGCGCTGGTGCCGGTGACCAGCCTGTGCCCGTGCTCGAAGAAGATCTCGCAGTACGGCGCGCACAACCAGCGTTCGCATATCACCATGGACGTGGAACTGGCCGGCGAGCTGCCGGTGGAAGCGCTGGTCCGCATGGCCGAGGAAGAGGCCTCGTGCGAGCTGTGGGGCCTGCTCAAGCGCCCCGACGAGAAGTTCGTCACCGAGCGCGCCTATGAGAACCCCAAGTTCGTCGAGGACCTGGTGCGTGATATCGCCATGCGGCTGAATGCGGATGACCGCATCGTGGCCTATGTGCTGGAGGCGGAGAACTTTGAGTCGATCCACAACCACAGCGCGTATGCGGTGATCGAGCGGGACAAGCGCGTCGACTGACCGTGTTGTCGCTGCCATGAAAATAGCCACCGCATGCGGTGGCTATTTCTTTGATCCGGTTCAGGCCGCCGAAGGCAGGCGGATATCCACCAGGTCCCAGCGCGGCGTCACGCCGTAGCCATACTCGTGCCGCGCCAGTTCGGGCGCGGCCTGCAGCCGCATTGCGCCGGCAAACGCGATCATCGCGCCGTTGTCGGTGCAGAACGCCAGGTCCGGGTAATAGACCTCAAGCTTGCGTTGCTTGCCAAGCTGGTCCAGCCGCTCGCGCAGTTGCCGGTTGGCGCCCACACCCCCGGCCACCACCAGCCGCTTGTGCCCGGTCTGCTTGAGCGCCGCCATCGACTTGGCGGCCAGCACGTCGACAATGGCATCGACAAAGGCGCGCGCCAGGTTGGCGCGGTCCTGCTCGCAGGTATTGGCGAGCTTGCGGGTTTGCGTCAGCACCGCGGTCTTCAGCCCGGCGAAGGAGAAATCCAGGTTGCCCGAATGCAGCATCGGCCGCGGCAGCGCAAAGGTGCCGGGGATGCCGAATTCGGCCAGCCGCGACACTTCCGGGCCGCCTGGATAGCCCAGGCCCAGCAGCTTGGCGGTCTTGTCGAAGGCTTCGCCGGCGGCGTCGTCCAGTGTTTCGCCCAGCAGCGTGTAGTCGCCGATGCCGCGCACTTCCATCAGTTGCGTATGCCCGCCCGACACCAGCAGCGCCACGAACGGGAAGGGCGGCGGCTCGCGCGTCAGCAGTGGCGACAGCAGGTGGCCTTCCAGGTGGTGCACGCCCACCATCGGCACGTTCAGCGCAAAGCCCAGTGCGTTGGCCACCGAGGCGCCCACCAGCAGTGCGCCGGCCAGCCCGGGGCCCTGGGTGAAGGCAATGGCGTCGATGTCCTGGCGGGTACGGCCGGCATCGGCCAGCACCTGCTCCAGCAGCGGCAGCACGCGGCGGATATGGTCGCGCGACGCCAGTTCCGGCACCACGCCGCCGTAGTCGCGGTGCATGGCGATCTGCGAGTGCAGCGCGTGCGCGAGCAGGCCGGCCCCGGTGTCATAGAGGGCGAGGCCGGTTTCGTCGCAGGAGGATTCGATGCCGAGGACAAGCATGGGAAGCGCATAGGGCCGTCTCCGGTCAGGGAAACGGCTGTCGAAACAACAGGTTGCAGGAAGCGCGCAGGGTAGCACAGCGGCGCGCGGCGTGCTTTTCGCTACAATCTGCCCTTTCTCTGGCGGTGGCAATACACATGGATGCGCGAGGCGTGCAATGAGCGGGGCAACATCGGCCCGGACGGGCCGGTATGACGTGGCCGTGCTGGGTGCGGGCGCGGCCGGCATGATGTGTGCCGCCGTGGCCGGCCAGAACGGCGCGCGCGTGGTGCTGATCGACCATGCCACCAAACTGGCCGAGAAGATCCGCATCTCCGGCGGCGGGCGCTGCAATTTCACCAACCTGCAGGCCGGGCCCGCCAACTATCTGTCGTCCAATCCGCACTTCTGCCGTTCGGCGCTGGCGCGCTACACGCCGCAGGATTTCCTTGGACTGATGCGCCGCTACGGCATCGACTGGCACGAGAAGCATCGCGGCCAGCTGTTCTGCAACGACAGCGCCGAAGACGTGATCGCCATGCTGCGCGCCGAATGCGACACCGGCCATGTGCGCTGGCAGACCGGCTGCACCGTGGCCGAGATCCGGCGCGAGGGCGACGACTTCCTGCTGCTCACCGCCACCGGCACGGTGCGGGCCGGGGCGCTGGTGGTGGCCACCGGCGGCCTGTCGATCCCCAAGATCGGCGCCACCGACTTTGGCTATCGCATCGCGCGGCAGTTCGGACTGGGCATCGTCGAAACCCGGCCGGCGCTGGTGCCGCTGACCTTCGACGGCAAGGACTGGGCGCCGTTCGCGCCGCTGGCCGGCGTGTCGCTGGAGGTGGATGTCGCCACCGGCAACGGCAAGGCGGCCGGAGCCTTCCGCGAAGACCTGCTGTGGACGCACCGCGGCCTGTCTGGCCCCGCCGTGCTGCAGATCTCCAGCTACTGGCGCCCCGGCACGCCGATCGCCATCGACCTTTTCGATGGCCAGGATGCCGCCGCCTGGCTGCTGGAGCAGAAGGCCGGCAGCCGCAAGCACCTGGGCAACCTGCTGGCGCAACGGTTGCCGGCGCGGCTGGCCGATGCCTGGTGCGCGGCCTCGGGCGTGGATGCAACCATGCCGCTGCATGATGTGACCGACAAGGCCCTGCGCAAGCTGGGCGCCACGCTCAACGGCTGGCGCATCGTGCCGTCGGGCACCGAGGGCTACCGCAAGGCCGAGGTCACGCTGGGCGGCGTCGACACGCGGGCGCTGTCATCAACCACCATGATGGCCCGCGAGGTGCCGGGCCTGTATTTCATCGGCGAGGCGGTGGACGTGACCGGCTGGCTGGGCGGCTACAACTTCCAGTGGGCCTGGGCGTCCGCGGTGGCGGCGGGGCAGGCCGCGGCCGAGGCGGCGCGCACGTCTTCAGTAGGGCAATCGGTGGCATAAAGGCGGCACGAAGCCGCCAGATGGGTGGCAATTGCCACTTGGGGAGTGTCCGTTGCGCGCCACTTCCGCGGCAGATTGTTGGTGCTACAATCCAGAACTTCGTAAAGGCGCTATCCCGATAGTTCTTTATTTTCTGGCCAAATGACTACGATCCGTCTCAAGGAAAACGAGCCTTTTGAAGTTGCCATGCGCCGTTTCAAGCGCACCATCGAGAAGAACGGGCTGCTCCCAGAACTGCTGGCGCGCGAGTTTTACGAAAAGCCCACCGCCGCGCGCAAGCGCAAGAAGGCAGCCGCCGAAAAGCGCCATTACAAGCGCATCCGCAGCCAGACGCTGCCGAAGAAGCTGTACTGACCCCGGCGCTCCCGCTTGCATCCGACCCGCTGTGGCATACGCTTCGGCGGGTTTTTGCATTCCGGGCCTTGCAGTGGGCGGTCGCCGTCGCCACCTGTGAGTGTCCACCCACTTTCTGGAAGATCACGATGTCCCTCAAAGCCCGTATCAGCGAAGACATGAAGGCCGCCATGCGCGCCCGCGAATCGGAGCGCCTCGGCACCATCCGCCTGCTGCTGGCCGCCATCAAGCAGCGCGAAGTCGATGAGCGCGTGGAACTGGACGATACCGCCGTGCTGGCCGTGGTCGAGAAGCTGATCAAGCAACGCAAGGATTCGATCTCGCAGTTCCAGCAGGCGGGCCGCAATGACCTGGCCGACAAGGAACTGGCGGAAGTCGAGGTGCTGAAGGCCTACATGCCCGCCGCGTTGTCGGACGAGGAAGTCGCCGCCGAAGTCCAGCAGGCCGTTGCCGCCACTGGCGCGGCCGGTCCGCAGGACATGGGCAAGGTCATGGGCGTGCTCAAGGGCAAGCTGGCCGGCCGTGCCGACATGACCGCCGTATCGGCCCTGGTCAAGGCCGCACTTGCAGTAAAGTAAATACTGATTTAATCGGTTGCAAGCAAGATAAGCACCGGATCTGCGTGGTTCGGTGCAGTTGCACGGAGATGTCACGCAGTCCGGGCGGCCCTATCACGCTGCACTACAATATTCCGATAGCAGCCGGGCGCCGCACCGGTCACGCATTCCTAAAAGAAGCCGCCCGCCGCGGGACGGCCATGCCTCAGGACGGTCAGTCGGGTGATTCCGCAATCCTTTATTCAGGACCTGCTCAACCGTGTCGACATTGTCGATGTGGTGGGCAAGTATGTGCAGCTGAAGAAGGGCGGCGCCAATTTCATGGGGCTGTGCCCCTTCCATAACGAGAAATCGCCGTCATTCACGGTGTCTCCGACCAAGCAGTTCTACCACTGCTTTGGCTGCGGCGCCCACGGCTCGGCCATCGGCTTCCTGATGGAATTTTCCGGCCAGTCCTACCCGGAAGCGGTGCGCGAGCTGGCCCAGTCGGTCGGCATGAGCGTGCCGGAAGAGCGGGACCGGCTGCCGCCCGGGCAGCGCGCGGAGCAGCAGGCCCGTTCGGTGGCGCTGTCCGACGCCATGACCCGCGCCACCGATTTCTACCGCCGCCAGCTGCGCGGCGCGCCGCAGGCGATCCAGTACCTTAAGGGCCGCGGCCTGACCGGCGAGATCGCCGCGAACTTTGGCCTGGGCTATGCGCCGGATGACTGGCAGGGCCTGGAGGCCGTGTTCGGCAGCTATCGTGATGACAACGTGTCGGCGCCGCTGGTCGAGTGCGGCCTGCTGATCGAAAGCGAGAAGCGCGATGCGGACGGCAAGCCGCGCCGCTACGACCGCTTCCGTGACCGCATCATGTTCCCTATCCGCAACACCAAGGGGGCCGTGATCGGCTTCGGCGGCCGCGTGATGGGGCAGGGCGAGCCCAAGTACCTGAACTCGCCCGAGACCCCGCTGTTCAGCAAGGGCACGGAGCTGTACGGGCTGTTCGAGGCCCGTCACGCGATCCGGGAAACCGGCTACGTGCTGGTGGTCGAAGGGTATATGGACGTCGTCGCGCTGGCCCAGCTCGGTTTTGCCAATGCCGTTGCCACCCTGGGCACGGCGTGCACCCCTGTGCACGTGCAGAAGCTGCTGCGCCAGACCGACGCCGTGGTGTTCTCGTTCGACGGCGACTCTGCCGGGCGCCGCGCGGCCCGGCGCGCGCTGGAAGCCTGCCTGCCGCACGTGGCGGACAACAAGACCATCCGCTTCCTGTTCCTGCCGGCCGAGCACGATCCGGACAGCTATGTGCGCGAAGAGGGCACCGAGGCCTTTGCCACCCAGGTGCGCAACGCCATGCCGCTGTCGCGCTTCCTGCTGCAGTCGGTCACCGAAGACCTGGACCTGCGCCAGCCCGAAGGCCGCGCCCGGGCCCAGTACGAGGCCAAGCCGCTGCTGCAGGCCATGCCCGCCGGCGGCCTGAGGCTACAGATTGTGCGCGAACTTGCCGATGCCACGGGTACGACACCCGCGGAGATCGAAGCCATCTGCGGTCTGCGCAGCGACCCGGCCCGCGTCGGCCGCTTCGCCCAGCCGCGCCCGCGCACACGCCGCCAGGCCCCGACCGGGCTGGAGCAGCGGGTGATCCAGTTGCTGATGTGCTATCCGGCGCTGTCGGCAAGGCTTGACGAGGATGCGCGCGCGCTGCTGCTGGGCGGCGAGAGCGGCGACAGTGAAGTGCTGGCGCACCTGGTGGAGGCGTGCGACAGCGTGCAGGGCGAAGTCAATTTTGCGGCCTTCAGCGAACACCTGGCCCAGTCGCCCTATGCCGAGGTGTATGCCGTGGCGCGTACCGCGGTGCTGCGAGAAGAGATCGAAGAAGCACCCGCAATACAGGATTTCGATGCGGCCATTACCAAGCTGCTGGCCGAGCCGCTGCGGCGCGAACTCGACGGCCTGCAGGCGGAGGTGGTGGCCGGCACGGCCGATGAAGCGGCCAAGCAGCGCATGCGCTGGCTGGTGGGCGAAATCCACCGGCGGCGCCAACTTGGCTGAGGTGCCTGTGGGTGCCCTGGCTATCAACCAGGAGGCAGCAGTAAGCGTTGGATAAGGGACTGGGCCCGGCCCCGCCGAGCTTAAGCCTTGATTTTTCAGGTGAAAACCTCACCTGACAGGGAGCCGGCTATGTGTGGCGTGCTACAATAGTTGGTTTGGATTGCGAAATCTTTCTCTCCAGTTCTGGTGAAAGTGAGCGTGCCAATGGCAAAGGCCAAAGCAACCGAAAGGGTTACCTCTAAAGCTCCCCAATCAGGGAGCGGCAAGGCGTCTGTGAAAACAACGGCGGCGAAGACATCGACCGCGTCAGTCAAGACACCAGCCCGGTCTGCGCCATCAAAGTCCGTGCGTAGCGCGCAAGCGCCCGCCGTGACGACTCCCACCAGGACTCGCACATCCGAAAAGACAAAGGCCTCGACTTCGGCACGCGAGAGCGGCAAGAGCGCCAGTACGAGCGGCAAGGTCGCCGCGTCTGCACCAGTGAAAGGCAAGAGTATCACCGTGGCGAAACAGCAGAATACCGAAGTCGAGAGCAAGCGAGCGGCAGCCGCCGGCGCCAAGAGTGGGGAAGCCAAGGCTGGCACCACCACTACGGCAACCAAGGCGCGTGCCGCGACACCTGCATCCGTTGCATCCGAGCGTCCCGCTGCGCCGGCAATCAAGCCGGAGCCGAAAAAGCGTGGCCGCAAGCCCAAGGCCGAGATGCAGCACGACGACAGCACAACAGACGACGTGACTGAAGAGTTTTACGAGAACGATACGCGCGCGGCGGCAACACCGTCCGCGGCGCCGAAGACCGAAAAGCAGAAAGCCAAGGACCGCAAGGCCAAGGAAAAGGCCCTGCTCAAGGAGTTCGCCTCGACCCAGCAGGGCACCGAGGAGGAGCTTGAACTGCGTCGCCAGAAACTCAAGGCGCTGATCAAGCTGGGCAAGTCGCGCGGCTACCTGACCTACGCGGAAATCAACGATCACCTGCCGGACGACATGGTCGATTCGGAAACGATCGACACGCTGGTCGCCACGCTGAACGACATCGGCATTGCTGTCTACGAACAAGCGCCGGATGCCGAGACGCTGCTGCTCAACGACAACGCCCCGTCTGCCACCAGCGAGGAAGAAGCCGAGGAAGAGGCCGAAGCGGCCCTGTCCACGGTGGACTCCGAGTTCGGCCGCACCACCGACCCGGTGCGCATGTACATGCGCGAAATGGGCACGGTCGAGCTGCTGACGCGCGAAGGCGAAATCGAGATCGCCAAGCGCATCGAGGCCGGCCTCAAGGACATGGTGATGGCGATTTCGGCTTGCCCGGTCACCATCTCCGAGATCCTGGCCCATGCCGAGCGCGTGGCCAACGACGAGATCAAGATCGACGAATTCGTCGACGGCCTGATCGACCCGAACGCCGAGGTAGTGGCCGAGTCTCCGGCCGCCGCCGCTGCGCCTGCCGCTGACGAGGACCTCGAGTCCGACGACGAGGAAGACGCCGACGAGGACGAGGACGATGAAGGCGACGCCGGTGCCGGCGCCTCCGCGCGCCAGCTGGAAGAACTGAAGCAGAACGCGCTGGAGAAATTCCGCGTGATCGCCGAGCAGTTCGACAAGATGCGCCGCGCGTTCGAGAAGGAAGGCTACAACTCCAAGTCCTACGTCAAGGCGCAGGAAGCCATCCAGGCCGAACTGATGGGCATCCGCTTCACCGCCCGCAATGTCGAGCGCCTGTGCGACACGCTGCGCGGCCAGGTGGACGAAGTGCGCAAGCTCGAGCGCTCGATCCTGAACATCGTGGTCGACAAGTGCGGCATGCCGCGCTCGGAATTCGTTGCCCGCTTCCCGGGCAACGAGACCAACCTCGAGTGGGTCCACACCATCGTCGCCGACGGCAAGGGCTACAGCACCATCGTCGAGCGCAACGTGCCGGCCGTGCACGAGCTGCAGCAGAAGCTGATCGACCTGCAGTCGCGCGTGGTGCTGCCGCTGAAGGAACTGAAGGGCGTCAACCGCAAGATGGCCGAGGGCGAGCGTCGTGCCCGCGAAGCCAAGCGCGAAATGACCGAGGCCAACCTGCGCCTCGTGATCTCGATCGCCAAGAAGTACACCAACCGCGGCCTGCAGTTCCTCGACCTGATCCAGGAAGGCAACATCGGCCTGATGAAGGCGGTGGACAAGTTCGAATACCGCCGCGGCTACAAGTTCTCGACGTACGCCACATGGTGGATCCGCCAGGCCATCACGCGCTCGATCGCCGACCAGGCGCGCACCATCCGCATCCCGGTGCACATGATCGAGACGATCAACAAGATGAACCGCATCTCGCGCCAGATCCTGCAGGAAACCGGCAATGAGCCGGATCCGGCAACGCTGGCCGAGAAGATGGAGATGCCGGAAGACAAGATCCGCAAGATCATGAAGATCGCCAAAGAGCCGATCTCCATGGAAACGCCGATCGGTGACGACGACGACTCCCATCTGGGCGACTTCATCGAGGACACCAACACGCTGGCCCCGGCCGAAGCGGCGCTGCACGGCTCCATGCGCGACGTCGTCAAGGACGTGCTGGACTCGCTCACGCCGCGCGAAGCCAAGGTGCTGCGCATGCGCTTCGGCATCGAAATGAGCACCGACCACACGCTGGAAGAAGTCGGCAAGCAGTTCGACGTCACGCGTGAACGGATCCGCCAGATCGAGGCCAAGGCACTGCGCAAGCTGCGCCACCCGAGCCGCTCGGACAAGCTGAAGAGCTTCCTGGAAGGCAACTAAACGCTTCCAAGGGCCTCTAGCTCATGCCTGGTTAGAGCAGCGGACTCATAATCCGTTGGTGCCGTGTTCGACTCACGGGAGGCCCACCAATGTGAAAAGGGACTGCAGGTTGATACCTGCAGTCCCTTTTTTCTTGCCTCGAAATACTGCTCAGTCCTGCGCCACCACCAACCCCATCGCCGGATCGCTCACCGTATGCCTGCCGGTCTCCACCCGCCCCGCAAAGCGGCGGTAGAAGCCCGGGTCGCTATCGCACGTCACGGCAAAGTCATACCACTGTCCGCTTTCCTCGAGCGACCAATGCACGGATTTGTCGCCGTTGGCGCCGACGGTGACCGGCCACGGGCCATCGGTTCGGTACGCGAGCGCCTGGATGTTGAAGTGGCAGGCCCTGCGGCCGGCGTTGATCAGGTCGACGTAGGCATCGCCATTGGCAATGTCGTAGCAGACGCGGATCTCCGGTGCGATGCCGGTGTCGCCGATGCGGTTGGTATCGCCGCGGAAATGGCGGTGGAAGCCGTTGGGGCCCAGCACCCACAGGTCGTATTGCCCGGCGTTGTCCTGGAACACGTTCCAGGTGTCGCTCAGGGACTTGCCGGCTTCCACGACATAGCGGCGCGGAATGCGGCCCAGCTGGTAGCGGTCGTAGACGTGGAACACCGCGGCTTGCGTGCCAGTGTTGGCGAACACCAGTTCGACCTGCCCCACGGCGCTGCAGCGTGCGCTGGTGTGCAGCTCATACGGCAGCGCGCGTGACGGGCGCGTGCCGGTGGCCTGCAGCGGCAATTGCATGTCGACGGGCAGCGGTACCGCGGGCAGGGCCTGCTGGGCCTTGCGGAGTTGGTCGGCGTCGCTGCGCGTGGTGCGGCCGCCCAGGGTGGGCAGGGCTTCTGAGTTAGGCGTTTTGAAGTTGAACGCGCTGGTCAGGTCGCCGCAAACGGCGCGGCGGAACGGGCTGATGTTGGGTTCGGCCACGCCGAACCGCGCTTCCAGGAAGCGCAGCACGGAGGTGTGGTCGAACACCTGGGAGTTGACCCAGCCGCCGCGGCTCCACGGCGAGATCGCGTAGAGCGGCACGCGCGGCCCGGGACCGTAGACGCGGCCGTCCGCAGCGGGCTGGGTCCTGCTGCCCGGCGGCGCCGGATGGTTGAAGTATTCGGCCTGCATCTCGGCATCGCTCAGCGTCGCCTTGCCGGCCAGCGTCTTGTCGGGGTTCACCGACGGCGCGGAGGGGGAGGGGACGTGGTCGAAGTAGCCGTCGTTCTCGTCGAAGTTGACCAGCAGCACGGTCTTGCTCCAGACCTCGGGCACGGCGGTCAGTGCGTCCAGCACTTCCTGCAGGAACCAGGAGCCCTGGACCGGGCTGGACGGGCCGGGATGCTCGCAGTAGATCGATGGTGCGTTGATCCAGGAAACCTGCGGCAGCCTGCCTTCCTTGATATCGCGGCGGAAGGCGTCGAGGTATTCCTCGGGTTTGGTGCCGGGCAGGGTGTTGGCCACGCCCTTGTACAGCGGGTTGGCGGCGTTGTCGGTGGCCGCATCGTAGGCGTGGTACGGCAGCGGCTGGCCGGTGTTGGCATAGGGTGCGCCCGGTGCGCCGCCGCTGGATACCGGGAAGCCCGACGCCAGGTTGGCCTTGCGGAACTGCTGGAACGCGCCCAGCATGTTGTCGCCCCATTCGTCCGGCATGTTCTGGTAGCAGATCCAGCTGATGCCGGCTGCTTCCAGCCGCTCGGCGTAGGTCTTCCAGGTGTAGCCGGTGTTGGCCGATGCGGGCAGGCCGTCGATTGCGTCCCACTCATTGTTGACGAAGGCCACGTTGGCGGCGGTCGGGCCGTTGGTGCCGGTCAGGTGGAACGAACGGTTCGCGTCAGTGCCCGTATGCATCGAGCAGTGGTACGCGTCGCACAGCGTAAAGGCATTGGCCAGCGCGAACTGGAACGGGACCTCCTTCTCCTTGAAGTAGCCCATCGACGTATTGGTCTTGTACGTCGGCCAGTTGGCCATGCGGCCGTGGTCCCAGGCCTGCTGGCTGTCCACCCAGGCATGCGGTGTGCCGGCCGCGCGCTGCGCGTTGTTGTTGGTGCCATCTAGGTGATACGGGGTCAGCACGGCGCCGTTGGAGCGCTGTTGCTGCCATACCTTGCGCGCATTGGGCAGCGGGATGGTGAAGCGGTCGCCGAACCCGCGCACGCCCTTGAGCGTGCCGAAGTAGTGGTCGAAGGAACGGTTCTCCTGCATCAGGATCACCACATGCTCGACATCCTTGATGGTGCCGGTGGCATTGTTGGCCGGGATGGCCAGGGCCTTGCGGATGCTGGGCGGGAACGCGGCCAGCGCGGCGGCGGCGAAGCCGGTGCCGGCTGCGGCTTGCAGGAAGTTGCGGCGAGAGACCATGGTCTTGTCGGATTGGCGTCGGGACTTGTGTTGTCAGGGGGCGCAGCGGATCACCGGGTCGAGCCGCTTGTCCGGCTTCTTGCCGGTCTGTTCCGGTTGTGCGTTCGGCGTGACAGTCGCGGACGGCGACAGGTTGCCGCCGCCGTCATCGCCACCGCATGCGGTGAGCAATGCCGCCGCGATCAGGGTCGCGGCCAGGGTTCTTGGGAGTTTGCAGGGGAGCATCGGGTTCGCCTGGCTGGGTTGGTGTGGCGGCTGCTGGGAGCCGGAGCCAGGCGAGTGTAGGAAGGCGGGGTGACGTGTCGATGACAGCATGTCCAACGCACGATCCGTGCCGTCCGCCGGGTTGGGGCGGACGGCAGGCAAAGTGGCTACTTCCAGAAGCCTGCGTGCGGTGCCGCGGCTTCGTCCTCCAGGACCGGCCCCACCACATCCACCTGGCGCTGCCCGCGCCGGGCCGAGCAGAGTGGCTGCGGCAGCGGTTTCGGGAAAACATGGTGTTCGAGGTCGACCGGCGTGGGCACCGGACCACCCGCTGAGGGCGCGGCGATGGACTATGGTAGTCAGACGCAATCGCGCGTTTGATCCGATTCGCCCGATTCAATCCGGTTCAATCTGACCAGGAGTGGAATCCATGTCCTATATCGACGGATTTGTATTGGCCGTACCCCAGGCCACTCGCGAGACCTATCGCCAGGTGGCGCAGAAGGCAGCCGCGGTGTTCAAGGAGCACGGCGCGCTGAAGGTGGTGGAATGCTGGGGTGACGATGTGCCGGAAGGCAAGGTCACGTCCTTTACGATGGCGGTGCAGCGCAAGGAGGATGAAGCGGTGGTGTTCTCGTGGATACTGTGGCCATCGCGCGAGAAGCGCGACACCGGCATGAAGGCGGCGATGGCAGACCCGCGCCTGAAGGAAGGAATGGATCCGATGCCGTTCGATGGCCAGCGGATGATCTTTGGCGGCTTCGAGGTGATTGTCGACGAGTGAGCGGGCCGGGCGCCGGCGTGGCAGCGCCGGCGCGCAGGCAAGCCAGTTCAGATCAGGTGGAAGACCATGCCCAGGGCAATCGCGCCGCCCAGGGTTTCCACTGCTGCGAGGGCGAGAAGGTTCTTCAGTACGAAAGCGTCTTCTTTCTTCGTCACCATGGTCTGTCTCCCGGTCATTGGACTTGTTCTGAGGCACCATCGGCTGCGGCGATCCGGCGTTTGCGGTGCCAGGCCGTCGATGTGAGTCCAGTAGACCGCATCCGCCCGCTGGCCGGAAGCTGGCGAAAACCCGCTCGGCGAAAACCCGGATTCCTTCAGGAATGCGACAGGGCCATGATTGACGGGCTTTGCAGGGCGCGTTTGCGGCCTGCCGGCAACGCGGCATGGCAATGGCCCACATTTGGGGGATGCCCGCCGTGGCGCGATGCGCCAAGATCAAGGCGTGGGTGGTCGAGCAGATTGCCCCGCTACCATTTGAGCCCCGCTGCCTCCCCGGCACGCGGGGCTTTTCTACATGGGCCGACGGCGGCTTCGCAAAAATGAAATGCACGGAAAAAACGTCTCGCCACCGATGCGGGACGGCACAACGAAACCGGAGACAGCGATGAAGGTGATCACCGCACGCGAAGCGGCGGCACTCGTGCAGGATGGCTGGACCGTGGCCAGCGCGGGCTTTGTCGGCGCCGGCCATGCCGAGGCCGTGACCGAGGCGCTGGAGCAGCGTTTCCTGCAGAGCGGGCTGCCGCGCGACCTGACGCTGGTGTATTCGGCCGGGCAGGGCGACCGCGGCGCGCGCGGCGTGAACCACTTCGGCAATGCCGGCATGACCGCCAGCATCGTCGGCGGCCACTGGCGCTCGGCCACGCGGCTGGCCACGCTGGCCATGGCCGAGCAGTGCGAGGGCTACAACCTGCCGCAGGGCGTGCTGACGCACCTGTACCGCGCCATCGCCGGCGGCAAGCCCGGCGTGATGACCAAGATCGGCCTGCATACCTTCGTCGACCCGCGCACCGCGCAGGATGCGCGCTACCACGGCGGCGCCGTCAACGAGCGCGCGCGCCAGGCCATTGCCGAGGGCAAGGCATGCTGGGTCGATGCGGTCGACTTCCGCGGCGACGAATACCTGTTCTACCCGAGTTTCCCGATCCACTGCGCGCTGATCCGCTGCACCGCGGCCGACACCCGCGGCAACCTCAGCACGCATCGCGAAGCCTTCCACCATGAGCTGCTGGCCATGGCGCAGGCGGCCCATAACTCGGGCGGCATCGTGATCGCGCAGGTGGAAAGCCTGGTCGACCACCACGAGATCCTTCAGGCCATCCACGTGCCCGGCATCCTGGTCGATTACGTGGTGGTCTGCGACAACCCCGCCAACCACCAGATGACGTTTGCCGAGTCCTACAACCCGGCCTACGTGACGCCGTGGCAGGGCGAGGCAGCCGTGGTCGAAGCGGCAGCGGCGCCGGTGGCTGCCGGCCCGCTCGACGCGCGCACCATCGTGCAGCGTCGTGCGGTGATGGAGCTGGCGCGCCGTGCGCCGCGCGTGGTCAACCTGGGCGTGGGCATGCCGGCAGCGGTCGGCATGCTGGCGCACCAGGCCGGGCTGGACGGCTTCACGCTGACCGTCGAGGCCGGCCCCATCGGCGGCACGCCTGCGGATGGCCTCAGCTTCGGTGCCTCGGCCTATCCGGAGGCGGTGGTGGACCAGCCCGCGCAGTTCGATTTCTACGAGGGCGGCGGCATCGACCTGGCCATCCTCGGCCTGGCCGAGCTGGATGGCCACGGCAACGTCAATGTCAGCAAGTTCGGCGAAGGCGAGGGCGCGCTGATTGCCGGCGTCGGCGGCTTTATCAACATCACGCAGAGCGCGCGCGCGGTGGTGTTCATGGGCACGCTGACGGCGGGCGGGCTGGAAGTCCGCGCCGGCGACGGCCGCCTGCAGATCGTGCGCGAAGGCCGCGTGAAGAAGATCGTGCCGGAGGTGTCGCACCTGAGCTTCAACGGGCCCTATGTGGCGTCGCTCGGCATCCCGGTGCTGTATATCACCGAGCGCGCGGTGTTCGAGATGCGCGCTGGCGTAGGTGGTGAAGGAAGCGAAGACGGCGAAGCCCGCCTCACGCTGGTCGAGATCGCCCCGGGCGTGGACCTGCAGCGCGATGTGCTGGACCAGTGCGCGACGCCCGTGGCCGTGGCGCCAGACCTGCGCGAGATGGACGCGCGCCTGTTCCAGGCCGGGCCCCTGCACCTGTAATCCTGTCATTCGCGGCCGGCGGCGCAAGCACCGCCGCCATATGCATCAAGCAGACGGGCCGGCCATGACCGGTTCGCGAGGAGGCACGCCAGGATCTGTCATGACGTTACTGAACCGCTGTCGCTTCATCCCGGCGCGGCACTGAGCCGCGTATCGATTTTCGACTTATCGCGATTTACCGCAGGACTTAGCCATACCATGCAGAGCACTAGCCGCCGTACCTTCCGCCGTCACTTCGCGCGCCGCCTGGGCGCCGCCTTCCTGACCGCCACGCTGCCGCTCGCCGCCGCGCCGGCCTTTGCCGAGGCCTATCCCGGCAAGGCGATCCGCCTGGTGGTGCCGTTCCCGCCGGGCGGCCCGACCGACACCGCCGCGCGCATCATCGGCCAGAAGATGAGCGAAGCCCTCAAGCAGCCGGTGGTGGTGGACAACCGCCCCGGCGCCTCCGGCACCATCGGCGCCGAGAACGTCGCCAAGAGTCCCGCCGACGGGTACACGCTGCTGGTGCTGGCCACGCCCACGCTGCTGGCGCCGCACCTGATCAACCGCAAGGGCTACGACATCTTCAAGGACTTCACGCCCATCGGCGCGGCCTATGACCTGCCCATCGTGATGGTGGTCAATCCGCAGGCGATGCCGGACGTGAGCAGCCTGCCGCAGTACATCGCCAAGGCCAAGGCCAAGCCCGGCGCGCTGAACTACACCAGCGCCGGCAACGGCAGCTTCGGCCACCTGTCGACCGAGCTGCTGAAGAACCTGGGCCACTTCGACGTGCAGCACGTGCCGTACAAGGGCAGCGCGCCCGCCATCGCCGACCTGCTGGCTGGCCAGGTGCCGATGATGTTCTCGGACATGATCGCCGCGCTGCCGCACATCAAGGCCGGCAAGCTGCGCCCGATCGCGGTGGGCTCGTCCAGGCGCGTGAGCTTCACGCCCGACGTCAGGACGGTGGCCGAACAGGGCTTCCCGGGCTTCGACGCCACCGCCTGGGGCGGGCTGCTGGCGCCGGCCGGCACGCCCAAAGAGGCCGTGGCCACGCTGTCGGCCGAGTTGAAGAAGGCGCTGGCCGATCCGGCCGTGCAGCAGAAAATGCTGGGCGCCGGCACGGTGGCCGCTTATATGCCGCCCGACCAGCTGGCCGCGCGCATGAAGGCCGACTACAGCAAGTGGAGCAAGGTGATCCAGGACAACGGCATCCGCGGCGACTGAGTGATTCGGATGCCGCTACGGTGGCCCGGCTGAAGCTCAGGCGGGCTGCTGCGCTTGCGGCTGGCTGGCCGGCAGCGCCGGCAATGGCAGTGCCGGCTGGCAGGCGGCCGCGGCCAGGCCAAGGAACTGGCTGGAGGTGCGCAGGAACTGCTGGCAGGTCTGGCGGAAAAGCTCGAAGTCCATGTAGGTCTCGGTGAGATGGGGTTGCGCGGTCCGGCCGTGGCCACCGCGCCGCCGGCATCTTGCGTGGCCGATATGACAGTTTCTTGAAATCCCGCCAGCCTGCGCCGCCAACTGTCGCGCCAGGCGCACGCTGCTGCCAGAACGCCCACTGTGCTGGCAGAGGTGCTAAAATGTAAGTCTTTGATTCTCTTGGCCAAATGCTGCAGCCAGCACGGCCGTGCCGGAACCCTCCCGGCGCCAGGCGAGAGTCAGGGCGAGATGAGTTCCAGACGCGTATCCGTTTGTGCCGGGTTCGCCTCCCGCCAGACACCGATACCCATGACCACTACGAACGCACCAGAACCCACTACCGCGGGGCAGACCGCCGTGCAGACATTCGACAGCTTCGGCCTGGACGCGCGCATCCTGCGCGCCTTGTCCGAGCAGGGCTACACCACGCCCACCCCGATCCAGGCACAGGCCATCCCGGTCGTGCTGATAGGCAAGGACATGATGGGCGCCGCTCAGACCGGCACCGGCAAGACCGCGGGCTTCGCGCTGCCGATCATCCAGCGCCTGCTGCCGCTGGCCAATGCCAGCGCCTCGCCGGCACGCCACCCGGTGCGCGCGCTGATGCTGACCCCCACGCGCGAGCTGGCCGACCAGGTCTACGACAATGTCGCCCGCTACGCCAAGCACACCGACCTGCGCAGCACCGTGGTGTTCGGCGGCGTGGACATGAACCCGCAGACCGACGCCCTGCGCCGCGGCGTGGAGATCCTGGTGGCCACGCCCGGCCGCCTGCTGGACCACGTGCAGCAGAAGTCGGTCAACCTGTCGCAGGTGCAGATGCTGGTGCTGGACGAAGCCGACCGCATGCTCGACATGGGCTTCCTGCCGGACCTGCAGCGCATCATCAACCTGTTGCCGGCGCATCGCCAGACGCTGCTGTTCTCGGCCACGTTCTCGCCGGAAATCAAGCGGCTGGCCTCCAGCTACCTGAAGCACCCGGTCACCATTGAAGTGGCGCGCAGCAACTCGACCAACGAGAATGTGCGCCAGATGGTGTACCTGGTCGAAGACGGCCACAAGCAGGCGGCGGTCGTGCACCTGCTCAAGCAGCGCGCCGAGCAGGGGCTGTCGCGCCAGTGCATCGTCTTCGTCAACAGCAAGATCGGCTGCTCGCGCCTGGCGCGCCACCTGGAGCGCGAGGGCATCAACGCCGCCGCCATCCACGGCGACAAGACCCAGACCGAGCGCATGCAGACGCTGGAAGGCTTCAAGACCGGCACCATCGACGCGCTGGTCGCCACCGACGTGGCCGCGCGCGGGCTGGATATCCCCGACATGCCGTGCGTGGTCAACTTCGACGTGCCGTACAGCGCCGAAGACTATGTGCACCGCATCGGCCGTACCGGCCGTGCCGGCGCCAGCGGCGATGCGCTGTCGATCTACGTGCCGGGCAATGACGAGCGCCTGCTGTCCGATATCGAGAAGCTGATCAAGCGCAGCATCCCGCGCGGCAAGCTGGAAGGCTTCGACCCCACCGGCGAGCGCGCCCGCCAGGGCGACACCGAGCGCCGCCGCGAGCGTAGCGACGTGCGCCGCGCGCGCGGCGAGGGCGAAGAGCGTCCGCGCCGCCACGACCACAGCGCCAACCGCCAGGTGTTCCGTACCGCGGATGATCCGTTCTTCTCGCGCCCGTACGAGCCCAGCGCCGCCAGCGTCGCCCAGGCCAAGGCGGCCGATGAAGTGGCCGCTGCGCTGACCCGCGGCCGCCAGGCGCCCAAGCGGCCGGTGGCGGCATTGCTGGGCGGCGCACCGCGCAAGTCCTGATCCTGCCGTAGCCCAACAATGGCCCGCCTGCGCGGGCCATTTGCTTTTATGGGCCCGTTAGTGTCCTGTTCCGCAGATACCTTGCCATGAAATCGCCCAGTTGGCCGCCATGCGTCGTTGCTCGTCGTTGCCATAGCTATGGCTATGGCGCCTCCTCGCGCCTAGCCTGACAGACAACTGGACGATTTCATTTTGGCAAGTTATCTACGGAACAGGACACTAGCCGTGCGGGGGCTGCGGCAGCCTGGCCAACAGCTGGCGCCACCCGTCGGTGGCACGCGCAAGCCAGTCCTTCACATTCTCCGCGTGGTTCGACAGCCCCAGGTGGGTGCCGGCTTCGCGCAGCGCGTCCAGCGGTGCGGTGGTGTCGATTGCCTGCGCACCGTTTTGCTTGCTCAGCTTCTCGCCGGTCTCGTTGACCACCACCGGCACGTGCAGGTAGGCCGGCGTGGGCAGGCCCAGCAGGTGCTGCAGGTGGATCTGGCGCGGCGTCGAGTCGAGCAGGTCGGCGCCGCGCACGATATGCGTGATTCCCTGCAGGCCGTCATCCACCACTACCGCCAGTTGATACGCCCACAGCCCGTCCGCGCGGCGCAGCACGAAGTCGCCCAGCTCGGTCTCCAGGTCCTGGCACTGGCGGCCCTGCCAGCGGTCGTCGA
Source organism: Cupriavidus sp. CP313 (assembly GCF_054072015.1). Classification (NCBI taxonomy): domain Bacteria; kingdom Pseudomonadati; phylum Pseudomonadota; class Betaproteobacteria; order Burkholderiales; family Burkholderiaceae; genus Cupriavidus; species Cupriavidus sp. CP313. The sequence continues at coordinate 136,287 of NZ_JBSVZB010000005.1, read as the reverse complement.
AGCTGAGGGTGGCGGCCGGGCCGTCAGGCACGCGCACGCGCCAGGCGCGCGGCAGCTTGCCGTTCAGGCCGTGGCGGCAGGTGCCGGGATAGCCCAGGGTCTGGTGCCGCTCGCGCACGTGCACCAGCGAATCGGCGATCTCCTTGCGCGAACAGCCGCAGGGGTAGAGCTGCCCGGCGGCGTCGAGGCGGCGCAGCGCATCGGCATAGAACGGTTCACGCCGGCTCTGCCACACCGGCGGCTCGTCCGGCGTCATGCCCAGGCGCTCGAGCGTGAGCAGGATGCCCTCGTCCGCGCCGCGCACGCAGCGCGGCATGTCGATGTCCTCGATGCGCACCAGCCACTGGCCGCCGTGCGCGCGCGCGTCCAGCCAGCTGGCCAGCGCGGTGACCAGCGAGCCCGTATGCAGCGGCCCGGTGGGCGAGGGGGCGAAGCGGCCGCGATAGCCGGCTGCCGCGGCAACCGTCGGTACTGCCGTCACTACCATGAGGCCTGCCCTCAGCCGGCGAAGTCGGGTTGCTGCAGCAGCGCCTGCGCCAGGCGCGGGTCTTCCAGCTTGCTGGCCCACCACTGCAGCGCCTTGCCGCGGTTGCTGGTGCGCCAGGCTACCTTGAAGTTGCCGGGCGCGCGCACCTCGACGGTCTCGCGCGCCTGCAGCACGCCGCTTTCGATATGGGGTTGCGCCATCGGCGCCGGCAGCCAGCCGCAGCCCAGCCCGCGGATCTGCGCTTCCAGCTTGTCGCGCATGGTGGGCACCACCAGCACGTCCTGGCCGGCCAGCACGCCGTGGGTGCGCGCCGGCAGGTTGCGCGAGGTGTCGCCCACCGCGACGATGCGGTGCCTGGCGATCTGGATGGTGGTGAGCGGGCCTTCCTCGGTGGCCAGCGGATGGTGCGCGGCCACCGCGAACACGAATGGCATCGCCCCCATCGGCCGGATCTGGAAGCCCTGCGTGCTGGGCGCATCGTAGGCGCCGCCGATCACCAGGTCGGCGCGGTTGTTGACCAGCGCATCCCAGGCGCCGCCCAGCACTTCCTTGGAAAAGCGCAGCCGGGTGGCGGTGTTCTCGGCATAGAAGTCGTGGATCACCGGCAGCAGCGCGCGGAAGTTGATCAGGTCGTCGACCACGATGGTGAGGGTGGCCTCCCAGCCGGTGGCCAGGCGCTTGACGCGCCGTGCCAGGTCATCGGCGGCATGCAGCAGGTGGCGGCCCTCATCGAGCAGGGCGCGCCCGGCCGGCGTCAGCTCGGCGCGGTGGCGGCGCCGGTCGAACAGCAGCACGTCCAGGTCTTCTTCCAGCTTGCGCACCACGTAGGTCAGCGCGGAAGGGACCTTGCCCATCTCGTGGGCGGCGGCTGCAAAGCTGCCCTTGCGTTCGATGGCGTCCAGGACTTCGAGGGATTCTAGCGAGAGTGCCATGTTCAGAAATTCTGAATGACTGCTTCTAAGTCGATCCCCGTAAATATACGCCTCAAGCCCTAAACTTCCTAGCATCAAAAGCGAAAACGTATGCCGCGACACGGTTACCAAGCCAGTGCTTGCGGGCAACAGGCTCAAGGAGGGCCATCAAAATGATTGAAATCAGAAAGTCTGCAGAGCGTGGCTACGCCGATCATGGCTGGCTGAAGTCCTTTCATTCGTTCTCGTTCGCCGACTACTATGACCCGCAACATGTGCAGTTCGGGCCACTGCGCGTGATCAACGAGGACCGCGTCGCGCCGGGCATGGGCTTTGGCACCCACGGCCACCGCGACATGGAGATCATCAGCTACGTGCTTGAGGGCGAACTGGCCCACAAGGACAGCATGGGCAACGGCAGCGTGATCCGCCCGGGCGACGTGCAGCGCATGAGCGCCGGCACCGGCGTGCGCCATTCGGAGTACAACCACGCCGCGCACGACACCACCCACTTCCTGCAGATCTGGATCATGCCGGCCGAGAACGGCATCGACCCCGGCTACGAGGAAAAGCATTTCAACGCAGCCGACAAGCGCGGCAGGCTGCGCCTGGTGGCCAGCGCCGACGGCGCCGAGGGCTCGGTGGTGGTGCACCAGGACGTGCGCCTGTACGCCGGCCTGTTCGATGGCGACGAGGCCGCCACGCTGGCGCTTGCGCCGGGCCGCCGCGCCTATGTCCACGTGGCGCGCGGCCGGGTGACGGTCAACGGCAAGGCGCTTGAAGCCGGCGACGCAGCCAGGCTGGCGGACGTGGCTGAAGTTGCGCTATCCGGCGGCGATGGCGCCGAAGTGCTCGTGTTCGACCTGCCCTGAGCATCGTCCATTGCCGCATGCGAGAGCCCGCCTTCTGGCGGGCTTTTGCTTTTTGCACTGCGCGCCGGGCCCCGGCAGGTAGCGCTGTGCTATCTTCTCGCTATGCATTGCGCCTGCACCGGCACATCGCCGGCAAGCCCGGAAGGGCCAGGCGTGCCCTTGGAACACCCCGTACCAAGATGACCTTTGTTTCTATTCTCCTGGCGCTGATCGCTGAACAGTTCCGCGCCCTGGGCCGCAACAACCCGATCCACGAGATCGTGCGCGCACTCGGCGACCGCGCGGAACACGCCTTCGACACCGGCCGGCCGCGCGATGCCGCGCTGGCCTGGCTGACCGTGGTCGTGCCGCTGACCCTGGCGGTGATCGTGGTGCACTACCTGCTGGCCTCGATCAGCGTGGCGCTGACGCTCGCCTGGAATGTGCTGGTGCTGTACATGACGCTGGGCTTTCGCCAGTTCAGCCACTACTTCACCGACATCCACGAGGCCCTGAACCGCGATGACGTCCATACCGCGCGCACGCTGCTGCACGAGTGGACCGGCCTGGACACCGTCGAGATGCCGGTCTCCGAGATCGTGCGGCACACGCTGGAAGCGGCAATCATCGCCGTGCACCGGCATGTGTTCGGCGTGTTCTTCTGGTTCCTGGTGCCGGTCGGCCCCGGCGGGGTGGTGCTGTACCGCACCGCCGAATACCTCGGCCGCTACTGGAACCTGCCCTCGACCGAGCGCAGCCCCGCGCTGGGCCGCTTTGCGGCGCGCGCCTTCTATTTGCTGGACTGGATTCCGTCGCGGCTGACGGCGATCGGCTTTGCCATCGTCGGCAACTTCGAGGATGCGGTCTACGCCTGGCGCAACCATGCGCGCAAGTGGAACGATGCCGTCAACGGCATCCTGCTTGCCAGCGGGGGCGGGGCGCTGGGCGTGCGCCTGGGCACGCCGCTGGCCGAGGACGATTCCACCGTGGTGCTGCGCGCCAGCGTGGCCGGCCCGGCCGTGGACTATGCGCCCGGCATGGAAGAGGACAACGGCGGCCCGGAACCGGTGCCGCCCGAATTCGGCACCGAGCCCGGCGTGCGCACGCTGCAGTCGGCCGTGGGCCTGGTATGGCGCGCGGTGGTGCTGTGGATGCTGCTGCTCGCCATGCTGTCGCTGGCGCTCTGGGTCGGCTGAAGCGGGGATGGAAACCGCGCTGCCGGCGCGCTAGTCGCGGGCCGAGCCGCAGCGCCAGCAGGCCCCGAACTGGGCCTCGTGCCATTCCAGGCAGTGGCGGCATTGCCAGCTGGGCCCCGGCGCCGGGTTGGCGGCGGCATTGAGCACGGCCCACGCCTGTGCTTCCATCTCGTCATCGACCAGCCACACCTGTGGCGCACTCTCCCGGAACGGGATCTCGCCGGTTGCCCCGGCCAGCCAGGTATTGCGCAATTCCGCCCGGATGCCGGCCGCCTGCAGGACGTTCCGGCAATGGGCCGCATGGACGAGGGAAGTGGCGGACAGCAGCAGTTTCATGGCAGCGCACCGGGTAACCCAGGTGCGCTTACCTTACCACGGCTTCTGCTGGTTGGATTCGTGCAGCAACTGCATGTAGAGCTGGTGGCGGCGCTCGGAGATCGCTCCCGATGCGACCTCGGCCAGCACGCCGCAGCCGGGCTCGTTGACATGGTGGCAGTTGTAGAAGCGGCACTCGGTCAGCAGCGGCCGGAACTCCGGGAAGGCGCGTTCCAGCATGCCCTCGCTCAGGTGGTACAGGCCGAATTCCTGGAAGCCAGGCGAATCGATCAGCGCGCCCGGGCGGCCGTCCACGGTGCCCCATTCGGCCGGCAGGTGATAGAGCCGCGTGAAGGTGGTGGTGTGCTTGCCGGAGTCAAGCTTGGCCGAGATCTCGCGGGTCTGCGCATCCACGCCCGGAATCAGCAGGTTCAGCAGCGACGACTTGCCCATGCCCGATTGCCCGATCAGGATGCTGGCCAGCCCCGCCAGGCGCGGCTTGAGCGTGGCCAGCGTCTGCGCCGGGTCGGCGCGCACCGACAGCTCCAGCGTGTCGTAGCCCAGCTCGCGGTACAGCGCCAGGCGCCCTCGCGCTTCTTCCAGCCGGTCGGGCAGGTCGGTCTTGTTGAGCACGATCAGCGGCCGGATCTCCATCGCCTCGGCCGACACCAGCGCGCGGCCGAGCAGGTCTTCGGAGAAGCCCGGCTCGGTTGCCAGCACGATCACGACCTGGTCGATATTGGCGGCCAGCAGCTTGGACTTGAACTGGTCGGAGCGGTGCAGCAGGTTCTTGCGCGGCGAGGCCGCGGTGATCACGCACTGGTCGGCGGCGGCGCGTTCCACGCTGACATGGTCGCCCACCGCGCAGTCGCTCTTCTTGCCGCGCGGGAAGGCATGCATGCGCGTGCCGTCGCCCAGCTCGACCACGTAGTGGCGGCCATGGGCGGCGATGATCAGCGCGGATTCGGTGGTCTTGCCGGCATGGCTGCCGCCGCCGGCGTTGCGGTGACGCGCGGCGCGGCTCATGCGTGCGCCAGCAGGCGGTCGATCCGCTGCGCGGCGGGCGGATGCGAGTAGTAGAAGGCGCTGTAGAGCGGATCTGGCGTCAGCGTCGAGGCGTTGTCCTTGTACAGCTTCACCAGCGCGGACACCAGGTTGCCGGCATCGGTCTGGTCGGCGGCAAAGGCGTCGGCCTCGAACTCATGGCGGCGCGACGACAGGCTCGACAGCGGCCCCAGCAGGAAGGTGAACACCGGCAGCGCCAGGAAGAACAGCACCAGCGCCAGCGCGTTGTTTGACACACCCAGGTTGGGCACCACGCCCAGCCCGGTGTAGAACCAGCTGCGCGTGGCCAGCCAGCCCAGCAGCGCCAGGAACACCAGGCTCAGCGCAAAGGTGACGACGATGCGCTTGGCCACGTGGCGGCGCTTGAAGTGGCCCAGCTCATGTGCCAGCACCGCCTCGATCTCGTCGCCCGACAGGCGCGCCAGCAGGGTATCGAAGAAGACGATGCGCTTGGCCGCGCCAAAACCGGTGAAATAGGCATTGCCGTGGGCACTGCGCTTGCTGCCGTCCATCACGAACAGGCCCTTGCTGGCAAAGCCGCAGCGTTTCATCAGGGCCTCGATGCGCTCGCGCAGCGCTTCGTCGGTGAGCGGCTCGAACTTGTTGAACAGCGGCGCGATAAAGGTCGGGAACACCACCAGCAGGAACAGGTTGAAGGCCATCCACACCAGCCAGGTCCAGACCCACCACAGCGAGCCGGCGCGCTCCATCAGCCACAGCACCGCCAGCAGCAGCGGCAGGCCCAGCGCGCAGGCCACCACCAGCATCTTGGCCACGTCGGCCAGCCACAGGCCGAACGTCATCTTGTTGAAGCCGAAGCGCTCCTCGATGCCGAACTGGCCGTACAGCGAGAACGGCAGGTCGACCAGCCCGCCGATCAGCGCCACGCTGGCCACCAGCGCCACGCCGTAGGCATAGCCCGGGCCGAACGTGTCCAGCCAGGACTGGTTGAGCCACTGCAACCCGCCCAGCATGGTGAAGCCGATCAGCACCGCGGCGCCGGCCAGCACCTCGAGCATCGACAGCCGGGTGCGGGCGATGGTGTAGTCCGCGGCCTTCTGGTGCGAGGCCAGGGTGATGGTGTCGGCAAAGCGCGGCGGCACCGCATTGCGGTGCTGCGCCACATGCCGGACCTGGCGGGCGGCCAGCCAGAGCCTGGTCAGCACCATCAGCACCAGGGCGGCGAGAAAGACAATCGTGAACATCGGCAAGAGCCTTGTTGTGGGTGCGGGCGCCCGGCTTTGTGCGCGGCGGGCGTCCGTTGGGACCGCCGGGCCCCGGGGTGGGGCAGGCGGCGGTCCGGGATATCCGGAAAACGCCCCGGCGCTGGTGCGCAAACGGCCATTCCGGACGGATATGCGAGAATTATAAATTGTTCGCGCCCGGCCCTGCCGCGGCCGCTTCCCTGAAATCCCTATCTTCCGCAGTCCCGATGACAAGCCAAGCCACCGCCAAATCCGTCAAAAGTGAAAACAACCTGATCTGGCTGGACATGGAAATGACCGGTCTGCAGCCGGATACCGATCGCATCATCGAAATAGCGATCGTCATTACCGACTCCGAACTCCATATCCTGGCCGAAGGCCCCGTGCTGGTGATCCACCAGAGCGACGCCGTGCTCAATGGCATGGACAACTGGAACAAGGGCACCCACGGCCGCTCGGGCCTGATCGACAAGGTCAAGGCATCGACCCTGACCGAAGATCAGGCCGAGGCCGAGCTGCTGGCCTTCCTCAAGCGCTGGGTGCCGGCCGGCAAGTCGCCGATGTGCGGCAACTCGATCTGCCAGGACCGCCGCTTCATGGCGCGCTACATGCCCAAGCTGGAGTCGTTCTTCCACTACCGCAACCTGGACGTGTCCACGCTGAAAGAGCTGTGCAAGCGCTGGGAGCCGGCCATCCACAAGGGCTTTATCAAGCGCCAGCTGCATACGGCCCTGGCCGACATCCTGGAATCGGTGGAAGAACTGCGCTACTACCGCACGCACTTTATCCGTCACACCGTGCCGGGCGCTGCACCGGCTGCCGATGCGCCGGCGGCCGACGCGCCAGCCGCCGACACGCCCGCGCAATAACCGGGGCCAGCTGCTCCCAAAACAACAACCCACCACAAGCGACGGGTCGCCCGCACCGGGCGGCCGCGTTGCCGCTGCCGGGCGGCCGTGCGCTGCCCCGGGGCGCGCCCCACCCGCCTGCCCATGCTTGAGCGCATCGTCTCCATCATCACGCCGGTCATCCTGATCATCCTGGTCGGGTGGCTGTACGGGCGCAAGGCGCATCCGGACATGGCCGGCATCAACCGCGCCACGCTGGACGTGATCGCTCCGCTGCTAGTGGTGTCGGCCTTCGGAAGCAAGGATTTCGTGCTGGCCGACCAGCTGGTGCTGCTGGGCTGCGCGGTGGCGGTGGTGCTGGGCTCGGGCGTGCTGGCGTGGGCGCTGGCGCGGCTGCTGAAGGCCGATCCGCGCACCTTTGTGCCGCCGATGATGTTCAACAACTGCGGCAACATGGGCCTGCCGCTGTCGGTATTTGCCTTCGGTCCGGCGGGGCTGGCGCCGGCGGTGGCGCTGTTCGCGGCATCGAACCTGATGCACTTCACCATCGGCATGAAGATCGTCAACCGCCATGCGTCGATGGCGCAGATCGCGCGCAACCCCATGGTGCTGGCCACCGTGGCGGGCGTGGCGCTGGCGCTGGCGCGGCCATGGTTCACGCTGCCGGACCCGGTCTACCAGTCGGTCAAGCTGCTGGGCGACGCCACCGTGCCGCTGATGCTGTTTGCGCTGGGCGTGCGCATGAAGGACGTCAGCCTGCGCAACTGGGGCATGGGCCTGGTCGGCGCCGCGGCGTGCCCGCTGACGGGCATTGCGGTGGCACTGCTGCTGGCGCAGTGGGTGCCGCTGACCGAATTGCAGCGTGGCCTGCTCTTTGTGTTTGCCGCGCTGCCGCCGGCGGTGCTGAACTTCCTGGTGGCGGACCATTTCCGGCAGGACCCGGACCAGGTGGCGTCGATCGTGCTGCTGGGCAATATCGCCGCGGTGGTGTTCGTGCCGGTGGGTTTGTACCTGGGCTTGCGCTGAGGCGCGGGGAGGGGGAGCCCGCAGGCGGGCGCCTGGGGGCGATTGGCGCGATTGGTGAGATTACGCCGCGGGCTTGGCCCGCACGGCGTTTTTCGGGCGCCAGGCCTTGACGATGGCCTCATCGGTTTCCATGTAGGGGCCGCCGATCAGGTCGATGCAATACGGCACCGCAGCAAAGATCCCTTGCACCACGGCCTTGCCATCGGCATCGCGCAGGCCCTCAAGGGTCTCGCGGATGGCGCGCGGCTGGCCGGGCAGGTTGATGATCAGCGCGGCGCGGCTGGCGGTCTCGCGGATCACCGCCACCTGGCGCGACAGGATCGCGGTTGGCACGAAATGCAGGCTGACCTGGCGCATCTGCTCGCCAAAGCCGGGCATTTCCTTGGTGCCCACGGCCAGCGTGGCCTCGGGCGTCACGTCGCGGCGCGCCGGGCCGGTGCCGCCGGTGGTCAGCACCAGGTCGCAGCCGGCCACGTCGACCAGGTCGATCAGGGTGCGCGAGATCTGCGCCTGCTCGTCCGGGATCAGCCGCTCCAGCGCCTGCCAGGGCGTGGTCAGCGTGCGCCCGAACCACTCGCGCAGCGCCGGGATGCCTTCGTCCTGGTAGGTGCCGGCCGAGGCGCGGTCCGAGATCGAAACGAAGCCGACAACGAGTTCGTCGGGATGGTTGCGGACAACCGGCTGCGTGGTCTGGGTCATGCCTCGGGCTCCGGGGTAGGGGGTTGGTCCTCGGCGGCGCCGGCCTTGCCATCCTTCACGTCCAGCGCCGTCTTGATCGCCTGGAACAGCTCGCGGAAATAGCGCGGCGGCTTGCTTTGCTCCTTTTCCTTGCGCGCGTTGCGGATGGTGTTGCGCAGCGCCTGCACGTCGATACCGGGATGCTCGGCGAGGAAGCGCGTCAGCGCCGCGTCGTCGGCCAGCAGCAGCTCGCGCCAGCGCTCGATCAGGTGCATGCGGGCGGTTTCGGCCTTGCTGGTGCCCTTGAAGCCCTCCAGCGCTTGCCGGATCACCTCGACCTCTTCGTCCTCGAGGCCGCGCATGATCTTGCCCACGAACTGCATCTGGCGGCGCTTGCCTTCGTGGCTGTTGATGCGGCGGGCCTGGTGGATGGCGTCGGCCAGCGCTTCGGGCATGGGCACGCGCGCCAGGCGGTCCTTGGCCAGCGCTTCCAGCTCGGCGCCAAGGCCCTGCAGGGCGGTCATGTCGCGCTTGCGCTGCGACTTGCTTTTCGGTTCGTCGTCTTCCGGTTCGGGCGCAAAGCCTCCGGGAAAGCGCGAGCCATTCGGATTACGGGAATTTCGCGTCATGCCCGGCATTTTATCTTGCTATGATTGCCGCTTGGACTTTTGATGACACCCGCCCAGCATGGACCAGATCGCAGAACAGACCGCGCACTTCACCTACACCCAGGCCCAGCTCAGCGAGATGGCCGCCGATGTGCTGCGCGTTGCACGCGAACTTGGGGCGACCGACGCCGCCACGGAGATATCCGAAGGCAGCGGCCTGTCGGTATCGGTACGCAAGGGGCAGGTGGAAACCATCGAGCAGAACCGCGACAAGGTGGTCGGGGTCACGGTCATGATCGGCAAGCGCCGCGGCAATGCCAGCACCTCGGACTTCTCGCCGGCCGCGCTGCGCGCCACTGCCGAGGCCGCCTACAACATCGCCCGCTTCACGGCCGAGGACGATTGCGCCGGCCTGGCCGAGGAAGAACTGCTGGAACGCGCGCCACAGGACCTGGAGCTGTTCCACCCCTGGGCGCTGGACGCCGAGCGCGCCATCGACATCGCCACCCGCGCCGAGGCCGCCGCCTTCGCGGTGTCGCCGCGCATCCGCAACAGCGACGGCGCCAGCGTGTCGGCGCAGCATTCGCAGTTCGTGCTGGCGACCACGCGCGGCTTCTCGGGCGGCTATCCGTATTCGCGCCATTTCATCTCGTGCGCGCCGATCGCCGGCAGCGGCAGCGGCATGCAGCGCGATGACTGGTACTCGTCCAAGCGCTCGCCGCTGGCGCTGGCCGCGCCTGAGGACATCGGCCGCTACGCCGCCGAGCGCGCGCTGGCGCGGCTGCAGGCGCGCCAGCTGTCCACGCGCCGCTGCCCGGTGCTGTTCGAGGCGCCGCTGGCCGCGGGGCTGCTGGGTGCCTTCGTGCAGGCGGTGTCGGGCGGCGCGCTGTACCGCAAATCCACTTTCCTGTGCGATTCGCTGGGCCAGGCCGTGTTTGCGCCGCATATCCAGATCCATGAGCAGCCGCATACCCCGGGCGCCATGGGCAGCGCCCCGTTCGACGAGGAAGGCGTGCGCACCCGTGCCCGCGACGTGGTGCGCGACGGCGTGGTGCAGGGTTATTTCCTGTCGACCTATTCCGCGCGCAAGCTCGGCATGCAGACCACCGGCAACGCCGGCGGCTCGCACAACCTGACGCTGACGAGCACGCTGACCGAGCCCGGCGACGACTTCCCGGCCATGCTGCGCAAGCTCGGCACCGGCCTGCTGGTGACCGAGCTGATGGGACAGGGCGTCAACTACGTGACCGGCGACTATTCGCGCGGCGCCTCGGGCTACTGGGTCGAGAACGGCGTGATCCAGTACCCGGTGGAGGAAATCACCATCGCCGGCAATATGGCCGAGATGTTCCAGCAGATCGTCGCCATCGGCGCGGATTCGCTGGTGCGCGGCACCAAGGAAACCGGCTCGATCCTGCTTGAGCAGATGACGATTGCCGGCACCTGAGCGGCGCGCGCCACCCAAAGAAAAAGCAGGCCGGCTGGCCTGCTTTTTTATTTCCCGCGCAATGCCTTACGACTCGTCCGACGGCGGCCGCTCATACGTGACGAAGGCATAGTCGAAGCCATTCGCCTCCGAATGATGCGTTTCGCGCGCGGTTTCAATCCATTGAGTGCGGTCGATCGCCGGGAAGAAGGCATCGCCTTCCACGTCCGCATCGATCTCGGTCACCACCAGCCGGTCCGCGCACGGCATGGCCTCGGCATAGAGCTGCGCACCGCCGATCAGGAAGATCTGCTCCGCGCCCACGCACAGGCGCTGGGCGTCTTCCAGCGAGGCCGCCACCTCGGCGCCCTCGATGCGCAGGTCCGGGTTACGGCTGACCACGATATTGCGGCGCCCCGGCAGCGGGCGGCCGATCGAGTCCCAGGTCTTGCGGCCCATGATCACGGGCGCGCCCATGGTGGTGCGCTTGAAGTGCGCCAGGTCTTCCGGCAGGCGCCAAGGCAGCGTGTTGTCGCGGCCGATGGTGTTGTTGCGGGCGCGGGCGACGACCAGTGTCAGCAGCGTCATACGGCCACCGGTGCCTTGATGGCGGCGTGCGACTGGTAGCCGGTCAGTTCAAAGTCTTCGTAGCGGTAGTCGAAGATGCTGTCGGGCTTGCGCAGGATCTTCAACTGCGGCAGCGCCAGCGGCTCGCGCGCCAGCTGGGTCTGCACCTGCTCGAAATGATTGTTGTACAGATGGCAGTCGCCGCCGGTCCAGACGAAGTCGCCCACTTCCAGCCCGGTCTGCTGCGCCATCATGTGGGTCAGCAGCGCATAGCTGGCGATATTGAACGGCACGCCCAGGAAGATATCGGCGCTGCGCTGGTAGAGCTGGCACGACAGCCGGCCATCGGCCACGTAGAACTGGAAGAACGCGTGGCAGGGCGGCAGCTTCATGCGCGGGATGTCGGCCACGTTCCAGGCCGATACGATCAGGCGGCGCGAATCCGGGTTGGCGCGGATCTGCGCCACCAGGTCGGTGATCTGGTCGATATGGCGGCCGTCCGGCGCCGGCCACGAGCGCCATTGCGAGCCGTAGACCGGACCCAGTTCGCCGTTCTCGTCGGCCCACTCGTCCCAGATGGTGACGCCGTGCTCCTGCAGCCAGCGCACGTTGGTCGAGCCCTGCAGGAACCACAGCAGCTCATGGATGATCGACTTCAGGTGCAGCTTCTTGGTGGTGACCACCGGGAAGCCTGCGCGCAGGTCGAAGCGCATCTGGTAGCCAAACACCGAGCGCGTGCCGGTGCCGGTGCGGTCGGCCTTGTCGGTGCCATGCTCGTACACATGGCGCATGAAGTCGAGGTACTGTTTCATCGGCGCGGGGCGGGATGGGAAGTGACGCGGGCGCTGGTCCCGCAAAGCTGGCATTTTAAAGCAAAAGGGCCATCCCTCAGGATGGCCCTTCACCGGGCTGGCCGGGGCGGGTGCCCCGGCCATGCCTGGCACGGCTTGCCGACTTAGTGGCTGCTGGCCGGTTGCTGCACGCGGCGCTTCTGCACCAGGTAGCCGGCGCCCAGCACGCCGCCGACGATCAGCACGTACAGGCCCCAGTTGACCACCGGGTTGGCTTCGAAGAACGCCTTGATCATCGGCTCGTGCACGATCATCTTGACCGCCGTGAACGCCAGCACGCCCGCGCCCAGGTAGATGATGATCGGGAAGCGGCCCATCAGCTTGAGCACCAGGCTCGAGCCCCACACCACGATGGGGATGCTGATCAGCAGGCCCAGCACCACCAGCAGGAAGCTGCCGTGCGCGGCACCGGCCACGGCCAGCACGTTGTCCACGCCCATCACCGCGTCGGCGATGATGATGGTCTTCATTGCGCCCCACAGGGTCGAGGCGCCCGAGCCGTGCCCCTCGCCGTCGCCTTCATCGGACAGCAGCTTGTAGGCAATCCACACCAGCGCCAGGCCGCCAACCAGCATCAGCCCCGGGATCTTCAGCAGCCAGACCACGCCGATCGTCATGGCCGAGCGCACCACCACGGCACCGACGGTACCCCAGATGATGGCCTTTTTCTGCAGGTGGGCGGGCAGGTTGCGCGCCGCCAGGGCGATCACGATGGCATTGTCGCCAGCCAGCACCAGGTCAATGACGACGATGGACAGCAGTGCCGTCAGGAACTGCATCGTGAACAGATCGGTAAACCACTCCATGAACTCTCCTCAGGGTACGAATCAGCGCGGGGCGCGTATTGGGTTCGCCTGGATTCCTGGAGCACGGGGGATGGGGCCGCCTTTGCAAACCATGAAAACCAGGTTGCAAAGGTCTTGCTCGACCACAGGCGCGGTATGCGCACCGGCGGTCAGCACAACCGGGGACACGGGTCCCGGAATGACGATTGTGCTAAGGGCATGGGCCCCGGAGCTACTCCCCTTTGAGGGACGCGACCCGTTGTGGGGGTCGCGTTGGGCCGCATTATAAACGAACTGCAAGGGATATGCCTCATTAGGAAAGATACTGACTCAAGGTTTCTGATATGCCGCATACGGCGCATATGGGGATCTTGCGGTGCGCGATCCGCCGGATGGGCCTATCCTTTAAGTTCGGCTTCGCCCGATGCGTCCCGGACAGCACAGGGAGGTGTTGCGGAGACCGGCGCGCACGACATGCACAGCGCGGCCTTGGGGATTACGCATTGAAGCAGTGACCATTCGCGACCACACAAGGAAACGACATGCCGGCTGTCCCGAATCCGCCGAATACCCCCTTCCAGAACAAAGCCCCGCAGACGCCTTTCCCACCCCTGAACCACCACAACGGCCATGCGGCCGCACCGCCCGCCTTGGTCGCGCTGGCCAATGGCCGTGCGCACCGGCCGCCGCCCCAGCCGGAGTTCGTGCAGCAATACCGCGAGGACAGCGGCGCGCTGCGCGAGCAGGTGCTGGCCGGGCTGCGTGCCGGGCAGGCCGCCATCAGCCCCAAGTTCTTCTACGACGTGCTGGGCTCGCGCCTGTTCGAGGCCATCACCGACCTGCCTGAGTACTATCCGACCCGCACCGAGGCCGCGATCTTTGCCAGCGCGTCGCCGGCCATCGCCGCGCGTGCCGGCAGCGGCTGCGTGCTGGTGGACCTGGGTGCGGGCAATTGCGAAAAGGCTGCCAGGCTCTTTGGCAGCCTGCGCCCGGCGCAGTACGTGGCGCTGGATATCTCGGTGGAGTTCCTGCGCGCGACGCTGTCGTCGCTGCAGCAGCAGCATCCCGACATTCCGATGCTGGGCCTGGGCGCCGACCTGTGTGCGCCGTTCGATTTGCCCGCCAACGTCAGGCGCGGCAGGCGGCTGTTCTTCTATCCGGGCTCGAGCATCGGCAATTTCGCCCCGGTCGAGGCACTGGCATTGCTGCAGCGCATGCGCGGCGCGGCCGGGCGCGGCGACGGCGTGCTGATCGGGGTCGACCTGCACAAGGACGAAGCCACGCTGGTGTCTGCCTATGACGATGCGCTGGGCGTCACCGCCGCGTTCAACCGCAACGTGCTGCGCAACGTGAACCGCATCGTCGGCACGGATTTCTCGCTGGACGACTGGCGCCATGTGGCGAGCTTCGACCGCGCGGCATCGCGCATCCAGATGCATCTGCAAGCGTGCCGCGACGTGCGCGTGCAGTGGCAGGGCGGGGCGCGCGAGTTTGCCGCGGGCGAGCGGATCCATACCGAGGACTCCTACAAGTACCGCCCGGAGGATTTCACGCTATTGCTGGAAGCCGCCGGGTTTGACGACCCGGTGTACTGGACCGACCCGAGCGGCTGGTTCGCCGTGTTCCACGCGCGCGGCTGATCCGCCCGCGCGGGCGCCATCCGGCAGGGATGGCAGGGAGTGTCATAATGGCCGCGGCCGGCCTGGCGTGCGAGCGCCTGGCCAACAGTTGCCTGCTTCGGTCACTGCCTGTCCACTGTTTACTCCCTGTACCGACTTTCCCGATGAGCGGCTTTCCCATGCTTCCCGATCTCTACTTCACCGGCGGCAAGGCGACCTGGTCCGACCCGCGCCGGCTGCCGCGCGAAGGGCTGGCGCAGGCGCTGGTCGATGCGCGCAACCGCATGCTGGCGTGGCTGGCACCGTTCGGGCAGACGCGCCGCGCCTGGGACGTGCCGCATCAGTACGATGCCGATCCGCCGCTATGGACGCTCGGGCACGTGGCCTGGCATGCGGAGTGGTGGTGCCTGCGCGGCGTGCGCCAGGTGGACCGCGGCGGCGTGCCGGTGCCGGTGGCGTTGGAGCCGTCGCTGCTGGACGGCGCCGACGAGTGGTTCGACCCGGACCGCATCGGCCCCGACGAGCGCTGGGAGGTCACGCTGCCCGACGTCGCGGTGGTCAAGCGCTATGCCGCCGACGTGCTCGACGGCGTGCTGCGCCGGATCGCGCTGCTGCCCGACGACAGCGACCTGACCCTGTACCCGTACCGCCGCGCGCTGCTGCATGAGGATGCGCAGGGCGAGGGCGTGGCCGCGCTGTTGCAGGCGCTGGGCATGGCGCCCACCGAGGCCATCGGCGCCGGTCCGGTGCAGCCTGCGGGGCATGGCGGCACGCTGCATTTCCCGGGCGGTCGCTTCACGCTCGGCTGGAGCGATCCCGACGGCTTTGCCTGGCCGGATGAGCTGCCGCCGCAGCCCACCTACATCCCCGCGTTTGAAATGGACATGGCGCCGGTCAGCAACGCGCAGTTCCTCGAGTTCGTCGAGGACGGCGGCTATGAGCACCCGGCGTGGTGGTCGTCAGCGGGACGCCAGTGGCTGATGACGCAGGAACGCTCGGCGCCGCGCTACTGGTCGCGCCATCCGGATTCGCGCGCCTGGATGGTGGAGCGTTTCGGCTCGCTGCGCACGCTCAACCCGGATGAGGCGGTGCGCCATGTCACGCTGTACGAGGCGCAGGCGTGGTGCGTGTGGGCGGGGCGGCGCCTGCCGGCGGAATCGGAATGGGAGCTCGCCGCGACGCAGAACCGCGGCCTGCAGTGGGGGGCGCTGCGTGAGTGGACTGCCACGCCCTACGAGCCGTACGCGGGATTTGCCGCCGCGCCGTCCGACAGCGAGGTGGTGGGGCGCTTCGGCACGCACCAGGCGGTGCGCGGTGTGTCGTTCGCCAGCCCCGCGCGGCTGCGCCATGTGCGGGCAAGGTGGGCGCGGCTGCCAGAGGATGATCTTTCCTTTATCGGCTTTCGCACCTGCGCGCTGTAGCGGGCTGTACGCGACAACGGAAAAGGGCACCCGAGGGTTCTAGCCGTTAACAAAATCTGTTGAAAACTTGAAGAAATCGCCCTAGGATCCTTGTCCGGCCTAGGGTCACTCCCCAAAGGCTGCCGACGAATTCGTCGGCAGCTTCGTTTTTGACAGCATCTCGCGCGTCACTTCGCCGGAGGAGAAGTCCATGTCCTCTACCTCTGCACTGCCGTCTTCGGAACCGCCGCGCGTCCCAGAATCGATCGCCGGAATCCAAGTCAATTTCTGCAAAAATCCACCATGTGAGAATTTCGGTGTCCCAGTGCCAGGAGCAGCGCGCAAAGGCACGCCGCCGGCCGGGGCGACCAAGAATCCCTACACCCTGACCGGGTCTACGCTCGTCGGGGGCTCAATACGCTGCAACGCTTGCCGGGAACACTCTTCGATGAAGAGCAATCTCGGCGCGCTTTCGCTGCCGGGCATGTGGCAAGACGTTCTCGGTCAAGCCGGCCGGGCGCAACCCGATCGCCCGCCAGATCCGCTCGGACAAGAATCCGTTGATTCTCTCGATGTTGGCGAACAAGATGCCATTGCGCCGCATCTGCGAAGCGGCGAACATTGCACCTCGCGTCCTCTATGAGCGGATCGACTTCTTTCACCAACAGGCTTTGGCGTTTCTCGCGGAACGCGAGTCGAGACTGCCTAAGATGGGATTCCGGCGCCTCTACATTGGCGTCGATCGCCAGGACTACGTGGTCAACTGGACCCACCGCAAGGACCGCCGCAACGTCGTTGTTTCCGCTGTAGCTTCAGCCGACAAGCGGAGTGGCTACGTATTCGCCATGAATCCGAACTTCGATCCAGAGATGGATCCCGAGTCAGTTGAGCGGGAGGCGGACCGCCTCGGGGATTCGGTCCTTCCGCCTCCTCATCGCCGATTCGCCCGCCTCTGGCTTGAATCTGAATTCCGGACGACCGTTGCATCCACCGGGCAACGGCGAGCGTGGTCAACGCTGGCCGGCGAAATTGCTGGCCGGTACGACCAAGCGCGCCAGCGTGACGACGCTGAAGCGCCCGAGGGTTTCACTCGCAATAACAAGCTCCCGCAGAATGGCATGTTGGTGCATGGGGAGTACACGCTCTGGGGGCATTTCCTCCACCTCGAACGCCTCTTGGCTGGCACGGAGAAGTTGCGCTTCTTTTTGGACATGGATGCTGGAATGCGCGCGGCTTGCTTGGGGGCGTTTGCGCAACGGATTAAGGAGCGCAGCGTCGACGCGCTGTTCGTACGCATCTCGAAGGAGATGACCATCGACCAGAAGCGTGTCCTCGTGGCAAAAGCCCGGCAAGAGTTCGAGGAGCGCGCAGCAGCGTATCCAGAGCTGACGGAAAGCTAGATCAAGTTGCTATTGCTGCGCGAGCGCTGCGAAGCCGCTGCGACAATCGGCAAGGTTACGGATCGCTGGGTCTTCCACCCACTGCCTACGATGGCTGAGCCAGAGAAGGCGAGTTGCCTCCTCACGGATTTTGGCGACTATGACCCTGACCATCTGGCCTGGCTGCACAACAAAGTGAGCCTGCTTGCAGTGGACTCCTGGTTCAATCGCATCCGCCGCCGCTCGGCAATGCTGGAGCGGCCAATATCCTCGTCGGCAAACCGCGGGAGGGTGTGGAATGGCTATTCGGCGTACAGGCCTGGGCAGATCGGTAAGCTCCTGACAATCTTGCGCGCCTGTCATAACTACATTTGGCTTGCAGATGGAGTAAAGGACACCCCAGCCATGCGGCTGGGCTTGGCCAAGGCTGTGCTCGACTACAAGGACATCATCTATTTCTCATAGCGACGTGCTGCGGTAGCAATGGGAGTAGCGTTGCCGACGATGTCATCCCCAACAGTAGCCCCCCACGACCCAGCCGCCATCAGCCCACTAGGGTACGGTGCCGCATCCGGGGGGTTCGGGCCCTGCCCGTTACACAACGGTGTTGGGATTTTGTGAAATATGGAGCAGCCTTTGCCAGCCCCCAGGGGGTGGGCTTTCTTTCTGCGTCACGTTGATTTGCGGGGAAGATCGATGGTCCGACGGCAGGGTTCGGCCAGTTTCTGCCGTTCAATTGGGTCACAGGGCGGATGCTCGAACGGCTGCTTCACGCCGGTGGCAGTCGGTGGTCCATCTGCAGGTCACCTTGGTTCTCGGGCATTGAGCTGGCTCAGCCTGAGGAGGCTGGGGCGCGCGCGACGAAATCTTCATACGGGCGACTCTCGGGCAAGGAGGAGCGCTGCCTCGACGCCGCCTTCCAGGATTTGCTCCGCGCGTGCAACGTCTGGCACGGCGCGCGCGAACTGGAGGGTTCCCACCATGAGAGCGAAGATGGCTGTTGCCCGACGACCCGCTGCTGTGGAATCCGCATCTGGGAGCAATGCGGCCAACGTCGCAACGAAGCTTTGCAACCCATCCTCATAGGTTTGCCGTATTGACACCGAGTGCCTAGCGATTTCCGGAAGCAAAGCCGCCGAAGGACATCCGCATGCCAGGTCCTCGCGATGCGCTTGACTGAGGTAGCTTCGAATCACTCCCTCAAGGTCAGCGCCCGTCTGGAGTTTCTGTTCGAGGTCCAGTTGCCGCTCTGCGAGCGCGCCCCCGACCGCCTCGCGAACAAGCTCCTCCTTGGACCCGAAGTGGGGATAGAATGCGCCATTGGTCAGGCCGGCCGCTCCCATGATCCCGCTGATGCCCGCAGCCGAGACTCCCTCTCGGCGGAAGCATTTCGAGGCGACCTCGAGGATATGCTGCCGAGTCGTGGCTTTGTGACCTTTTTCGAAACGCATCTTCTCTCCACTCGTGTCCCGCGGCCGTCAGTTTGCAGCCGCCTCCAACAAGGCTTGGAGGTCGCGATCAAGCTGATGAGCCACGGTATTAACCTCCTCGCTGCCGAACTGGCCGAAAACGGAGGCTGGTCGATCATATTCAAACCCGACACCACCATCGCCATCCTCGCGCAGCAGCACACGGATGGGTGCATAGAGTCCCGCCGACAGTTGATGGCGGGTCATCTTCGACGCGGTGAGCGGATTGCCGATATCGTACTGGATGGATCGGCGCGTCAGCCCTGCAATAGCCAGCAGCGCCCCGTGGTCACGCTGGCCGAAAATGGTAAGTGGCGGACATGCCTCCAACTCTCGAAGCGCGCGCGTGCTTTCGCCGTATCGCAGGAGCGTGAAGATCCCATCATCGATGCGAGGCGCCAAGGCCACGAGCTTGGCTCGAACTTCCTCAAATGGCTTTATCGATTTGATTGTGACGTGCTCAATCGAAATGGTGCGCGTGGAGTACAGTGCATTGGCCATCTGTTGATCCTCATTTCAGTTGCTGTTCGGGGTTGGCCCGTTTCCCACGGAAAGGGGCTAGAACGTCAGAGCGTCGGCGGCTGGGTGCCTAAGACTGCCTCGATCCGGCGGGCAAGCTTCAGAAGCGCCCGGTCGCTCGCCAGCGGGGCGTCCAGCTCAAGACCGATCGGAAGGCCCGCGCGAGACATGCCCGCAGGGAGACTGATACCCGGCAGACCCACGCTGCTCGCTGACAAAGTGTGGTTCGCCAAAGCGAGGTAGCTGACTTCCTGGCCCGCGATGTGGAACTCTTCCTGCTCCTCGATCGAAGGCGCCATGCAGGGCGTCGTCGGCTGCAGAATGGCAAGCGCCCCTCGCGTGACGAATGCCTGGTTCAGGCGGCGCTGGATTTCCGGACGGCTTACGTTGAGCGCAGTCTGATAGGCCTCCACTGAGGTAGCACCTGCACCGGCCGGCAGTACGATGTGCTCCCACGCTTGGCGAAGCTGGGGCTTGAGGCCTTCGTGAATCGCCTCGAACGTGGTCGGAATATTGTGTAGACGGAGGAATCCCGAGACCGCGCCCTGGGTCTCATGGGCGAAAATGCCCCACGTAGTTGTCTGGATGAGGGCGTTGAAATCTTCCCCGAGGTCGATCTCAAAGACCTCGGCGCCGGCGTCCTGCAACCGCCGAACTACCTCACGGAAACGATCCTCGACTTCCGAGTCCACCAAGCCCAGAAACTGCCGCGGCGCGAAGGCCAGTCGGGCTCCCTTAAGGTTGAAATCCCACTCGACGGGCTCCGCAGCCTGCTCCCCGGTGACGACCTGGTCCAGCAGTATGCAATCCTCAACACTACGCGCGAATACACCCGTCGTATCGAGAGTGTGGGAGATCGGTGCGACGCCGTTACGCGGCCAGCGTCCTGTGGTCGGCTTGAACCCGACGACACCACAGAGCGACGCGGGCACACGGATCGATCCGACTGTATCGCCACCCAAGGAGGCGGGCGCTATCCCGGCGGCCACGGATGCGGCAGAACCGCTTGATGACCCTCCCGTGACGCGATCGTGGGCGCGCGGGTTCTTCACCTGGCCATAGCGCTCGTTGTGCCCGGTCAGCCCATAGGACATCTCCACCAGATTGTTCTTGCCGAAGACGAGGGCACCTGCATCCTTGATCGCCCGGACCGCATCGGCGTCTTCCGTCGGAATGAAGTGCGCCAGACGATCGAGGCCGATGCTCGTGGACAGCCCCCTCGTCAGGTAGCTGTCCTTCACCCCGATCGGCACACCCAGTAGGGGACCCTCCGCCCCGGCCGACCGCGCCTTGTCTGCGTTCTTCGCAGCCTCAAGCACGGCGTCTCCGTCGATGGTGATGAAAGCGTTAAGGTCAGCGTGCGACCGAGCCTGCCGCAGCAAAGCCGTGGCGTACGCCTCTGATGTCATCTCACCGCCGCGGATCGCGTCGGCGGCCGCGGCGAGCCCGAGTGAAGCGAACCTCTGCACTTCTGGCTCAGACGTTTGGCTAGAGCTGGCGATCGTGTCGTTCATAAATTCCTCACAAGAAAGGTGTGACCCGGCATTTCACGACCGCGAAGAGGGTCGCAGCCTCATGAAATTACGATCGTAATATACCATTACGATCGTAATGCAAGAGGATTCGCAGGGTATGACTTCGTTGCGAAGCACGGGAGGATCTGGACTGTACTGGGGTCCCACTCGCTGCGAGGGAACTGCGCAGCACTCGATGACTACTATTTGGTCTTACCCGCAGTTGAACGGGAGATGCCGAGATCCGTGGGCTCAAACGGGTAAGAAAATTGGGATTGCTCGCGAGCCGATCCGTTGTTCCGGGGCAGCGCGACGGGCGTGGCTGGACCGAAGAAACCGTTGGTCGACGAACGGCTGCTGTGTCCTCGGAAACCGCCGCCGACTTAGCGACTCGACGTTCGTCTGCTTCGGGTCGTTCTGCGACGCTCAGACCTCATACGAAGGCAACTGCGCAAGCCGCAAAACGCGCGTGCAGCAAACGTCACGCTTCGACCTTGCACCTCAGGAGAGGAAGGGGTGGCTTTCTCCAGCGCAGAACCCCTTGTTTACAGGCAAAAAAACGGGCCCCATCTGAAAGACGGGACCCGTTTTGCTTTTCAACAGATTTTGTTAACGGCTAACCCGAGGGTGCCTTTTTTTTTGCCTGGCAGGTGCGCTTAGCGCACCACCACATCAACGCTCGTAGCGCGAACGGCTGTTGCGGTTGCCGTTGCCGCCGAAACCGCCGCCAAAGCTGCGATTGCCGTCACGGTTGCCGTCGCGGTTGCCGAAGCTGCGGCCTTCGCCGTTGCCGCCGGTGTTGCCGCCGGTGTTGCCAGCGGTGTTGCCACGATAGCCGCCGCCGGTGCGGTCGCCGAAGCCACCACGGTTGTTGTCGCCAAAGCTGCGGGCGGCGCCGTCGCGGTTGCCGAAACCACCGCGGTTGTCGTCGCCGAAGCTGCGGCCGCCTTCGCGGTTGCCAAAGCCACGCGCACCGTCGTTGGCGCCGCGGTAGCCGGCGCCCTGGCCGCCCTGGCCCTGGCCACGGTAGCCGCCTTCACGATTGCCGAAGCCGCCGCGGTTGTCATCACCGAACGGGCGTGCGCCTTCCGGGCGGTTGCCGAAGCCACGGCTCTCGCCGCTGAACTTGCGCTCGCCGAAGCCGGTGCGGTTCTCGCCGCCGCCGAACTTGCGGTCGCCGAAGCTGCGTTCGCCGCCACGGTAGCCGCCGCCATTGCCGCGGGAGTCACCGCGGCCGCCGCCCGGCTTGCCGCCGAAGTTGGAACGCGGCTTGGGCGAACGGCGCGGCTCCAGGCCTTCGATCACCGAAGCGTCGATGCGCTGGTTGGTGAAGCGCTCGATGCGCTTCCACTGGAACATGTCGTTGTGGTTCACCAGGTTGATGGCGGTGCCCGAGCGGCCCGCGCGGCCGGTACGGCCGATGCGGTGCACGTAGTCCTCGGCCTGCTTGGGCAGGTCGAAGTTCACCACGTGGGTGATATCGGGCACGTCGATGCCGCGCGCGGCCACGTCGGTGGCCACCAGCACGCGCAGGTTGCCGCGGCGCAGCGCGGTCAGGGTGCGGTTGCGCGCGCCCTGGGTCATGTCGCCGTGCAGCGCGCCGGCAGAGAAGCCGGTGTCGGACAGGCGCTCGGCCAGCGAATCGGCATCGCGCTTGGTTGCGGTGAAGACGATGGCTTGCTTGAGCGTCGCGTCGCGCAGCAGGTGGTCCAGCAGGCGTTCCTTATGCGACATGTCGTCGGTGAAGTGCAGGCGCTGCTCGATATGGCTCTGGTCGGCGCGGGCCGCGGCGATCTCGATGCGCTGCGGGTCGCGCAGCTGGCGCGATGCGAGCTGGCCGATACGCGCATCCAGCGTGGCCGAGAACATCAGCGTCTGGCGCGAAGCCGGCGTGGCGTTGACGATGGCGTCGATGTCGTCGGCAAAGCCCATGTCGAGCATGCGGTCGGCCTCGTCGAACACCAGCATCTGCAGTGCCGACAGGTCGATGCGGCCGGCGTCGATATGGTCGAGCAGGCGGCCCGGCGTGGCCACCAGGATGTCAGGCATCTTGGACAGCGCGGCCAGCTGCTTGGGGTAGGGCATGCCGCCCAGGATGCTGGCGCAGACGATGCGGCGCAGGTTGCGGCCGTACTTGGCGGCGGCCTCGGTCACCTGCAGCGCCAGTTCGCGCGTCGGCGTCAGCACCAGCAGAGCGGGCTGGGCCGGCGACGGGCGGGGGCGTTTGCCCTTCATGCGCTTGGCGGGCTCGGTCGCGCGCTGCGGCGCCGGCATTTCGCTGATGCGCTGGATCGCGGGCAGCATAAACGCGGCGGTCTTGCCCGAGCCGGTCTGGCTCGAGACCAGCAGGTCGCGGCCGGCGAGGAAGGCCGGGATGGCCTGGGCCTGCACCGGCGTGGGCGTGTTGTAGTTCAGTTCGGAGAGGGCGCGCAGGATGGCCGCATCGAGGCCAAGCGTGGCGAAACCGCTTTCCACGGCCGGGGCTTCTTCAACTGCCGGGCTGGGGTTGAGCAGGGCGTCGAGCTTGTCGAGCGGGCTCTGGGCAGCGTCGGAAGTGATCGAAGCGTCGGTCGCGGAGGCAATAGCTTGCTCCGCACGAATGTCGTGCTGGGTCATGTCGGAATGGTCAAATAAATGCATGGCACCCCGGCAAAGCTAAATGGGGTGGGCGCAGTGCAAAGTCTTAAAAAGGCTTCGGCGCCAATCGGTGAGGCCGTTACGACAGACACAGCTGGCAGTACGGCGGCAGGCAGGGCGGTGGCTGGTCCCGCTAGGCGGTCCGGCCGTATCCCTGGCAGGCAAACAGCTCAGGTTTCAGGCTGTTCAACAGGATCGGAGACGAGGCGACGTCAGGTGAGCGGTGCGTTCTGCTGGGCGGCTGGGGCCATGAAGTGATGACTAGGCGTCCGGCAGCGAGGAAACAGAGCTTGGGAGGGCAGCGGATTCGCCGCGGCAGGCAGCCGGGCGTTTGGCGGATCTCACAGTTGCGAAACTCACGGCGCGGATTATAGCAGAGTACGGAATTTTTGTTGCACTGCGAAAACGTAACCGGATATGTCAGGCGCCAGTCACCTTCCGGGCAGCCTTGCGACGCCCCGGCACTGGCCAGGTTGCAAGGCTGAAACCCCCGCCTATACTGGAGGCGCGAGCACACAGGATGCCCGCACGGGGCGGACGAAAACGCTCCCGCTTGACCTCTTCCAGCGGCATTGGGCCGCTGTTCGCGGCGAGCACTGCGGTCATTGACTCCACGCGCCAGTCTTCCTGCGACTATCCGGGTGGTCCGGATGGGCGTCCGCTTCATGCTTCATGGGCGGAATCATGGGAAGCCTGCCTGGAACAGAATGACCGAACTGCTGACCGCGTGACCCAGGTGGTCCGGGCCCGTCCGCATCCAAAGCCCGCCAGCGATGGCGGGCTTTTCATTTGGGCAGTCGTGGTTGCCGCTCAGTCGTCTGCATCCTTGCCAGCGGCCTTGCGCGGCAGCCGGCCGAGCGGCTGTTCCTGCGGCATCACATAGCGGTTGCCCGGCAATCCGCCCGGGTAGTCGACGATGCGCGCGGCGCCCTGGCGCCGCAAGCCATGCCATGCCTGGCCGCCGGCGGTGCGCCCGCCGCCCAGGATGGCGGTCATGGCCTGCCGGTCGAGATCCATGCTGTCGGGCAAATCCTTGATGACGATCACTGCCATGGCTGTCTCCGGTCAAGCGGCGCCACGGCCATGCGGCCGCGGGACGCTTCAGTATAGGCGAGGCGGTCCGCGGTCTTGCCCGCGGGACCGCCGCGCAGTGCGCTCAGACGGCGGCGAAATTGCCGGCCCATCGGGAGGGACTAACGCAGGGAGTGTGCCAATGCCGTTGCCGACCTCGCCGGGCACGTGCAACTGCCTGAAAACATGGGGGGTTTATTTTCGATGTTCGCTCGCGCGCACTGGCTGCGGGGCGTGCCGCGTGCCGTGGGTGACGGGCCGCGGCCAACAGCCGGCGTGCTGGTGTTGGCGCGGCCGCGACAGTGGCGCACTGCAGGCGATGCGATTGGCAGAGGGCGCCCGCGCGCGGCGTGGCACGCTGGCCTCGCATGGTTTGCGCATGCCATGGGTGCGCACTAGTATCCATCTCGAAGGCAGGGCATATCCGCATCGCGGGATGCGCCGTGCCAGCAACCATGTCGGGGCATCCCGTGGCCAGTCTCAAAGAACTGATCCGCAAGTTCCAGAACGGCGGTCTCTCCGACGACGAGTTTGTTGCGTCGTTCGAAACGGCGCTGGCGCAGGACCCCACCACGCCCAGCCAGGCCGCGCGCGTGGTCATCGAGGAAAACACGCGCTTCCCGTTCCCGCCCGCGGTCTATGCGGAAGTCATGCGGCGCATCGAGCGCCGCGGCGCCACGCAGTACGACGGCGCCACCGAAGCCACGCGCCTGGCCGGCGCGACGCAGACGGGCTCGCTGTATGCGACCTCGCCCGAGCCGGGCACGCTGCCACAGGCGGCGCATACCAAGGGCGTGGGCGATACGCTGAACGGCCGCTTCGTGCTGGAAGAGTGCCTGGGCGTGGGTGGCATGGGCACGGTGTACAAGGCGCTCGACCTGCGCAAGCTGGAAGCGTCGGACCGCAAGCCCTATATCGCCATCAAGGTGCTGAACCTGCAGTTCAGCGGGCACCCCAAGTCGTTGATGGCGCTGCAGCGCGAGGCGCGCAAGGCGCAGACGCTGGCGCACCGGAACATCGTCACCGTCTATGACTTCGACCGCGACGGGCCGGTGGTCTTCCTGACCATGGAATACCTGTCCGGCTCGTCGCTCAGCCATGTGCTCAAGGCCCCGGGCTTCGCCGGCATGCCGATGGCGCGTGCCATGCCGATCATCAACGGCATGGGCAACGCGCTGGCGTATGCGCACGAACGCGGCTTCGTGCACTGCGACTTCAAGCCGGCCAATGTTTTCCTGACCGACAACAGCGAGGTCAAGGTGATCGACTTCGGCATTGCGCGCGGCTTCCTGCCGCCAGCCGACGAATCCGACCGGACCGTGTTCGATGCCGGCTCGCTGGGCGGCATGACGCCAGCCTACGCTAGCCCCGAGATGTTCGACCACTGCGAGCCCGACCCGCGCGACGACATCTTCGCGCTGGCCTGCGTGACCTACGAATTGCTGACCGGCAAGCATCCATACCAGCGGCTCGCGGCCAACCAGGCGCGCGATGCCGCGCTCAAGCCGGCGCAGCCGCCACAGCTGAGCCGCACGCAATGGAAGACCCTGCGCGAGGCGCTGTCGCTCGACCGCAAAACGCGCACGCCGACGGTGGCGCGCTACCTGCAGGGCATGAGCGCGGTGCCGCTGGCGCCGACGCCGCGCCGCTCGCCGCTGATGGCCGGTGGCGTCCTGGCCGTGCTGGCCGGCGTGTCGGCGATCGGCTATTACGCCTGGCATTCGCAGCGCCAGGCCGAAGCGCCGGCGGGCGACACGCGCGTCGAGGCCCCGGCTACACCTGTGCCTGCTGCGCCAGTCACCCCGCCCGCACCGGCTGCCCGTCCGGCAGTGCTGTCGATGGCCGACGTCACCAAGATGCTGGCCGGCGTGCCGTGCTCGCTGCTCACCGCCACCCAGCAGGCGCAGACGTTGCGTGTGCGTGGCTTCCTGGCCGAGAGCGTGGGTGCCGCGCGGCTGCGCGAGCAGCTCAGCGCGTTGCCGGGCGTCAAGGAGCTGAAGGGCGTGTCGATCGACACCCAGCCGCTGGCCGCCGACAAATGCGACGTGGCCACCCTGATCGCGCCGTACTGGTCGGGCTACCGCGAAGGGGGCACGGCTTCGTCGCTGCGACTGCGCGGCCAGGGCACGCAGCTGACCGAGGGTTCACCGCTGGTGCTGGATCTGCGCACGCCGGCGCGCGACTCTTATGTCTATGTCGATTACTTCGCGGCCGACGGCAAGGTGGCGCACATGGTGCCGAGCGCGCGCGTGCCTGCGCACCAGGCGCCGCCCAGCCATGGCGCCACGGTTGGCGACGGTGGCGACTGGATCATCTCCAGGCCTTTCGGCACCGAGCTGGTGGTGTTGCTGACCACGCCCGCGCCGCTGTTCGAGGGCCGGCGCACAGAGGTCGAGTTGCACAAGGACTACCTGAAGGCACTGGAAAAGCCGCTGGCGCAGATGGCACGCACCTATGGGCGGGATCGCATCAGCGCGGACCTGGTGCAGATCTCCACGCGCGCGCGCTGATTGCCGCCAGCTGGCCGGCTTGCCACTTCCGCCAGCCGCTACTTCATGTCGCGCGCCACACGAAAGCCGTTCTGCGACTGCCGCACGCTGGGGCTGTACTTGAAGCGCGTGGACGACACCATGTAGCTCGCCCCTTCGCGCCAGGAGCCGCCGCGGATCACGCGTGCGCCGCAGGCGTTCTCGTTCCACACGCGTCCGTCGGCGGGCGCGCCCTTGTATGTGCTGTGCCAGCAATCGGCCACCCATTCCCACACGCTGCCGTTGACGTCGTGCAGGCCGTACGGGTTGGCCGCGAACGTCCCGACCGCGGCCGGCGCATCCTGGCTCCATGGGTCGCCGCAGTCCTTGCAGTTGGCATTGCCCTTGCGCATATGGTCGCCCCACCAATAGGCACTGGCGGTGCCGCCGCGCGCTGCGTATTCCCATTCCGCCTCGGTGGGCAGCCGGTAAGTCTTGCCGGTGGTCTTGCTGAGCCAGGCCACGTACTGCTGCGCGTCGTCCCAGCTGACGTCGCGCACCGGCGCGGTCTTCGGGCTGTCGGCGACGGTAGGGACGCGCTGGCAGCCGCCGGCGTCGGCGCAGGCATTCCATTGCTCGACCGTGACCTCATAGCGGCCGATGGCAAACGGCTGGCCGATGGTGACGTGATGCGGGGGCTTCTCGGCGGGATCGCTGGCACTGCTGCCCATGGTGAAGCTGCCGGCCGGCAAGGAGACCAGCACCGGGCAGGTCGGGCAATCGCGGATCTCGCCGTTGCGCAGTGTGGTGCCGACCGCGCCGCCCGCCGCTGTGCCCGGGCGCGGCGATGCCGCTGCAGGTGGCGCAGCGGGTGGCGACGCCGGACGCGCTGCCGCGGCGGGTGCGGAGGGGGCCGGGGGCCGCGTGACCTGGCCCCCGGCAGTAGTGCCGGAGCGGGGCGGCGGCGAGGGCGCGGGCGCCTGAGCCTTGGGTGCGGAGGCAGACGTCGCCAACCGCTCCAGGCGGGCCTTGGCCAGCACCGCGAAGCGCCCGTTGGGGTACTGCTTCAGGTAGGCCTCATAGTCGCCGGCGTAATTGCTGTTCTTGATCGATTCCCAGAAGCTCAGCTCGTACTGCTCGTCGGTGTTCTTGGGCATGATGCCTGCGAGCAGCAGCGGTTGCGTGGCCGCAGGGCCTGCGGCAGCGGCGGCCGGCTGCGCAGGCAGCGGCGCGGCGGCGAGCATCGCGGCCATGGCGGCCGCGCGTACGACTGGTAGATTGCGCCACATCTTCACACCTCGCTGGAGCCGCGGCGATCCCGCTGCATGCCGGTGGCTGCCGGCACATGCGTCGGGGGCGCATTGTGGTGTTGCCGAGACGTCGACCGGCTTGCTTCAAGATAGCACAGCGCTTGTGTCTCCGGCGGGGCATTGCCATGCTGCCGCGACGCGCCGGGTTCGCTTTTTCCGGGCTTGCGACCTAACCTGAATGACGAATCGCCGAGCGCTGACCAACAAGCAACAAGAATGGGCTTTCGGGACAACGTGATCGGGTTTCGGACTGTTTCCGGGAGGCGCCGCGTATGTCCAGACGATTCCTGTTCCGCCTGCTGGCGGCTGCCACCCTGGCCGCTGCGCCGTCGCTTTCGCTGTCGACGGCAGCGCCGCCCAATGCCGAGGCCTACATCATCTGGCCGCACGATGGCACGGTCATCAGCGGCGGCAAGTTCTGGGTGCGCATGGGCCTGCGCAATATGGGCGTCTGTCCCAAGGGCGTCGAGTCGCCGCGCTGCGGGCACCACCACCTGCTGGTCGACACCGAGCTGCCGCCGCTGGACAAGGAAATCCCTTCGGACAAGAACCACCTGCACTTCGGGGCGGGCGAGACCGACGCGCGCATTGAGTTGCCGCCCGGCAAGCACACGCTGCAGTTGCTGATGGGCGATGCCAAGCACGTGCCGTTCGAGCCGCCGATCTATTCGAAGAAGATCACGATCACGGTGAAATAGCGGTGCAGCGCGCGCCGCAGAAGCCGGACCAGGCCGATCAGTAAACAGGGGAGAGCACCATGTCCAGACTACTTGCCGCGGCTGTCTTTGCCGCCAGCCTGCTGCTGTCAGCGGTGGTGCAGGGTGGTTCGACGCCGGCGCCGCCCAACGCCTACCTGTATATCGGCTGGCCCAACGACGGGCAGACGATGCCCGCGGGCAAGCCATTCAAGGTGTGGTTCGGGCTGCGCAATATGGGGGTGGCGCCGAAGGACGTGAAGTATCCCAATACCGGGCACCATCATCTGCTGATCGATGCGGATCTGCCGCCGATGGACAAGGAAATCCCCAACGACCGCAATCACCTGCATTTCGGGGCGGGGGAGACCGAGACCATGATCGAGCTGCCGCCTGGCAAGCATACGCTGCAGCTTTTGATGGGCGATGACAAGCACATCCCTACCAACCCGCCGGTTTATTCGAAGAAGATCACGATTTATGTGAAGTAATTGGGGGTGCTGTGGGGGCTGCGCTTTGTATCTCGTAGTTGTTCGATGGCCCCCTCGCTGCGGTTTGCATCTGCCAGATGCAAACCCCAGCGCAGTGGGCACCTTCCCCCCGAGTGTCTCCCGCCCGCCAACACCTACCAGACACCTGTTGGCCGCAACCCGCCACCACCACCCACCGCCAGGCATGCAGCAATGACTCCACAACGCTGCCACAATCGAAAAACTCCCTTGTTTACAGGCATTTAAGCGAGAGCAGCGCGTATGGCCAAGCCCCTGGCACGCTCCCTGCGGTTGTCTCTTCCAACCCGATGCTCGAGACCAACCCCCTAGACAACACCTCCCGCTGACCCCATGCATATCGGGGTTGGTGCGCGCGCCCGCGCGCACCACAATACAGACAGACTTCGCGGCCCCGGCATGCCATGGATAACTCAAGTGCATCCCGCCCGCCGCCGTCGCACGCAGGAACCCATCGTGCCCGAATCCATCATTGCCTCGCCCGGGGTTACGTCAACCGCCGCGCCGCACCGTACTGCCTGGCTGACCGCGCTGGCTGCCTGCACGGCCCTGCTGGCAGGCTGCGCCGACTTCCGGCCGCCGGTGTACCAGCGCCCGGAAACCCCGGCCAAGGCCGAATGGACGCGCCAGGGTTCGATCACGGTGTCGCCGGCCGAAGCGGTGCAGCCCAACTGGTGGCACGGCTTCAAGGATCCCTACCTGAACCAGCTGATCGAACAGGCGCTTTCCGGCAACTACGACATCAAGGTGCTGGCGGCGCGCATCCGCGTGGCCAACGCGCAGATCGGCGAGGCCAGCGCGGGAGCGCTGCCTGTGATCGGTATCGGCGCCGGCGCGAACTTCCAAAAGACCACCGGGCAGAAGTCCACCACGATCTATAACGCCGCCGCCCAGCTGAACTGGGACATCGATATCTGGGGCAAGGTCGAGAAGGGCGTGCAGGCGCAGACCGCCGAGTTCAACGCGACCGAGGCCGACTGGCGTGCCGGCTACCTGACGCTGGTGTCCAATGTATCGACCACTTACTTCCAGATCCTGCAGTTCGACGAGCAGATCGAGCAGCAATCGCGCACCGTCGCCAAGAACGGGCAGATCCTGTCCACCTTCCAGGCGATGTACCAGAACGGCCTGGTGCCCAAGATCCGCGTGATGCAGCAGCAGGCGGAAATCAACCGTCTCAACAAGGACCTGCTCGAACTGCGCCGTTCGCGCGATGTGGCCGAAAACGCGCTGGCGACGCTGGTCGGCGTGCCCGCGGGCAATCTCAAGGTTCCGGCCGGGCGCCTGCAGGACCGCGTGCAGCCGCCCGCGGTGCCGGCCGGGCTGCCGTCGCAGTTGCTGGCGCGTCGTCCGGATGTGGTGGCCGCTGAATACCGCGTGCTGGCGGCCTACAACATCGTCGGCCAGGCACGCCTGGCGCAGCTGCCCACCATCAGCCTGACCGCGAGCGGCGGCACCGCCAGCTTTGCGCTGAGTTCCCTGCTCAAGTCCTTCACCTTCGGCCTGGCGCCCAGCATCAACCTGCCGATGCTCGATCCCAACATACGCGCGCGCGTGAAGACCACCGAGGCGCAGGTGGGTGTGGTGGAAAACGAATATGGACGCACCGTGATGACCGCGTTCGAAGAAGTGGAGAGCGCACTGGTCAACGTCGACGCGCACAAGAAGCAGCGCATCGAGCTGCAGCAGCAGGTTGAGCAGCTGCGCGTCGTGTCCGCGCAGATCGAGGCGCAACTGAAGGAGGGCGTGGTCTCGCAGCTGGAAGTGTTTGAGACCGAGCGCTCGCTTCTGACCGCGCAACTGCAGTTGTTGGCGGTCCACCAACAGATCCTGGCCGACACCGTCACCCTGTACAAGGCGCTCGGCGGCGGCTGGCCCGATACCGATGTGCGCAACGCGGCCTCGAATCCCGCGCAATAAGTGCTGCCAGAGGTTCCGTGGAGGTGTTCATGTGATGCCGGCGTAAGCAACGCGTTGCGCAACGCGTCCGTAGCCCTGGCCGCTTGCCCCGCTGCATGTGCCGCTATCGTGCCAACCGCGCGTCCCGCGCCCGATTGACTAGCCTTAGCCGTCGCCTACTATGTTCTTAGTCGCTTCACTCCCCCTGGCCTGCCACCGCGGCAGCCGCGCTGTTGGCTCGCTGGAAACATGGCTCCTGACGAAGCACTGATCATGGAAATGCCGGTGAAAATGGCCCAGGGATTCACGCGGGAGCTCTCTCAGGATCTGGCGCAGGAATTCGATGTATTCCTGACGCCCGTCGCGCGCCCCGATCTGAGCGAGATCCGCATCGACGAAGACCTGTTCGCCGTCGGCCGCAGCGAGCTGCCGTTCGCCGCCTACCCGGAAGACCTGGCCGCGCCGCTGTCGCGCCGGCATGCGCGCATCTTCGCCGAGCATGGCGCGGTTTATGTGGCGGATCTCGGCAGCAAGAACGGCACGCGCGTGAACGGCGCGGCGGTGGCGCGCCAGCCGGCGCAGCTCAGCGATGGCGATGAGGTGGCCTTCGGGCCTGCGCTGTCGTTCCGGGTCCGGCTGTCGCCGCGCGCGCCGCAGCCCGAGCCGCCGCGGGTGGCGGTGACGCTGGTGCCCGAACGCGGCGATGTCGGACTGCAGCCGCTGCACGTGGACGGCTTCCCGTACCTGATCAGCAAGGCCGACGATGCCTTCGCGCGCTACCGCGACAGCTATCCGCAGCAGGTCAATTACCTGTCGCGGCGCCACGCGCACGTGTACCTCAGGGGTGGCGTGCCGTTCGTGGAAGACCTGGGCAGCACCAACGGCACCTTCGTCAACGGCAAGCGCCTGGCAGACCACGGCGTGCGGCTGGACGACGGCGACCTGATCGCCTTCGGCGGCAACCACTTTGTCTACGAGGCGCAGGTCCAGCGCACGGGCGATGGCGATGCCACCGCGACGCGCTCGATGCTGCAGCCCGTCGCCGCGGCACCGGACAAGCCGGCCGCTTCCCCGGCGCCGGCCGAACGCGACGAGGATGACCGCACCACCTTTGTCGGTGCGGCCGATTCCTTCCTCGACATCTTCTGCGTCGACTACGCCGCGCAGCAGGACGACGAGGTCAACGCCGAGGCCGAGGCACAGGCCGCGGCGGCCACTGCGGCGCACGACGGCGCGCAGGCGCGCCGCAAGCGCGGACGTGCCGCGCTGTTGCTGGCGGAGGGCGCCAGGCTGTTCGGCCTGGACGATCCCGCACGCACACGGCGCGCGGCGCGATGGGGTGGCGCGTTGCTGTTGCTCGCAATACTGGCGGGCGCGGCCGTGTACTGGCGCGGTGCGGCGGAGCGCGAAGTGCAGGCCTTGTTTGCCGCCGGCGATCACGCCCGCGCGGCGCAGGCCGCCGACGACTACCTGGCGCGTCATCCCGACGATGCCCAGGTGCAGGCCCTCGGCGCCGAGGCACTGCTGCGCGCTTACGTGCCCGATTTTGCAGCCAGGCTGAAGGCCGGTGATGTCAGCGGCGCCGATGCCGCGCTGGCCCGGATGCGCAAGCCCAGTGCCCACAACGCCGATGCGCGGCCGCTGGTGGCCGAGCTCGACTGGATCGGCCGGCTCGAACGCTTCACCGCGCAGCGCGGCGCCGACGCGCCGATCCGCCTCTACACCGACGAGGCCCCGATCCGGCAACTGCTGGCGTACTGGAACCAGGACACTACCGCGCACCAGCGCGCGCTCGGGCGCATCGCGGCCGATGTGCCGGCGTTCCGCGATCTCTATGCCGATGCGCTCAGTGATGTGCGCCGCCTGCAGAACGATGCCTCGGTCTACCTGGCGGCGATCGACCGGCTGAACGCCACCATCGCTGCCGAACTCGGCCGCGACCGCCCGGAGGCGTTGCAGCCGGTCATCGCCGAGTATCGCGAGAAGTACCCGCGCCTGGCCGGGCTGGACCGCGTGCAGTCGGACCTGGACCGCTACACCGCGCTGATGCAGGCACTGCGTGCGCGCCGGCCCGGGCCGCTGGTGGCGCGGCTGGCCGACAGCCGCTTCGCCACGCCGCCGTTCCAGGCGCAGTTCACCAACCTGGCCGCGCGCCTGCCGCCGCCGGAGATGTCGCGCCAGTATGCAAGTGCGGCCAGGGCGTGGCAGCAGGGCGACAGCGCTGCGGCGCTCGCCGGGATCAGGCAGATCAGCGGCGGCCCCTGGGCCGACGACCTCGCGCGCGACCTGTCGCACAAGCAGAAGGTGGCGGCGCAGTACGCCGAGTTGCAGTCCGCGCGCGGCAGCAAGGACTATGAGGACCGGCTGCTGGGCTTCTACGCCATGCTCGATGCCGACGAAGACGGCCACTTCGCCAAGGCGGTCGAGGCCGACGTCAACGGCGTGCGCGACAGCGCCCTGCGGCGCGCGCGGGAGCTGATGGGCAGCGCCGTCGCCGCATGGAAGCAATACCGCAGCAATGGCGTGATCGGCAGCGAGCAGCGGCTCGAGCCCGGCATCTCGCCCAAGTTCCGCGCGCAGGCCCGGTTGCTGTCGCAGGCGCAGGGAGACGCGCGCCAGGGCATGCGCATCTTCACGCAACTGCGCGCGGGGGAAAGCGCCGACCTGGCGCAGCTCGCCAAGGTCGAGGAAGAGATCCGCGCCGAGGCCGACCAGCAGCGGCACGCGCTGCGCGAATTGCGCACCGTGCTCGATCCCGCCGTGCTCAAGACCAAGCTGGAACTGATCGGCGGAGAAGACACCGGCAAGGCGCCGGAACCGGCCGCGGCTGCCGCGGCGCCACCGCAAGCGGGGCAGCCATGAAGGACGATGCCCGCCAGGGCGGCCTCAAGCCACTCTCCGAGGCACTGGAAGACCACAGCGCCGAGGGCATTGGCCTGTTGAGTGCCGAGCCGTCGCGCCTGGGGTTGCTGACCATCGTCACGACTTTCGCGCTGGTGCTGTGCGGGCTGGTGTGGTCCTTCGTCGGGCATGCCGATGTCATTGTCACGGCGCAGGGCACGCTGGCGCCGGAATCCGAGGTGCGCCGCTTCTATGCCCCGGTAGACGGCGAGCTGGCCGACCTCTACGTGGCCGAAGGGCAACCCGTGTCCAAGGACGACGTACTGGCGCGCCTGAATGCGCGCGGCGCAATCGAGGCCGCGGCCAATGCCCTGGAGGCGCAGCTCAAGCTGGAAGACTCCGAGCGCGAATGGAAGCAGTTCCCCGACAAGAAGGCGCTGATGGAACGCCGCGCGGCGGCGCTCAAGCAGCAGATCGACGTGGCCACGCGCCAGCACGAGACCCGTATCGCCGAAGGCACCACGCGGCTTGCCGAACAGCAGCGCGCGCAGTTGCAGGAAGCGCGCAGCAACCTCGAGAACGCCCGGCGCGCGCGTGAATTCGCGCGCCAGGAGCAGGACCGCTACGCGCGCCTGCTGGCGTTGCCGGGTGGCGGTGGCGTTTCGCAGTCGCAGGTGGATGCCAAGCGCGCCGCGGCGCAGGACGCGGAGAACAACCTGCGCGTGGCGCAGTCGCGGCTGGCGGAGCTGGACGCACGCCTGGGCCGCGAGCTTACCCAGGCCAGTTCCCAGCTCGAAAGCAGCGGCCAGGACCTGGCCGGGCTGCGCGTGCAGTACGAGGCGGCCCTGCGCGAGATTGCCAACACCGAGGACAAGCTGCGCCTGCAGGTGCAGACCGCCCGCCTGGTGGCGGACGCGGCGGCGCGCATCCGCTTCGAGAACATCGACAAGGACAACTTCCTGCTGATCCTGGCGCCGGTGTCGGGTGTGATCACCGATGTCACCTCCAC
This sequence comes from Cupriavidus sp. CP313, assembly GCF_054072015.1. Taxonomy (NCBI): domain Bacteria; kingdom Pseudomonadati; phylum Pseudomonadota; class Betaproteobacteria; order Burkholderiales; family Burkholderiaceae; genus Cupriavidus; species Cupriavidus sp. CP313. Next base: position 101,129 of record NZ_JBSVZB010000005.1, on the reverse strand, counting down.
CCAGCGCGGCGACAAGGTGCAGGCCAACACGCCGCTGGGGGGCATTGCGCCCAAGGATGCGCGCCCGGTGGTGAAGATCGTCATCGCCGAGCGCGACCGCGCTTTCCTGCGCGAGGGCCTGCCGGTCAAGCTCAAGTTCAGTGCCTTCCCGTACCAGCGCTACGGGATCATCGAGGGCACGCTGGAATTCATCTCGCCCGCCACCAAGCCGGGCGGGCCCGACAAGCAGCCGGTCTACGAGGGCCGCGTGCGCCTGGCACGTGACTACTACGCCGTGGCCGACAACAAGTATCCGTTGCGTTACGGCATGACCGCCACTGCGGAGATCGTGGTGCGCGAACGTCGCCTGATCGACCTGGGGCTGGACCCCTTCCGAGAGGTGGCCGGCTAGCGTGGCCGGGGCAGTCGGGGGAAACACAAGCAAAGCACATCTGGACAGCCTGGCGCGCAAGCGCGCGGGGCCGCCAAAGGAGCCGAGAAAATGACTGGCATTGTGCGTATCGACGACGAGGTGCTCGGCGTCGAGGAGTTCGTGCGGCTGCTCAAGCTGACCGGGCAGTTCGAAGGGCTGGTCGAGCAGATCGTGCGCGACAAGCTGACGGTGCACGCGGCGAAGCGGCAAGGCATGGTGGTCACGCCCGAGGAGATCCAGGAACGCGCGGACCAGTTCCGCCGCGTGCAGGGCCTGCATCGCGCCGCCGACATGAACCACTACCTGGATGCGCTGAACATCAGCCTGGACGAGTTCGAGGTCTTTGTCACCGACAACCTCTACCAGGAGCGGATGATGGAGCAGGTCTGCAGCGAGGCCGCGGTGCAGGCGTACTTTGCGCTCAACTCGCCGCGCTTCGACAGCATCGAGGTCAGCCATATCGTGGTCGACAGCGAGGGCAAGGCCAAGGAGCTGATCTCGTACCTGCAGGATGATCCGGAGGCCTTCGCCGAGATGGCGCGCGAGCATTCCATTGCCGACACGCGCGAGCGCGGCGGCGAGATCGGCAAGGTGCTGCGCGGCTCGCTCAAGACCGATATCGAGGCCAAGGTCTTCAACGCCGAGCCGGGGGACCTGCTGGGGCCGTTCCCGTCGGCGGACCGTTCCTTCTTCGAGGTCTTCCTGGTGCGCGACAAGCACCAGGCCACGCTCGACAGCGAGGTGGCAGTGGAAGTGCGACGCCTGCTGCGCGAGGACTGGCTGATGGCCAGGGCGCAGGAACATGTCATCGAAGCCCGCTAGCGAGTCCGGCCAGGCCGGCGATCGCGCCGGCGCGGCTGCCCCGGACAAGCCGGAGGCAGGATCGGCGCTGGCCGCCTTTCTTGCCTCCGTCGAGATCCTGTCGGTGCTGACGCCGGAGGAGCTGGCACGCCTGGCGGAAGCCGCGCAGGTGCTGACCTTTGGCTTCGGCGACACCGTCTGCAATGCCGGCGAAGCGGCGCCGGGCCTGTTTATCGTCAAGTCCGGCTCGGTGCGCGTGTTCAACGAGGAGCACGGCAAGGAAATCAGCATGGGCGTGCGCAAGGCCGGCGAGGTCTTTGCCGATATTGCGCTGCTGCGCGACTACCGGCATGAGTCGTCGGTGCGCGCCTCAGGCAAGACCGAGCTGCTGATGATCCCGCGCAGCGTGGGCGAGCCCGTGGTGGCGGGCAACCCCGCCGCGCTGGCCTTTATCACCAGCTATGTCGCGATCAGTTCGGCCGGCGGCTTTGTCGCGCGGCTCTTCGACCTGCGCGGCAAGCTCGACAAGCAGGAGCTGGAAGACGCCGTGCGCAGCGTCGGCGTCAAGCGCGTGGCGGCCGGCAAGGAGATCCTGAAGCAGGACGGGCGCGAGGACCGGCGCTTGTACGTGGTGCGCCAGGGCACGGTGCGCATCGTGCGCAGCGAGGAGGGCAGCGAGTTCCCGCTGGCCACGCTGGGGCAGGGCGATATCTTCGGCGAGCGCGCCTGCGTGATGCGGCAGGAGCAGCTGGCCTCGGCCATTGCCGAAACCGACGTGCGCCTGCTGGTGATCCCCGAGAAGACGGTGCAGCTGATCCTGGAGCGCAACCCGCGCCTGCGCGAGGTGCTGGAAGAGCGCATCCGCGTGCTGGACCGCGAGCTGCATCGGCAGAAGAAGCTGGCCGAACGGCGCAAGCGCCCGGTGCTGCTCGACCTGCATTCCAAACCGGAGCTGGGCGAGAAGCTGATCCGCCGCTTCGCGCTGGTGGAGCAGGCCGAGGAGATGGATTGCGGCGCGGCCTGCCTGGCGATGATCTGCCGGCACTACGGCATCCCGATGACGCTGGGCAAGTTACGCGAGCTGGCCAACGTGACCACCCAGGGCGCCACGCTGGACAGCCTGGCGCGCGCCGGCGAAGCGCTCGGCTTCACCACGCGCGGGGTGCAGTGCACGCGGGATTCGCTGATGGGCTTCGAGCTGCCCTTTATCGTGCACTGGGAGGGCTACCACTACGTGGTGGTGTATGGGATCTCGTCGCGCTGGGTGTGGGTGGCAGACCCGGCCATCGGCTTCCGCAAGATGAGCGCGGAGGAGTTCGAGCGCGGCTGGAGCGGCACCTGCCTGCTGTTCACGCCGGGCGAGAGCATGACCCAGCTGTCGGTGTCGCGCTCGCCGTGGCTGCGCTTTATCGGCTATCTCGCCCCATACAAGAAGATCCTGGCGCACCTGTTCCTTGCGACCTTCGTGATCCAGATGCTGGGCGTGGTGCCGCCGCTGATCATCCAGAACATCCTGGACGGCGTGGTGGTGCACCAGAACGTTGGACTGCTGCACTTGCTGATCGCGGGGCTGATCATCTCCAGCGTGTTCTCGCAGCTGATGGCGACGATCCGCGCCTACCTGGCCAACTTCATGGTGCGCAACATGGACTTCGCCATGATGTCGCACTTCTTCAAGCACACGCTGTCGTTGCCGCTGTCGTTCTTTGCCAAGCGCAAGACCGGCGACATCTTCGCGCGCTTCCAGGAGAACCAGACCATCCGCGCCTTCCTGACCGAGTCGACGGTGACCACGGCGCTGAACCTGCTGATGGTGTTTATCTACTTCACCATCATGTTCCTCTACAACGTCAAGCTGACGCTGCTGCTGATCGCCTTCGTGATCCCGATCGTGGCACTGACGGTGGTGGTGACGCCCAGGGTCAAGACCTACGCGCGCGAGGTGTTCGCGGCCTCGACCGATGCCAAGGCCCACCTGATGGAGACACTGGGCGGCGCCGAGACTGTCAAGGGCATGGGCATCGAGCGCCCGGTGCGGCTGCGCTGGGAGCGCAAGTACGCCAAGGCGCTCGAGGCGCAGTACAAGGCGCAGGCCTTCCATATCCTGGTGGGGCTGGTGAGCCAGCTGCTCAATGCGGCCACCACCATCGCGGTGCTGTGGGTGGGCGCGACGCTGGTGCTGGAGCGCGAACTGACCATCGGCCAGCTCATTGCCTTCAACGCCTTCATGGGCAGCGTGCTGGCGCCGCTGATGGGGCTGGTGGCGTTGTGGGGCCAGCTCAACGACGCCGGCGTGGCGATGGAGCGCCTCGGCGACGTGCTCGACCTGGAGCCCGAGCAGAAGCCGCAGGACGTACTGTCGCGCGTGATGCTGCCCGACCTGCAGGGCGAGATCGTGATGAAGGACTTGTACTTCCGCTATGGCGGCGAAGACACGCCTTACGTGCTGGAGAACATCAGCTTCGCCATCCGGCCGGGCGAGATGGTGGCCATCGTCGGGCGCAGCGGCTCCGGCAAGACCACGCTGGCCAAGTTGCTGGTGGGCTTCTACAAGCCCACCGAGGGCTCGATGTCGGTGGACGGCTACGACCTGAACGTGATCGACGCGGCGTTCTACCGCGCGCAGGTGGGCTACGTGATGCAGTCCAACCTGCTGTTCTCGGGCACCATCGCCGAGAACATCGCCTGCGGCGACGACAGCCCCGATCGGCGCCGCATCGAGGAGGTGGCGCGCATGGCCGACGCCCATGCCTTTATCAGCAAGCTGCCGCTGGGCTACGAGCAGGTGGTGGGCGAGCGCGGCATCGGGCTTTCCGGCGGGCAGATCCAGCGCCTGTGCATCGCCCGCGCGCTGTACCACGACCCGCGCCTGCTGGTGTTCGACGAGGCCACCTCGGCGCTCGACACGCAGTCAGAGAGCAACATCCTGGCCAATATGCAGGAGATCCTGCGCGGGCGCACCGCAGTCATCATCGCGCACCGGCTCAGCACCATCATGCAGGCCGACAAGATCCTGGTGCTGTATGAAGGCGCCATCGTCGAGCAGGGCCGGCATGAGGAGCTGATCGAGCGCAAGGGCATGTATTTCCAACTGGTGCAGAAGCAACTGAGCGCGGCATGAAGCTATACAACCAGGGTGCCACCCCCGCCTCGGTCACCTCGCCGGTGTCGTTCGCCGGCCTGATCGAGAAGATCGAGATCCTGCGCTCCACGCTGCGCTGGTCGTCGCGGCTTGACCGCCCGGAGATCGAGAAGCTGCTCAAGCAGGCCACCACGCTGCGCGACGAGGTGATGGGGCTGTCGCACAAGGAGCGCTTCGTGCAGGCGGCCTCGGCCGAGGCCGCGCCGCCGCAGGAAGAAGTCGAGCGCATGCCGCGCGAGCGCCGGCAGGCGCTGGTGGAGCGCAGCTTTATTTTCGAAGGGACCTTCGGCGATAACCCCAAGTTGCTGGAGGCACTGGAGATTGCCGAGAAGGCCGCGCCGACCGACCTGCCGGTGCTGATCGATGGCGAGAGCGGCACCGGCAAGGAGCTGATGGCCAAGGTGATCCATGCCAATGGCTCACGCACCGACAAGCCGTTTATCTCGGTCAACTGCGGCGCCATTCCCGAAAGCCTGATCGAATCCGAACTGTTCGGCCACAAGAAGGGGGCCTTCACCGGCGCCAGCAACGACCGGCGCGGCAAGTTCGAGAGCGCGCATACCGGCACCATCTTCCTGGACGAGATCGGCGAGCTGCCGCTGACCGGCCAGGTCAAGCTGCTGCGTGTACTGGAAGCGCACGAGATCCAGCGCGTGGGCTCGGACGAGGCGATCTCGGTCGATACGCGCATCGTCGCGGCCACCAACAAGGACTTGCGCCGCATGAGCCAGGCCGGCACCTTCCGCGAGGACCTGTTCTACCGCCTGAGCGTGATCCACGTCAGCCTGCCGTCGCTGCGCGAGCGGCGTGACGAGATCCCGCTGCTGGTGTCGTACTTCAGTGACGAGGCCGCCGGCATGCTCAAGCGGCGGCCGCTCAAGCTGACGCCGCGGCTGCGCGACTTCCTGCTGCACTACGACTACCCGGGCAATATCCGCGAGCTGCGCAACCTGCTGTACCGGCTGAGCTGCCTGGCCGGCGACACCGCCGACCTGGCCCACCTGCCGCAGGACATCCGGCCCAAGCCCGCCGCGCTGGCGGTGGTCGGCGCGGGCACGGCAGCCGCGGACATCACCATGGCGACGTCGCTGAGCGAGGCCAAGCGCGCCGCCAGCGACGAGGCCGAGCGGGCCTTCCTCGAACGGGGCTTGCAGGAAGTCGGCGGCACCGTCGCCGAACTGGCGCGGCGCTTCGACATGAACCGCTCGCACCTGCAGATGCTGCTGAAGAAGCACGGCATCCACTCGAAGGATTTCCGCGCCAACCGGCAGGCCGAAGGCGGCAAGGGGTAGCAAGGGGGAAGGGGCCGAGGCTGCTGGCGGTCGGGCCTTCAGGCGTCCAGCTCGGGATTGACCAGCGTCTTGTCAGAGCCGTAGGGGTCCGCCGCACGGAGCACCACCACCGACACGTTGTCGCGGCCGCCGGCATCAAGCGCCATCTGCACCAGCGTCGGCGCGGCTTGCGCAACGTCCTGCTGCGCCAGCACCGCCGCGATGTCGTCATCGTCGACCTCGTTGCTCAGGCCATCGCTGCACAGCAGGTAGACGTCGCCATCGGCCACCTCGGTCAGCAGCTGCTCCGGCGCCAGCGTCGGGGCCGCGCCGACGGCGCGTGTGATGGTGTTCTGCGCGGGATGGTGGCGCGCTTCTTCCGGGGTGATCAGCCCGCGCGCCAGCAGGCGCTCGACCTGGTTGTGGTCCCGCGTGAGGCGGGCGAACTGGCCGCCACGCAGCCGGTACAGGCGGCTGTCGCCGGCCCACACGCAGGCGCAACGGCGATCGCCCGCCAGCAGCACCACCACCGTGCTGCCGATGCAGCGCACGCCCAGGCGCGCCGCCTCATCGACCAGCGCCAGGTTCACGCCCTGCAGCGCCGCGCGCGTGGCGTCGACCCGGTCTTCCAGCCGGGGCTGCGGCGGCAGCGTAGCCAGCGCCTGGACCACCGCCTGGCTGGCGAAGTCCCCCACGGCATGGCCGCCCATGCCGTCGGCCACCGCCCACAGGTCCTGGCCGGGCAGGTCCAGGCAAGCGTCCTCGTTGCGTTCGCGCACGCGCCCGACGTCCGTGCATGCGGCCGAGGTCCACTGGAAGTGCGAGTCGAAACCCAATCTTGTCTCCGGTCCGCGTGAAGCTCCGGACGAGCCGGGGCGCTGCCACGGCGGCGCTGGCGCTCAGATCAGCATCAGATCAGCCGGCCGTCGTTCCTCGCGCCCTGGTCGCCCTGGACATTGATATTGGCGTTTGGCGCGTTGTTGCGGATATCGATGTCCTGGAACTGGTTGTTCATCTGATCAGCATAGAAGCTGTAGTTGATCTCGTAAAAGTTGATCACTGTCCCGAGCGGCAGCGCAGACGAGGGCACGAACGGGCGGATCCACCCGAACACCCACCGCCCGCCGGCGCCGCGCACGCGGGCCATGGCGGCGGGAGCAAGGTCGCGGCAGCTGGCGAGGTCGTTGATTGCAAGGGTGGCCTTGATCGGTCTCCGGTGGATGTGGCGTGGCGCCGGGGGCGGTACCCGTATTGAGCAAGGCGCGTGCCACAGCATGGGTCCGGCAGGAGGGCGACCGGAATCCCAAGGCTGGCGCGGCCTGCAGGGAGGGGTGGGGACAACAGGGTCCACGCCGGCAGGCCAGCCACGTTGGCGTGGACCCGACACCCCGGCCAGCCAGTGTCGGGATTCACCCACCACAGCGTACGCATCGCGCGAGCCCTCCCGCCAGCCCGCCCAGGCCTGGCGGCGCGCGGCGAATGGTGGCTGCCAGCCAACAGATCGGCCGCCACGCGGTTGGCTGCCATCCGACAGTCCATCCCCTCCAAAACCCTCGGATTCCCGCCAAGCCGTTGTCCTGCCGTACCTCCCTGCTGTTGGCATGGTTGATGCGGTTGGTCTGGCATGAAGCAGCAATGCCTGCAGCAACCAGACAGACCGAGGCCAGCCATGAACATCCAGGAACAACAAGAACGCGCTACCGGCAGCGACGATCGTTTCGCCGACCCGCTGCCGCTCGGCGCCCACCTGGTCACCGAACGCCACGGCTACGCCCATCATGGGATCTATGCCGGCGCCGGCCGCGTCATCCACTACGCCGGTTTCGCCCGCTCCCTGCAAGCCGCGCCGGTTGAAGAAACTACCCTCGAAGCCTTCGCCGCCGGATTCGGCATCGCCGTCAGGCCGGAACCCTGCGCCTGCTTCGCCGGCCGTCAGGCCGTCGAACGCGCCCGTTCCCGCGTGGGCGAAAACGCCTACCACTTGCTGACCAACAACTGTGAGCATTTCTGCTCCTGGTGCCTGTCCGGCGAAAGCCGCAGCGAGCAAGTGGAAACATGCATGCGCCGCCCGCGCGCCGCGCTGCACATCGGCTGGCTGCTGCTGGGCGCGCTGCTGCAAGCCCAACTGGGCGGCCTGAACCTGGGCCTGAGCCTCGCCTGAACCGCGCGGCCATCACCGAATCAAGGAGCCTGCCATGTCCGGACTGATCGACTGGGAACTGCGCTGCAACCTGCGCGGACAAGCCTGCCACCGCAGCTGTGCCACTGCCGCCGCCAACTGCGCCCGCGGCCGCCGCCGGCCGGGGCGCCGCGCCCTGCGCCATGCCGGCCGGCCGACGCGCCTGCCGTCGTCCGGCCGCCTTGCCGGGCGAGGCCGCCGGGATGGGTCCGCCACCGCCGGCGAGCCGGGCAGGTGCGGATTTTGATATACTCCGGGCCGTCTCCAGGATCACCGCGCCCGCGGTTCCCGATCCTGACAGTCCTGTCCCTCGCCGTAGTTCAATGGATAGAACGAGCGCCTCCTAAGCGCTAGATACAGGTTCGATTCCTGTCGGCGGGACCACAGAATGGTTCGCTGTGGTTCTCTGAAGTTCTCTTTCCCCAAGTAAATCAAGGCATTCCGGGCAATCTACGTTCGCCGTCGTTCTCCAAAGTGCGTTGGCATCCGCAGATTTTCGCCACTCGCGCATGACCGGACACGGCTTCCGTGGGGTGGCATCGACGGCACTGAATGAGCTAGGGTTTCGCCCGGACAGTGAAAGCTTTTGCATCCAGCTCCCACTCTATCCCCGTCAGAGTGCCTGTCACCTGTTGTTTGCCTTCCACTTTGGTAACACCAAGGTATTCGCAAACTTCTCGATCAGATATGCGGCGACCTCTTCATAGGTCGTACAGTCACGCGTGTCCTCCTGCTTCGTCATCTTTGTCCCGGCGCTGAGATGGTTGGTATTCCCTAAATCATGCGTGACGCTGTACGGTGCGCTCATTCGAACTTGCGTGGCCTCATGGTGGCGCGGATATACAGAGGGTGCTTCGGACTTCCATCTCGGTTAAGCCCGAGGTGATAGAGGAGGTTGCCGTGGCCACACATCCTGACGATCCGCAGCACCTCCGTTGCTCGGGCCAGCGCCGCTTTGTGCGCACCCCAGGCGCAGATCACCATCGAGCAGCGGTCGATCGCATCCATCACCGCACAGTCGTTGCGGTCGGGCCGGTCGCCCATCGGCGACGGGTGGGTCAGAACGCCGTCCGGGTCGGTTGATCGCAGCGGGAACAAGTTCACCACCTCCAGCCGACCATACTTGCCGGCCAGCGCACGCTGCAGGCACCGGGTGATCGTCGGGTCGTTGACCTGGTGGTCAGCGGTCGACGGATTGAGCATGATGAAGCCCAGCGCAGGCCGGCTGGTATCCCAATCGCGCCAGAGGCGATAGCGGTACTGCTCGCAGTCTGAAAGGATGCAGCCGGCCTCACCGTCGAAGGTCTGGGTGGTCAGGTGCTTCATGCTACGATCTCCAAAACAGGGGGCCACCATGGGCATTGAGAGCTATAAGGACTACATAGTTCGTGGCTTTGCGAAGCAACTGGCTGATGGCTCGTTCGAAGCCTTTGGCACCGTGCAAAAGGACCATCTTGTTCTGGAGGCGTCTGAGCCTCTGGGCTCCTATGCAACGTTCGAATTTGCCGTCGCGGCAGGCATCGCATGGGCGAAAGCGTGGATTGAGGATCAACGCTGATCCCTCCGGAACTCCACCTCCCACACCCACGGATTGGCTTCCCAGGCTCCGGCGCCGTTGATTTGGTCCCGCAGCAACCGATAGTTGCCACAGGCGTCCTCGGCTTCGTTCGCACCGCAGCCTTCGGCCTTGGCATCTCCCTCGCTGCAGTCCTGCAGCCGCTCAACGCGCACGCCGGTCACTTCCAGCACTAGGCGGCACAGTGCACGCGGCATGTGGATGCCGGGCTTCCAGATGATGGCTTCCGCTGGAGGGGATATTCTCGAAGCAGGCGGGTACGCACGCGGGTAGTCGGCACGGTAGACGGTCGGGCCGGGGTCCAGCGCTGCTGGGGTCTCGCGTACCGTCGGCGCGGGCACCGGGATGGCCACCCACGCGCTGCTGCGCTTCGAAAGCGCGCTGATAGGCGGCTGCGTTCGCAGCGGTTCGCTGGAGACAGAGATGCCAAACGCCCTTCCCTGGGTTAGCGGCACGGGGAAGCACTAGCAATGCTAGTTTTCAAACTCAATAGCGTAGCTAGCTGATAATCATTGGTTGTTCTAATAGCTGAGCTATTTTTAATGGGCGTACAAATACCGCCACTCGGGCTGCTGGAGATGTCTTGATGTCGCGGCCATCCGTCGCAGGGTGCTTGGGAGACTTGGGGCCGACATTTCCTTCCTACGTCGTCGTGGCCTGGGCGCCAGTGCGTCCACTCCTCCCGCATGATACTGGCGTACCCACCTCGCGACGACGCTGGTCCCGCCTCGCAGATCGAACAGCGCTGCAACCTGACGATAGGACAACCCGTCACGCCACATCCACCGCAGGACTGATAACTTGAACTGTACGTCGTACCGGCTGCACTTTTTTTAATGCTATTGTGTCGTGATGGGTATAGCTGCCGACCCAGCGCCGTATGGCCTCGGGATCCAGCCCCATCTCCTTGGCCAGGGCCTTAAAGCCGGCCCTTCCAGTCAAATAGCGTTCGACGCCCCGGCGCTTGAACCTCTCATCGTACTTCGCCATGAAAAACACCCCAAAGGTTGGATCGGTGTCCAACTTTTGGGGTGCAGTTCAAATCCCGGTGGGGCTACTCGTTCGGGTTCGAGTCAGCGCTCCGGCTTCCTCCTTTTTCGCCTCGGCTTTGGCCAAGGCGGGTGGTAGCGTCGGCTTGAGGCCGAGTCAGTCTGCCTTGCTGTGCAGCCCTGACGCGTACGCCGGGTCATATTGCGCTTTCCAGCCCTTTGCAACCCGGTCTATCGCGGTCTGCTGGCAGACGCCCGACTGAATCTGGCGGTGGACTTCAGTGTTTGCCGCGTCGCTCTGGAAAATGCGGGTGCCGGCTGCTATAGGCTGTTCTGGGGAGCATGGCTCAGGCGCTTTAGGTATTGGGTCTTTGTCCACCACGAGCGGTCTACACCAAAGGTGACACGCCGGCGCGTCCGCACGCGTCGGCACCTCTATCGCGTGAACCGCTTTTGCGGAACCGCTCTTGGTCGTTTGATCTTCATCCAATCGCGCGACCGCTCCCGGTACACTGAGCCGGCGCGCTGCCCAATCACTTCGTTCAGTCCCAGCATCAGAGCCTGGCCATGGAGCCAGGCGCCGTTGTCGACGCTGTCTACATAGCGAAGATTCCCCTGCGCTGATTCTTCTACCGACGCGCGAACTTCACCGTGCTCGGGCCGAACTCCACCCATCGACCTACCGGGTGCCGTCGCACTCGCCCGTCGTCGTGGAACGACAGGTAGTCGGGCGTCCAGCGCAGCGCGCGCACGTGGCGCACATCGACGCCATGGACGGTGATCCCGTCTTGCGCCTCGCTGACGCCTTCGCAGGCCAGCCGCTCTTCGACCTGGTCATCAGCGAAGAACTGCGCCTCGAGGAATATGGATGGCGTCGCGCGCCGCTCAGTGGACATGCTGCCACGCTTCGACAATGGCCCCGAAGGTGACCGGCATCACCTTGTGGCGAATGAGGTCAGCGATCTCGTCGTTCTTGGGGTAGCCCATCAAGGGCGAAGCACGCAGCATGCGCAAGATGTTCGGATCAACCTTGCGCGTTGTGGCGACGGCCACGACGACCTCGTTTTCGATCTAATGGAGATGTTGCCAGTGGGGTGCCCGGCGCCGCGGTGGCGGGCTACGATGGCGGGGATAGCTTCGCGGATGGCGGCTTCGGCGGCGAGCATGATGTCCATGGGGGGAGGGCGTCTAAATACTGTATGGATATACAGTATACCCAGCCGCCAAATCGGGCAGCAAATTATTTTCGTGGCACCGAGGTGGCACCGGAAATTTCACAATCATCTGATCCGGCGTAAATAAACGGATTCGTGAAGATTTATGAATCCTGTCGGCGGACCGCAGAATGGATTATCCCCTCGAATAATCCCCTTAAAGCTTCGCAGCTAACAATCCCGGCCGTTTTGTTGCTGTTGGTATGCGCCAGGCCCGCACGGTTCCCTTCATTTTCAGGCAACGAACGACAGCACAAGACTTAGCGGGCCCGCTGCGCGCGGCGTAAGGTCGCTTGCTCCCCCGTGGCCAGTTTCCGCTGCTCCGGTCACTGGCCCTGCGCGGGCGTGGTCAACGAGAACTGTTCTCAATACGTTACGGAATCTTACATCGGTCGCAGAAGCCTGTCGGTGTGCGACGGCAGCGGCACCCGCTTCCTTGAGCGCCATTAGGGGTTTACCTCTGTTTTCGACGGAAATGGCTGCCAAAGCTGACAAAATCGCGTCCTCCGGTGGGAGTTTGGGCCAACCCCTATGGGTCGCCGTGTAATTTTCTGTAATGATTGAGGGATACTCTGACAACAAAAGAGCTCCCAGAGGTGGAGGAGAAATTGCGGGTGCTATTGACGAACTTCCACCGCGGAAACGGTGGCGGGCACGATACGTATGTCATCAATCTGCTGGCAGGTTTGGCGCCGTCGTATGAAGTGACGGTGGCGGCTCCACGGACCAGCCGTCTGTACCGGCTCGCCAGCGGCCGCGCGGGCGTCGAGGTGGCGGCGGTCGACTATGCGCCGCGGGGCCTGCGCTGGCTGCGCGAGTTGTGGGCGCTCTGGCGGCTCATCAGCCTTGGGCGCTTCGATATCATCCATGTCAACGGTTCTGCCGACCACAAGCTGGTCATGCTCGTGCGCCTGGTTGCCTTGCGCCGGCCGCGCATTGTCTATACCAAACACAACGATCACCGCAGCAACAGTGTCGGCAACTGGCTGCGTGCGTGGCTTGGTACCCACCATGTGATTGCGGTCAGCGACTATGTCGCCCGGAAGCTGCGCAGCTCCCCGTACAGCCGTGTGTCGGTGAGCACCGTGTCCCATGGCGTCGACATGGGTCACTTTGCACCGCCGGCGCCGGCGGAGGCCGATGCGCTGCGGGCGCGATACTTCGGTGCCGGCTCGGCATGCACGGTCTTCGTCAGTACCGCGGGTACCCGCTATGAGAAGGGCTGGACGGACCTGCTGGAAGCCGTTGCGCAGTTGCCCGCCCACTTGCGTAGCGGTGTACGCGTGATCCTGGCTGGCGAAGCGCCCTTGCCATGCATGACCGGGAAGGTCGCGGCACTGGGACTCGGAGAACAGGTCGTTTTTACTGGCTTGCTGGACGATGTTCGTCCCACCCTGGGGGCAGGGCACACCGCCTTTGTGCTGTCGCGGAGCGAGACGTTGTCGTTTGCCTGCCGCGAAGCGATGGCGATGGGCCTGCCGGTACTGGTTTCCGATGCCGGCGGCCTGCCCGAGAACGTGACCGATGGGCAGGACGGCTGGGTGGTGCCGTGCGCCAACATCGCGGCACTACGGGCGCGGCTGGAGCAAATCCTGTCAGCGCCCGATCGGCTGGCCGAGATGGGTGAGGCTGCCCTGTCAAAGAGTCGGGCGTACTTTGGCATGGATACCTTCGTCGCCGGCACACTCGCCGTGTACCAGGCGGTTCTCGAGCGGGGAGCGCGGCCTCAACCGCTGCCAGCCGCGCTGACCCAGAGCCGCAGCCAGTAACCGCGCACTTCATACGACATGTCGATCCCGATCCTGACCTATCACCAGATTGATATCGTGCCGCCCCATGGCACGCCGTTTCGTGGCCTGACCGTCAGTCCCGCGCAGTTCCGCCAGCAGATCGCCTGGATGCGCCGGCTGGGCTATCGCGGCCTGTCGATGCGCGAACTCATGCCCTATGTTCGGGGCGAGTCTGCCGGCAAAGTGTTCGGGATTACGTTTGACGACGGCTTCCGCAATGTCCACCGGCATGCGCTGCCCGTCCTGACGGAGTTCGGTTTTAGTGCCACCAATTACTTTGTGTCCGGCCAGATCGACGGCAGCAATGTCTGGGACGCCAGCCAAGGCGTGCCGCCTGCTCCGCTGATGAACGCAGAAGAGGTGCGGGAATGGGCCCGCCTCGGCCATGAGGTCGGCGCCCATACGGTCGACCACGTGCACCTGCCGGCATTGCCGCCGGCGGAAGCCCGCCGGCAGATTGAAACCTCCAAGGCAGCGCTGGAGGACTTGGTGGCGATGCCGGTCACGGCGTTTTGCTACCCTTATGGCGAACAGCATGCGGCGCACCGGGAAATGGTGCGCGAGGCTGGCTACGACAACGCCACGCTGACGCAGCGCGGGCTGGCGCGTGCCGATGACAACCCTTTCGGCCTGCCGCGTGTCCATGTGCATTGCGGCACCAACCTGTTCCGCTTCCTGCAGAAATGCCTGACGCGGCATGAGGACAAGCGGCGGGGCGACTGACCTCAGGCTGCGTTACTGTGGACTAGCCCCGCCGACAGGGACCACATTCCGTTACACATCAATCCACCCAACTCCGGAGAGCTCGCCATGGAACTCAGATACAAAGGCCGGGAGATCTCAATCCAGGCCAAAAAGGACGCGAGCGGCCAGTGGGACTGGTCATATGGCATCCGCGGTCACGGGCACCGGCACAACACCGGGGCGCTCGCTCCTTCGGAGTCGGTCGCGATTGATAGCGCCTATGCGTCCGCGAAACGGGAGATTGACCAAGCCACTTCAGGCGACGCCAACGACTAACTTCCTGAACTCTCACTAGTGGAGAAAGACATGGATCTCCAAGGGTTCACCTATTACCGCGACCACTGGTATGAAGCATCGGCAACGTCTCCTGGCGTTGGCGGGCCCTGGCAAGGTGAGGTGACCATCTGCACGAAAGCGGCAGATGGAGCGCCACTCAAGGTCTTCGATCACCACCTTGTTCCGGGCCAGTTCTTCAGCGAAGGCGAGGCATGGCAGCATGCCTCGGACTGGGCCAGGAAGCAGATCGATGCGCGCTTTGGCTAGCACGCGCACCAGCCGCTGCGCCGCCAGGGCTCACGCCGCACTGCGCTCGGCGATCAGTACGTTCGCAGGAATCTTCAGGTCACGGTGCAGCCGCCGGATCATGGCCAGACTCAGGGCGCGCTTGCCATTCAGCACTTCATATACGCGGTTGAGGTTACCCAGGTACGGTTGCATGTCGCGTGGCGTGAGGCCAGCTTGTTCCATGCGAAAGCGGATCGCGGCGATTGGATCCGGCAGATCCATCGGAAAGTGCCCGGCTTCATACCGTTCCACCAGCATGGAGAGGATTTCCAGCTTGTCGCCGTCGGGCGTATCGGGCGCAGGGTTTGCGTCGACCAGGGTGGAGACCGCGGCCAGCGCTTCCTGGTAGTCGGCTTCGGTGTGCAGGGGGCGGATATCCATGGTGATCACTCCATTTCCACGGTGGCGGCGTCAATGCGGTCATAGTCGAGATGGGTGCCGACGAACTTCACGTAGACGATGCCCAACCGGTATGCGATAGCGACGATGAGCCGGTACTTGTTCCCGCCGAGATTGAAGACCACGCGGTTGCTGCCAACGAAGCTGGCACTGGCGTAGCGCGCCTTGATGTCCATGGGCGCGGTCCAGGCCGCGCAGCGGGCTTCTTCATGCCAGGCAAGCAACGGTTGCCTGGCCTCGGGGTGGAACTTGCTGAACTGGAGCAAAGACCTCTTCGCTATGATTCGCATGTGGGCATGCTAGTCCCAAAATGGGACTGCGGCAAGAGTGGGTGGGTGTCATCCACTGCCGAGCATACCCACGATCAATGCGCGCTCGTCTTCGAAAACAGCTGAATGACGGCGACGCCGGCAATAATCAGACCAATCCCAGCGCAAGCCGCCAGATCCGGCACCTGCCGGTACAGCACCACCGCGATCAGCGACACCAGCACGATCCCGGCCCCGCTCCAGATCGCATAGGCGATGCCGACCGGCACCGTGCGCATCACCAGCATCAGCAAATAGAACGCCGCCACATAGCCGGTCACGACCAGCACGCTGGGCACCAGCCGCGTAAAGCCCTGCGACGCCTTCAGGCTGCTGGTGGCGATGACTTCGGCGACGATGGCGAGGGCGAGGAGCAGGTATCCGTTCATGGGAGTGCATAAGTGGGTGGGCCGAAACGGGCCGAAGCCGGCATCTTAGCGCCCCCGCATGTTGCGCCAAAGCCGCGTCCCTCCCTTGCGGTGGTTGTGCAAAGCTGCGATGGGGGATTGAATGTGGTTATAAAGACGAAAACAAGCGGGCGCATGGCCGGCCCGCGGCACAAGAAAGTCCTACAAAGCAGTCGCGGTAGTTAGCCCGACCAAGCCGGCACGAACCTCACGATGCCGGCGGCGGGCATGGGGTAAGGGGAGCGGTATGCATCACAATGGCATCGACGGCACGGCCGCCTGGACGTCTTCGCAGGCCGGGGACGGGGAGCCCGCGCCGGACGCGAATCCGTGGCAGGACACCATCGCCGCGGCGGACCACGCACTGGAAGAGGCCTCGCGCATCCAACGCGGCGTGCAGCACAACCTGAAGCTGTTGCAGGAAGTGCGGTCGCTGCGCGAGGAGTTGCGCAAGGCCCATGCGGAGGTAGATCGCTACCGGGGCATGCACGCCCGGGTGGTGGTCAGCATGCGTCAGCTGGACGAAGACCATATGGGGGAAATGAGCCGGCTCCAGGCGGCGAACGAGATGCTGCAGGTGCGCCATCGTGTCTACAAGCTGATGGCCGAGCACTACGCGCGCGTGGCGTTGAACCTGGATCCGGAAACTTTCGCGGCCCACCGCGACCGCGTGCTGCAGCATGTCTTGTTCCAGCGCCGCAGGGGCGTGTCGCCCGACGATATCCGCTACGCGGACGTGGCTTTCCTGATGCTTTAGCGGCGATGCTCAGGCGGCGCGCTGGCGCAGCACGTGGAACGCCAGCATGCCGCCCACCACGCCCCAGAACGCAGAGCCGACACCCGCCAGGGTCATGCCGGACGCCGTGATCATGAAGGTCAGCAGCGCGGCTTCGCGCTCGGCCGGGATTTGCATGGCCACGGTCAGGCCGTTGGCGATCGAGCCCATCAGCGCGAACGCGGTCACGCCCACCACCAGCGCTTGCGGAAAGGCCGCAAACAGCGCCGCGATGCTGGCGGCCAGCGTGCCCGCGACCAGGTAGCCCACGCCGCAGACCACGGCCGCGGTATAGCGGCGGTTGCGGTCGGGGTCGGCCTGCGGGCCGGTGCAGATGGCGGCGGTGATCGCCGCCAGGTTGACGCCGTGCGAGCCGAACGGCGCCAGCACGGCCGAGGTCAGGCCGGTGATCGAGATCAGGCGCGAGGCCGGCACGTGGTAGCCGTCGGCTTGCAGCACGGCCAGCCCGGGGATGTTCTGCGAGGCCAGCGCCACGATGAACAGCGGAACCGCCATGCTGACAAAGGCCGACAGCGAGAACGCCGGCGTGGTCCACACCGGCACCGCCAACTCCAGCCGCACGCCCGAGAAATCGAGCTGGCCGAGCACGCCGGCGATCACCGCCCCGGTCAGCAGCACCCCTGGCACCGCATAGGCCGGCCACAGCCGCCGCCCGAGCAGGTAGGCGGCGAACATCGCCAGCAGCAGCACGGTCTGGTGCTGCGCCTGCACGAACACATCCACGCTGATGCGGAACAGGATGCCGGCCAGCAGGGCTGAGGCGATGCTGGCGGGCAGGGCGCGCATCAGCTTGTCGAACCAGCCGGTCATGCCGGCCGCGGCCATCATCAGCCCGGCCAGCAGGAAGGCGCCGATGGCTTCCGCGTAGGGCACGCCGGGCAGGCTGGCGATCAGCAGCGCGGCGCCGGGCGTGGACCAGGCCACCACGATCGGCACGCGCAGCGCCAGCGACAGGCCGATGGTGGTGATCCCCATGCCCATCGACAGCGCCCAGATCCAGGACGAGATCTGGGCATCGGTCAGATGGGCGGCCTGGCCGGCCTGGATCATCAGCACCAGCGAACTGGTATAGCCGGTGAGCGTGGCGACCAGCCCGGCGACGAGCGCGGACACGGACAGGTCGGACAATTTCAGTGAAGCGGTGGTCATGAGGGCGGCGGCAGGCCATTGGCACGGCCGACATCTTCGCATGAGTGCCTTGGCCGTACCAATTTGCCGCGGCGGCGTCCCGAAATCGCCGTTGACGGGACTTTCCCTTACGGACTTTTCCGACTGGAGCGGGCAGGGGGTCGTTGATATGCTGGCTTCGTGCCTTGCGAGCAGGGCACCGAGGAGAGACTCTTGGGCCCGCAGTGCGCGGGCCCTTCTTTTTTGGGGCCAGCCTTGGCCTGGCCCCGGTCGTCTACAATGCGGGCTGCCGTGCCACGCCAGCCCTGGCTGCCAGGCCGTCCCTCCTTTCTCTCGTCGTCTCGTCTTTCTCCCATGGCCCTGTTTTCCATTACCGACGCCCAGCTTGCCTTCGGGCACGTGGCCCTGCTCGATCACACCGACTTTTCGCTGGAGGCCGGCGAGCGCGTGGGTTTGATCGGGCGCAACGGCTCGGGCAAGTCCTCGCTGCTGAAGATCGTGGCGGGGCTGTCGGCGCCGGACGATGGGCTGATCGCACGCCAGAGCGGCGTGACCAGCACCTACGTGCCGCAGGAGCCGCAGTTCGAGGCGGGCATCACCGTGTTCGACGCCGTCTCCCAGGGCATGGGCGATGCGCACGACCTGCTGGTGCGCTACGAGGCCGCCGCCGACCGCGTGGCCGAGAACCACGACGACGAAGCCGCGCTGGCCGAATTGCACCGGCTGCAGTCCGAGCTCGATGCCGCCGGCGCCTGGCAGCTGCGCACCCGCGTGGAAACCACGCTGGCGCGCCTGGAGCTGGATTCGCACACGCGCGTCGAGGCACTGTCCGGCGGCCTGCAGAAGCGCGTGGCGCTGGCGCAGGCGCTGGTGGCCGAGCCCGACATCCTGCTGCTGGACGAGCCCACCAACCACCTCGACGTGGAAGCGATCCGCTGGCTGGAAGACCTGCTGCTGGGCTTCCGCGGCAGCGTGCTGCTGATCACCCACGACCGCGCCTTCCTCGACCGCGTCGCGACCCGCATCATCGAACTGGACCGCGGCCGGCTGGTGTCCTTCCCCGGCAACTTCGCCGCCTACCAGGCGCGCAAGGAAGAGATGCTGGCGGCCGAGCAGGTCGAGCAGGCCAAGTTCGACAAGCTGCTGGCGCAGGAAGAGGTGTGGATCCGCAAGGGGGTGGAGGCGCGCCGCACGCGCAGCGTGTCGCGCATCCAGCGGCTGGTGGCGATGCGCAACGAGCGTGCCGCGCGCCGTGAAGTCCAGGGCAACGTCAAGCTGGAGGTGTCGCAGGCCGACCGCTCCGGCAAGATCGTGTCGGAGCTGACCGACGTCAGCAAGGCCTATGGCGACAAGGTGGTGGTGCGCGACTTCACCGCCACCATCATGCGCGGCGACAAGGTCGGCCTGATCGGCCCCAACGGCGCCGGCAAGACCACGCTGCTGCGGCTGATCCTGGGCGAACTGGCGCCGGACAGCGGCACCGTGCGCAACGGCAGCAACCTGCAGGTGGCGTACTTCGACCAGATGCGTACCGCGCTGGACCTGGAGCGCTCGCTGGCCGACACCATCAGCCCCGGCAGCGACTGGGTCGAGGTCAACGGCCAGCGCAAGCATGTGATGAGCTACCTGGGCGACTTCCTGTTTGCGCCGGAACGCGCGCGTTCGCCGGTCAAGTCGCTGTCTGGCGGCGAGCGCAACCGGCTGCTGCTGGCGCGCCTGTTTGCGCGTCCGGCCAATGTGCTGGTGCTGGACGAGCCGACCAACGACCTCGACATCGACACGCTGGAACTGCTGGAAGAACTGCTGCAGGACTACAGCGGCACTGTGTTCCTGGTCTCGCACGACCGCGCTTTCCTGGACAACGTGGTGACCTCGACCCTGGCCGCCGAGGGCGATGGCGTGTGGCGCGAGTCGGTGGGCGGGTATTCAGACTGGGTCGAGCAGTCGGCCCGCAGCGCGGCGCTGCAGGCGGCGCGCAAGCCGGAGCAGAAGGCGGCAGAGCCGGCAAAGGGCAAGGATTCGCGCGAGGCGCGCGGCGCCAATCGTACGGTCAAGCTGTCGTACAAGGAGCAGCGCGAACTGGATGGCCTGCCGGAGCGCATTGCCGCGCTGGAAACCGAGCAGAAGACGATCTCGGCGCAGCTCGCGGACGGCTCGCTCTATGTCAGCGATGCACCCAAGGCCGCGCAGCTGGGCACGCGGCACGACGAGATCGAAATGGAATTGCTGGAGGCGCTGGAGCGCTGGGAAGTGCTGGAGGCGAAGTCAAAGGGCGAGGGAGCCTGAGGGTCAGGCAAGCCGGCCCTTACCCGCACCAGGCCAGCACCATATTGGTCAGATCGACCATGAACCCCGGCCGCAGGTAACCCACGAACCCAAGCGCCAGCAGCCCGGCCAGCACCGCCAGCCCGGCTGCCTTCGCCACGCGGACGCGGGCCGTTGTCATCACGCCGCCGCCGGCTGCGCGCGCACCAGGGCCTGCTCGCGGATCGGCAGGTTCACCAGCGCGGCCACCACGCCCAGCGCAATCGAGATCAGCCACACCGTGTTGTAGCCGCCGGTGCGGTCATAGAGGTAGCCACCCAGCCAGGCACCCAGGAAGCTGCCGATCTGGTGCGAGAAGAACACCACGCCCGACAGCATCGACAGGTATTTCACGCCGAACACCTGGGCGATGATGCCGTTGGTCAGCGGCACCGTGGACAGCCACAGGAAGCCCATCAGCGCCGCGAACACCCAGGTGCTGGCCACCGTCAGCGGCAGCAGCAGGTAGCCGGCGATCACCACCGAGCGCGTCACGTAGATGGCGGACAGCAGGTAGCGCTTGGGCAGGCGCTGGCCCAGCGCGCCGGCGGTATAGGTGCCGAATACATTGAACAGCCCGATCAGCGCCAGCGCCACGACGGCGACTTTCGGGTCGGTCAGGCCCTGGTCCTTCAGGTACGGCGCCAGGTGCACGCCGATAAACACCACCTGGAAGCCGCACACGAAGTAGCCCAGCGTCAGCAGCTGGAAGTTGCGGTTGCCGAAGGCTTCGTGCACGGCCTGGCCGATGGTCTGGTGGTGGCCGCCGGTGTGGGCCGCTTCGCGCGGCTCGCGCAGCGTCAGCGCCAGCGGCAGCATCACGCAAGCCATCAGCGCCATCACATACAGCGCATTCTGCCAGCCCAGGCCGGAGATCAGGCCCTGCTCCACCGGGATCATCAGGAACTGGCCGAACGAGCCGGCCGCGGCGGCGATGCCCATGGCCCAGACCCGCTTTTCGGGGCTGGCCACGCGGCCGATCACGCCGTAGACGATGCTGTAGGTGGTGCCCGACTGCGCGATGCCGATCATCACGCCGGCGCCGGTGGCGAAGGCGGTGCCGCTGGTGGCCAGCGCCATCACCACCAGGCCGGCCACGTACAGCGCGATGCCGATCAGGATGATGCGCAGCGCGCCGAACTTGTCGGCGAGCGCGCCTGCAAAGGGCTGGCTGGCGCCCCACATCAGGTTCTGCAGCGCCAGCGCGAAGGCGAAGGTCTCGCGGTTCCAGCCATGGGCCTGGGTGATCGGCAGGTTGAACAGGCCGAAGCCGTGCCGGATGCCCATCGAAAGTGTCACGAGCAGTCCACCGCACACAAGTACGGTGGTCAGGGAAAGTTGTCGGTTCTGCATGTCTTGGCTCGATGTGCGGCAGTCCCGCCGGGTAAGCGCGGTGCCGACAGGGGATTGTGTGTACTTGTTGTTGTCCGTGCCGGGACGGCAATCAGGCTTGCCGGGGCCGGGTGCTGGCGAGTTTACTCCGGCTCGGGAAAACGCGTACTGCGCCGCCCGCGTTGCCGGCGCCCTGGCAAAAAGTGGCGGTGGCCCGGCAAACCGGCGCCGGCGCAGGTCGGCAGGACGAACGCGTTTTTGGCGGGTTTGCCGTCGCCTGCTTCCATTACAATGCAGTGCCCGGTGCCCCGGCGCGTGCACAGTTGTGCGCCCTGGCGCAGCCGGACCATCACTTTCGTAGCGACTCCATGGCGAGCAAAACCAGTCAGTACAGCGAATCTTCCATCCGGGTCCTGAAGGGTCTGGAGCCGGTCAAGCAGCGCCCCGGCATGTACACCCGGACCGACAACCCCCTGCATATCGTGCAGGAGGTGATCGACAACGCCTCGGACGAGGCCCTCGGCGGCCACGGCTCCGAGATCCTGGTGACCCTGCATCGCGACGGCAGCCTCAGCGTGGAGGACGACGGCCGCGGCATCCCGGTGGGCATCCACCCGGAAGAAGGCGTGCCGGTGGTCGAGATCGTCTTCACCCGGCTGCACGCCGGCGGCAAGTTCGACAAGGGCAAGGGCGGTGCCTATGCCTTCTCGGGCGGCCTGCACGGCGTGGGCGTGTCGGTGACCAATGCCTTGTCGACGCAGCTGGACGTGACCGTGTGGCGCGACAGCATGTGCTCGACGCTGACCTTCTCCGGCGGCGACGTGACCGTGCCGCTGGCCTCGCGCAAGATCGAGCGTGGCGAGAAGAAGAGCGGCACCCGCGTGCAGGTGTGGCCGGATGCCAAGTATTTCGACTCGGCCGCGATCCCGCTGGCCGAGCTGCAGCGCCTGCTGCGCAGCAAGGCGGTGCTGCTGCCGGGCGTCAAGGTCACGATGGTGACCGAGAAGACCGGCGAGCGTCAGACCTGGCAGTACGACCAGGGCCTGAAGGGCTACCTGGTCGAGGCGCTGGCCCAGGGCAGCGGCGCCGAGCTGGTAATCCCGATGTTCGAGGGCGAGCACTTTGCCGACCCCGACGCCAATCCCGGCGAAGAAGGCTTTGCCGACGGCGAAGGTGCGTCGTGGGTGGTGGCCTGGACCGAAGACGGCGCGCCGGTGCGCGAGTCCTACGTCAACCTGATCCCCACGCCGGCCGGCGGCACGCATGAATCCGGCCTGCGCGAAGGGCTGTTCCAGGCGGTCAAGAGCTTTATCGAGATGCACGCGCTGCAGCCCAAGGGCGTCAAGCTGATGAGCGAAGACGTGTTTGCGCGCGCCTCGTTCGTGCTGTCGGCCAAGGTGCTGGACCCGCAGTTCCAGGGCCAGATCAAGGAACGCCTGAACAGCCGCGACGCAGTACGGCTGGTGTCCACCTTCAGCCGCCCGGCGCTGGAGTTGTGGCTGAACCATCATGTCGAGTACG
The DNA here is from genome assembly GCF_054072015.1 of Cupriavidus sp. CP313. NCBI lineage: Bacteria > Pseudomonadati > Pseudomonadota > Betaproteobacteria > Burkholderiales > Burkholderiaceae > Cupriavidus > Cupriavidus sp. CP313. The sequence goes on along the minus strand of NZ_JBSVZB010000005.1, from coordinate 78,252 downwards.
GCAAGAAGCTGGCCGAGCTGGTGATCCGCCAAGCCCAGGCGCGCACGCGCGCGGCGCAGAAGGTCGAGAAGAAAAAGGGCTCCGGCGTGGCCGTGCTGCCCGGCAAGCTGACCGACTGCGAGTCCACCGACGTGACCCGCAACGAACTGTTCCTGGTCGAGGGCGACTCGGCCGGCGGCTCGGCCAAGATGGGCCGCGACAAGGAGTTCCAGGCCATCCTGCCGCTGCGCGGCAAGGTGCTCAATACCTGGGAGACCGAGCGCGACCGCCTCTTTGCCAACAACGAAGTGCACGACATCGCGGTGGCGATCGGCGTGGACCCGCACGGCGCCAACGACGAACCCGACCTGTCCAACTTGCGCTACGGCAAGATCTGCATCCTGTCCGACGCCGACGTGGACGGCGCGCATATCCAGGTGCTGCTGCTGACGTTGTTCTTCCGGCACTTCCCCAAGCTGATCGACACCGGCAACGTCTGTGTGGCGCGTCCGCCGCTGTTCCGCGTCGATGCGCCCGCGCGCGGCAAGAAGCCGGCGCAGAAGCTGTACGCGCTCGACGAAGGCGAGCTGTTGGCCATCCAGGACAAGCTGCTCAAGGACGGCGTCAAGGAAAACTCATGGCAGATTTCCCGCTTCAAGGGCCTGGGCGAAATGAACGCCGAGCAGCTCTGGGAAACCACCATGAACCCCGACACGCGGCGCTTGCTGCCCGTGTCGCTGGGCGAATACGACCTGCCGCAGACCGTCGAGGTGATGAATATGCTGATGGGCAAGGGCGAGGCCGCGCAACGCCGCAGCTGGCTGGAAGAGAAGGGCAACGAGGTCGAGGCCGATATCTGAGGGAAGTGAGCGGCACCTGGACGGTAAGCGTCGGCCGGGGATTGGGTAGATAATCCCCAGTCTCCCTGGCCGTCATTCCCGATGGTCGCCAACTGACAGCAATCCGGAACGCACGATGACGACGAGAATTCCCGGCAAACCATGGCGCAAGGCGGCGGCAGCCGTCGTGGCGCTGGCCGGGCTCGCCTTCGTGCCGGCGGCGCATGCCGAGCTGTGGGGCTTTATCGATGCCGACGGCGTGGCGCACTTTGCCGACCAGAAGCTCGACGCGCGCTACAAGCTGTTCATGAAGGACGGCGGCAAGCTGGATACTGCGCGCCTGGCGGCGCGGCAGTCGCAGGCGGCCGCTGGCGCGGACATCGACCTGGAGCAGCACAAGCTGTACCGCTACGTCGTCAACCATCCCAATATCAAGACCGTCGAGCCGCTGATCCACCAGATCGCCGGCAAGCAGGACGTCGATCCCGCGCTGGTCAAGGCGGTGATGGCGGTGGAGTCGGGCTTCAACCCGGGCGCGGTGTCGCCCAAGGGCGCGATCGGCCTGATGCAGGTGATCCCCGACACCGGCGCGCGCTTTGGCGTGAGCGCCGATGCGCGCCGCACCGTCGAGCAGAAGCTGGCCGATCCACGCACCAATATCACCGCGGGCGTGCGCTACCTGAGCTGGCTGATGCAGCTGTTCCCGAACAACCTGGAGCTGGTGCTGGCTGCCTATAACGCCGGCGAGGGCGCGGTGCAGCGCTACAACAACCGCATTCCGCCTTACCCGGAGACCCAGCAGTATGTCAGCACCGTGCTGCAGTTTTACCGCCTGTACCAGCCGCAGCAGGGCGCGGTGCTCAAGCGCGCCAGCGCCAGCGCGGACGGCCCGCGCGTGAAGATGGTCATCGGCGGGCGTCGCGCCATGCCCTGACCGGCATACCCGAACAACAAGCAACCCGGCGCGCCGGCAGTTCAACGTGGCGCGCCGAATTCTTGCCTACCCATGGAACAACAAGACATCACGTTTCAACCTGAAGAGCCGGCCGATTCGCTGACGCTGGCGCGCTACGCCGAGCGCGCCTACCTTGACTACGCCGTCAGCGTGGTCAAGGGCCGCGCGCTGCCCGAGGTGGCCGACGGCCAGAAGCCGGTGCAGCGGCGCATCCTGTTCGCGATGCACGAGATGGGCCTGCGCGCCGACGCCAAGCCGGTCAAGTCCGCGCGCGTGGTCGGCGATGTGCTGGGCAAGTTCCACCCGCATGGCGACCAGTCCGCCTATGACGCGCTGGTGCGCCTGGCGCAGGACTTCTCGCTGCGCTACCCGCTGATCGACGGCCAGGGCAACTTCGGCTCGCGCGATGGCGACGGCGCGGCGGCGATGCGCTACACCGAAGCGCGCCTGACGCCGATCTCGCGGCTGCTGCTCGATGAGATCGATGAAGGCACGGTCGATTTCGCCCCCAACTACGACGGCTCGATGCAGGAGCCCAGGCTGTTGCCGGCGCGGCTGCCGTTCGTGCTGCTCAACGGCGCCTCGGGCATCGCGGTGGGCATGGCGACCGAGATCCCGCCGCACAACCTGCGTGAAGTCGCCGCGGCCACCGTGGCGATGATCCGCAATCCCAATATCACGCTGGCCGAGCTGCTGGCGCTGATGCCGGGGCCGGACTATCCGGGCGGCGGCCAGATCATCTCGCCGGTGTCCGATATCGCCCAGATCTACGAAGGCGGCCGCGGCAGCCTGAAGGTGCGCGCGCGCTGGACCATCGAGGAGATGGCGCGCGGCCAGTGGCAACTGGTGGTGACCGAACTGCCGCCGAACACCTCGGCGCAGAAGGTGCTGGAAGAGATCGAGGAAATCACCAATCCCAAGATCAAGACCGGCAAGAAGGCGCTGACGCAGGACCAGCAGCAGCTCAAGGCCACCGTACTGGCAGTGCTGGATGCGGTGCGCGACGAATCGGGCAAGGATGCGCCGGTGCGGCTGGTGTTCGAGCCCAAGAGCAAGAACGTCGGCCAGCAGGAGTTCATCCATACGCTGCTGGCGCATACCAGCCTGGAGTCCGGCGCGCCGATCAACCTGGTGATGATCGGCACCGACGGGCGCCCGCGCCAGAAGGGCCTGCGCGACATCCTGTCAGAGTGGATCGCGTTCCGCTTCGACACCGTCACGCGCCGCACGCGCCACCGCCTGGGCAAGGTCGAGGACCGTATCCATATCCTCGAAGGCCGGATGCTGGTGCTGCTCAATATCGACGAGGTGATTCGCATCATCCGCGAGAGCGACGAGCCCAAGCCGGCGCTGATCGAGGCCTTCGGCCTGAGCGACCGCCAGGCCGAGGACATCCTGGAAATCCGGCTGCGCCAGCTGGCTCGCCTCGAGTCGATCAAGATCGAGAAGGAGCTCAAGGAGCTGCGCGAAGAGCAGGCCGAGCTGGACGTGCTGCTCAAGTCCGAGACCATGATGCGCCGCCGCATCATCAAGGAGATCGAGACCGACGCCAAGCAGTACAGCCCGGAAGACAAGGACCCGCGCCGCACCCTGATCCAGGAAGAACGCCGCGCCGCGGCCGAAGTGCGCGTGGTCGACGAGCCGGTGACGGTGGTGATGTCGCAGAAGGGCTGGGTGCGCACGCGCCAGGGCCATGGCCACGATGCGCAGCAGTTCACCTTCAAGGCCGGCGACGCGCTCTACGGCACCTTCGAATGCCGCACCGTCGACGTGCTGCTGGCCTTCGGCACCAACGGCCGGGTCTATTCCGTGCCGGTCGCCAGCCTGCCTGGCGGGCGTGGCGACGGGGTGCCCATCACCACGCTGATCGAGCTGCAGCCCGGCAGCCAGGTCGCGCATACCTTCGCGGGCGCTGCCGAGCAGCGCATGCTGATTGCCACCGCGGGCGGCAATGGCTTCCAGACCAGGGTGGGCGACATGATCAGCCGGCAGAAGGGCGGCAAGTCGTTCCTGACGCTCGATGACGGCGACACGCCGCTGGTGCCGGCGCCGCTGGGCGACGAGGCGACTCATGCGGCCTGCCTGTCCGGCAACGGCCGCCTGCTGCTGGTGGCGCTCGATGAAGTGAAGGTGCTGTCCGCAGGCGGGCGCGGCGTGATCCTGATGGAGCTGGAGCCCAAGGAGAAGTTGCTGCAGGCAGTGGGCGTCGGCGCGCCGGGGCTGATGCTCTCGGGCGTGGGGCGCGGCGGCAAGCCGACCTCGCAGAAGCTGGCAGGCGTGGCCTTGCAGGCCTACGTGGGCAAGCGCGCGCGCAAGGGCAAGGCAATCGAGGCCAGGCTCAAGGAGCCGCGCATCGATCCGGTGCGGATCGAGCCGCCAGCCAGCGGCAACTGACCCGCGACCGCCCGGCAAATCGGCCCTGCATTGCAGGGCCGATTTTTTTGCCGGCGGCAGGCAACGACTCAATCCACGCCGACGAAGCCCCCGGTCTGGTGCGCCCACAGCCGCGCATACAGCCCGCCGTGCGCCAGCAATTGCGCGTGCGTGCCGCTTTCCACGATATGGCCGTTGTCCAGCACCACCAGCCGGTCCATGCGCGCAATCGTCGACAGCCGGTGTGCGATGGCGATCACGGTCTTGCCCTGCATCAGGGTTTCCAGGCTTTCCTGGATCGCAGCCTCGACTTCGGAGTCCAGCGCGGAGGTGGCTTCGTCCAGGATCAGGACCGGCGCATTCTTGAGCAGCACGCGCGCGATGGCAATGCGCTGGCGCTGTCCGCCTGACAGCTTCACGCCGCGCTCGCCGACCTGCGCCTCCAGCCCGGTATTGCCGTGGGCGTCGATCAGGTGCGGGGTGAATTCGTCGGCGCGGGCGCGGTGCAGGGCTTCGGCCAGTTCAGCCTCGGTGCTGGCGGGCTTGCCGTAGCGCAGGTTGTCGCGGATCGACCGGTGCAGCAGCGAGGTGTCCTGCGTGACCATGCCGATCTGTGCGCGCAGGCTTTCCTGCGTGACCGCGGCGATGTCCTGGCCGTCGATCAGGATGCGGCCGCGCTCGACGTCGTAGAGACGCAGCAGCAGGTTGACCAGCGTCGACTTGCCGGCGCCGGAGGGGCCGACCAGCCCGATCTTCTCGCCAGGGCGCACCGTCAGGTCCACGCCTTCGATGACGCCTGAGCCCTTGCCGTAGTGGAATCCCACCTGCTCGAAGCGGACCTCGCCATGGGTCACGCGCAACGGCTTCGCGTCGGCGCGGTCGGTCACCACGCGCGGCACGGCAATCGTCTTCATGCCGTCCTGCACCTGCCCGACATTCTCGAAGATGCCGTTGACCACCCACATGATCCAGCCCGACATATTGTTGATGCGGATCACCAGCCCGGTGGTGAGCGCAATCGCGCCGGTGGTGACATGGCCCTCGCTCCACAGCCACAGCGCCAGCCCGGTGGTGCCGGCAATCAGCGCGCCGTTCATGGCGGTGATGGTGATGTCCATGCCGCTGATCATGCGTCCGGCCAGGCGCACCTTGTCGGTCTGATCGGCCATGGCGTCGCGCGCGTAGTCTTCCTCGTGCCGGGTATGGGCGAACAGCTTGAGCGTGGTGATATTGGTGTAGCCGTCGACGATGCGTCCCATCAGCCGCGAGCGCGACTCCGTGGCCACCACCGAGCGCTGCTTCACGCGCGGCACGAAATGGAGCAGGGCAGCCACATAGCAGACGATCCACAGCAGCAGCGGGATCATCAGCCGCCAGTCCGCCTGCGCGAACAGCACCAGCGCGCTGACCGCATAGATCACCACGTGCCAGATCGCGTCCACCGCCTGCACGGCCGAGTCGCGCAGCGAGAAGCCGGTCTGCATGATGCGCTGCGCGATGCGCCCGGCAAAGTCGTTCTGGAAGAACGACAGGCTCTGCTTGAGCACGTAGCGGTGGTTCTGCCAGCGGATCAGGTTGGCCAGGCCGGGGTTGATGACCTGGTGCACCAGCACGTCGTGCAGGCCGAAGAAGATCGGGCGCAGCAGCAGTGCCACCGCCGCCATCCACAGCAGTTCATTGCGATGCCGGCTGAAGAACTCCGCGCCGGGCGTGGTCTGGGCCATGTCGACCAGCCGGCCGAGGAAGCTGAACAGCGCCACCTCGATCAGCGCGCCGACCAGGCCCACCAGCAACAGCAGCGCGAACACGCCCCAGACTTCGCGCAGGTACCAGGCATAGAAGCGCCAGACCTGGCCGGGCGGCTCGTGGTCGGGCATGCCCCGGAAGGGGTCGATCAGTCTTTCCAGGCGACGCAACATGGCAGGGTTCCCGTTGTGCCCGGCGCGCCCCGGCGTCTTCGTGGGATGTGGGGGCGCGCGTGCGGCGGATCAGACACAACATGATACGCGCCTTGCACAATGGAAAAGCCCCGCCAGGGGCGGGGCCTTGTCTGAATCGCAGCGCGGAAACTGCTGAAGGGTCAGGGGTGGTGGATGACCATATGCGTGAACGGCGGCACGTAGGCCTGCAGGGTCACGAACAGGCCCACCAGGATCGCCAGCACGATCGAGTGGAAGAACACATAGCGCAGGATGTCGCCCTCGTGGCCGTACCACTTGGTGGCGGTGGAGGCCACCACGATGGACTGCGCATCGATCATCTTGCCCATCACACCGCCCGAGCTGTTGGCCGAGGCCATCAGCACCGGCGACAGGCCCAGCTGCTCCGCGGTGGTCTTCTGCAGGCCGCCGAACAGTACGTTCGAGGCCGTGTCCGAACCGGTCAGCGCCACGCCCAGCCAGCCCAGCATGGTGCCGAACAGCGGGTAGAACACGCCGGTGTGGGCGAATGCCAGGCCCAGCGTGGCATCCAGGCCCGAGTAGCGGGTCAGGTAGCCGACGCCGAACATCGCGCAGATGGTCAAGAGCGAGTAGCGCACCAGCTTGATCGTTTCCCAGTACTCCTTGAACAGGCGCGGCACCGAGTAGCCCATCAGCAGGCCACCGGCGATGGCCGAGACAAAGATGCCGGTGCCGGCCATCGACAGCACGTTGAAGTTGAAGACCGCGCCTTCGATGACGTCCTTGGGCACGACCGGCGGCACCTTGACGATGGCCTTGTCCAGCCCCGGGATCGGGAATTTCCACGCCCACAGGCTATCCATCAGCTTCTTGAACTCGGGGACGCCCCAGACAAAGACGAACACCGTCAGGATCACCCACGGCATCCAGGCCTTGGCCACCGAGATGCCGACCGAGGCGGCGCTGGCGCGCGCATCGGCTTCGAGCGCTTCGGGATGGTCGACCTTGGAGTCGTCGTGGCGGCCCAGGATCCTGGTCGAGGTCCAGATCTCCTTCGGATGCCAGACCTTCAGGAACAGCGTCAGCGAGCCCATCGACACCAGCGCGGCGATCACGTCCACCAGCCACGGGCCGTGGAAGTTCGACACCAGGAACTGCGGGATTGCAAAGCTCACGCCCGCCACCAGGATCGCCGGCCAGATCGCCAGCATGCCGCGGAAGCCGGCAAAGGCCCAGATCAGCCAAAACGGCACGATCACCGAGAAGAACGGCAGCTGGCGGCCGATCATGGCCGACAGGTCGAGCAGGTCCAGCCCGGTCACCGACGCCAGGCCGATGATCGGGGCGCCCAGCGCGCCATAGGCCACCGGCGCGGTGTTGGCGATCAGCGCCAGGCCCGAGGCGGCCAGCGGCGAGAAGCCCAGGCCGATCAGGATGGCGCCGGTCACGGCCACCGGCGTGCCGAAGCCGGCCGCACCCTCGAAGAAGGCGCCGAAGCTGAACGCCACCAGCAGCAGCTGCAGGCGGCGGTCCTCGGTGATGCCGGAGATCGAGTTCTGCAAGACCTTGAATGACCCATTAAGGGTTGTCAGCCGGTGCAGGAAGATGATGTTCAGCACGATCCAGCCGATCGGGAACAGCCCGGACACGATGCCCAGCCCCGCCGCCTTGCCGGCCATCGCCGCCGGCATGCCGAACACCGTGGAGGCGACCACGATGCCGATCAGCAACGCCAGCCCGGCCGCCAGGTGGGCCTGCATATGAAAGAACGCCAGCGCTGCCAGCAGCACGGCGACGGGAACGCCCGCGGCAATGGTCGACAGCGCCATATTGCCTAGCGGGTCATAGACTTGACTCCACACGATCGATGTCCTCCTCAGGTTGGCTCAGGCGCCGGGACGATCTGCGTGCCCTCGGCGCCGTGCATGCGCTTTGCACCGGCGAGCGGCATCCGCCGCGCGCGGGAAAGAACCAGCGATTGTAGGAACGGGTTCCGTGGTCGCTGCCGTACATTGCGTCATGCCTGGCATGAGCCACATTCAGGGATCAGGGTTTCCCTGGGGGGCATTGCGGCGCACGTGGTGCCTTCCAGGCACACCGGCCAGAGTACTCTAAACGGCGCCTGTTGCAAAAGTCTGCGTGCCTGCCACCGGCTCGCATGACTGGCCCGGCAGCCATGCCGGCACTGGCGCAAGCGCCGGCGGTCGGCGCATACTGGCGGGCGTCATGCCGCGGGCGCGCTGCCCGCATCCAACCATTGAATGAGGCTGCCCATGACCGAATTCCTTCCCCCCTGGCCTTTACTGACCGCATTCGTGCTGGCCAGCCTGGTGCTGGCCATCACGCCCGGCCCGGCCGTGGTCTATATCGTCACGCGCACGCTGGCGCAGGGCCGGCAGGCCGGGCTGGCCTCGATCGGCGCGGTGGCGCTGGGCAACCTGGGCAACGCGATCGGCGCTTCGCTGGGGCTGGCGGTGCTGTTCTCGGTGTCGGCGCTGGCGTTTTCGGTGGTCAAGTACGCGGGGGCGGCCTACCTGATCTGGCTGGGCATCCGCGCATTGCGTGGCGGCGGCGCGGCGGCTGACGGCGGCACGGCGGAGGTGGCGCCACGCAGCCTGCGCCAGGTGGTGCGCGACGGTTTCGTGGTGGCGCTGCTCAATCCCAAGACCGCGATTTTCTTTGCGGCCTTCCTGCCGCAGTTCATGAACCCGGCAGGCTCGGCGCTGACGCAGAGCCTGGCGCTGGGCGTGGCCTTCGTGCTGATCGCCGCGACCACCGATGCCTGCTATGTGATGGCCGCCGCCGCGGTGATGCCGGCACTGCGCCGCGCCGGCAGGGCGCGCGCGTTCGGCCGCTACCTGACCGGCGTGGCGTTTATCGGGCTGGGGGTATTTACCGCGGCGTCGGGCTCGCGCGGGGCGAAGTAAGGCAGGACCGCAGGAAAGAAAAAACTGCCGCCGCTCAGCGCAGCGGCAGTTCCAGGATGCCGTCCGCGGCGGGGCGGGCGCGCATCGCGCTCAACCAGCGCTCCAGGTCGGGGCGCGGCTGGTGCTTGAGCGGCAGCCCCATCCAGCGGTGTGTGGCGCAGGCCAGCGAGATGTCGGCCATGGTGAAGCGGTCGCCGCCGATGAACTCGCGCCCGGCCAGCGCCTTGTCCAGCAGCGCGGACAGCGGCTCGGTGCGCTCGCACGATGCCTGGATGGCAGCCTCGTCGCGCTCCGCTTTTGGCTTGCGCACCAGGTTCAGGAACGCCGTCACCATGGCCGGGCTGAAGGCGGTGGTCTGCCAGTCCATCCAGCGGTCGGCCGAGGCGCGTGCCTTGACGTCCTCGGGCCACAGCGTGCCTTCGCCGTAGCGCGCGCACAGGTACCGCACGATCGCATTGGATTCCCACAGCACGAACGGCTCGCCGCCGACATCGGTGCCGCGGAAATCCTCGATCACGGGGATCTGGCGGTTCGGGTTCAGGCGCACATAGGCCTCGGTGTCGAGGTCGCCCTTGGTCACGCCGATATCCACGCGCTCATGGTCCAGGTGCAGCTCGCGCGCGCACCAGACCACTTTCTGCACGTTGATGGAGGAGAGTCGGCCCCAGATACGCAACATGTCGGCTCCTGTGGTGATGTGCGCCCGTGGCCTCAGGCGGCGCGCGCCTGCTTGGCGGCGGCCGCGGCGATGGCTTCGCGGAACAGCTCGCCAAGGATGGCCACGCCCTGCTCGATGCGCTCGGCCGACACCGTGACAAAGGCCAGGCGCAGCGCGTTGCGCTTCGGGTTGCTGGCGTAGAACGGCGCGCCCGGCACATAGGCCACGTTGCGCTTCACGGCTTCTTCCAGGATCACCATGCTGTCCAGGCCCTCGGGCAGTTCCATCCAGATGAACATGCCGCCTTCGGGCGCGTTCCAGGTCACGCCCTCGGGCATATGGCGCTTGAGCGCGTCCAGCATGTACTGGCACTGCTTGCCGTAGAGCTCGCGGATGGTCGGGATATGCGTGTCGAGCAGGCCGTCGCGGATGGTCTCGTAGGCCACGCGCTGGGTGAAGGTCGGCGTGTGCAGGTCCGCCGCCTGCTTGGCCTGGCACAGCTTGAAGTGCAGCTCGGGCGGGGCGATCACATAGCCCAGGCGCATGCCGGGGGCCAGGATCTTCGAGAACGAGCCCATGTAGATCACGCCGTCCGGGTTCATCGACAGCAGGCTGGGCAGCTGGTCGCCGGTGTAGCTGAGCGCGCCGTAGGGATCGTCCTCGACCAGCAGCACGCCCTGTTCCCTGGCGCGGGCCACCAGTGCCTCGCGGCGATCCAGCGGCAGGCGGCGCCCGGTCGGGTTCTGGAAGTTGGGCAGGGCGTACAGGAAGCGCGCGCCGGCGGTCAGCTCGGGCGTCAGCGCCTCGGGCAGGAGACCCTTGTCGTCGCTGGGGATCGAGACGAACTCAGGCTCGAACAGCGAGAACGCCTGCAGCGCGCCGAGGTAGCTGGGCGTTTCCACCAGCACCTTGCTGCCCGGGTCGATCATCACCTTGGCGATCAGGTCCAGTGCCTGCTGCGAGCCGGTGGTGATCAGCACGCGCTCGACCGGCGCGCCATGGCGCTTGGCGACGAACTCGCGCAGCGGCAGGTAGCCTTCGGTCGCGGCGTATTGCAGCGCCGCCTGCGGGTTGTCGGCGAATACGCGGGCCGTCGCTGCCTCCATGGCCGCTACCGGAAACGAGGCCGGCGACGGCAGGCCGCCGGCGAACGAAATGACTTCCGGACGCTCGGTGACCTTCAGGATTTCGCGGATGGCCGAGCTGGTCAGTTGCTGCGCCCGGCGGGAGATGGCCCATTTCATGATGTGTCTCTTGTGGTCTGGGGGATTCTGGGCTGAGCGGCAAGCCTGCCGCTCAGTCAACGATAAATAGTCGTGCGCCCTTCGGCGAAGAAGAACGGTGCGCTTCCGCCTGGTCGGCTACCTGGTAGCTGGTACCCGCGCCGAGCACGAACTGCCGGCCGTCTTCCAGCTCGGTATGGAGCTCGCCGTCCAGCACGAACAGGATATGGCCCTTGCTGCACCAGTGGTCGGCCAGGTAGCCGGGAGAATATTCGACCATGCGCACGCGGATGTCGCCGAACTGGCGCGTGCGCCAAGTGGCCTCGCCCTGCTCGCCGGGGTGGCGGGTCGGCGCGATGGCCGACCAGTCGGTGGTGCCGAAGGGCAGGTTGTCGATGCGCATGCGGGCTTCAGGCCTTCACTTCGGCGATCATCTCGATTTCGACGCAGGCGCCCAGCGGGACCTGCGCCACGCCGAAGGCGCTGCGCGCATGCTTGCCCTTGTCGCCGAACACTTCGGCCAGCAGCTCCGAGGCGCCGTTGGTGACCAGGTGCTGCTCGGTGAATTCGGGGGTCGAGTTGACCAGGCTCATCAGCTTGACGATGCGGGTGACGCGGTTCAGGTCGCCCACATGCGCGTGCAGCGTGGCCAGCAGGTCGATGGCGATCGCGCGCGCGGCGGCCTTGCCGGACTCGGTATCGATGTCCTTGCCCAGCTTGCCGGTCCATACCTTGCCGTCCTTGCGGGCGATATGGCCCGACAGGAACACGGTGTTGCCGGTTTGCGCGGCCATCACATAGGCGGCGGCGGGGGCGTTGACGGCCGGCAGTTCGATGCCGAGGCGGGCAAGGGTGTCGTAGACGGACATGTAGGCTCCAGTCAGTGAATGCGTCCAGGGAGGATCGGTGGCGTTTCCGGGGCGGGGGCAGGTGCGCTTTGCTGCACGGCGGCGCGGCGGCCGAGGGCCACGACGGCGATCACCGCCACCGCGAAGGCGATGGTGGGGGCGTCAAGCGGCTCGGCCAGGATCAGCGCGCCGCCCGCCAGCGTCAGGAACGGCTGCAGCAATTGTATCTGGCCGACGCGGGCCACGCCGCCTTTTGCGAGGCCGGCGTACCAGAAAAGGAAGCCGACAAACATCGAGAACACTGAAACATAGGCCATGCCGCCCCAGGCGCGCGGCGACGCCGCGGCAATCGCCGGCAGGTCGCGCAGGGTCAGCCAGGCCACCACCTGCACCAGCACCGGCAGCGACACCACCAGCGCCCAGCTGATGGTTTCCAGCCCGCCCAGCTCGCGCGACAGCTTGCCGCCCTCGGCATAGCCCAGCGCGCCCAGCACCACGGCGGCGAACAGGTACCAGTCCGCATGCTGCAGGCCGCCGGCACCCTGCCAGACGGCAAAGCCCACCACCAGTGCGCTGCCGGCCAATGCCGACAGCCAGAACGCCGGCGACGGCCGCTCACGCCCGAACCAGGCGGCGAATACCGCGGTCGCCAGCGGCAGCAGGCCAATCACGATGGCGCCGTGGCTGGCCGGCACCTCGCGCATCGCCAGCGAAGAAAACAGCGGGAAACCCGCCACCACGCCCAGCGCGGTCACGGCCAGCCGCGGCCACTGGCCGCCGTGCGGGCGGCGGCTGGCGGACAGCGCGCCGCGCCAGGCCAGCAGCGCCAGCGCCAGCAGCGCGGCCAGCACGGCGCGCGCCAGTGCGACAAAGATCGGGTCCAGCTCGGCCACCGCCATGCGCGTGAACGGCAGCGTCTGGCTGAAGATCGCCACACCGACAAAGCCGAGCAGCATGCCGCCGGAGGCCGGTGGGGCAGACGTCAGTGGCGGTGAAGCGGGGCGGCTGGTGGGCATGGTCGGGCTCTTGGTTGTCATTGGCTCGGAATCGGATCGCCGGGTGTCAGTGCACGCCCGGGCTGGCACTGACCGCAATCCACAGCGCGGTCAGCGCCAGCGCCGCGCCCATGGCGCGGTTGAACCAGCGCACGCGCTGGCCTTGCTGCAGCCATTGCCGCAGCGACGCGCCCAGCACGCCGTACACGCCGTTGCTGACAAAGCCCAGCACGCCGAACACGCCGCACACCAGCAGCACGCGCTGCACCGGCGAGGGCGCGCCCGTCATGTAAGAGGCCGCGACCGCCAGCGCCAGCATCCACGCCTTGATGTTGGCGTACTGCAGCACCGCCGACTGCCACACGCTCAGCGGGCGCAGCACCTGCTTCTGCGCCAGCACCGTGCTGCGCGCGATCTTCCACGCCAGCCACAGCAGGTAGGCCACGCCGGCCAGGTGCACGATGGCGGCCAGCGCGGGCTGGCCCAGGATCAGCGCGCCCACGCCCAGCGCGCACAGCGCCAGGATGCTGGCAAAGCCGAAGGCCACGCCCACGCAGTGCGGCAGCGTGGCGCGCAGCCCGAAGTTGGCGCCGGTGACCGCGGCAATGGTGGTGTTGGGCCCGGGCGTGAACAGGCCCACCGTCAGCAGGGTCAGCAGGGCCAGGAACTGCGCGGCCGTCAGGCCGGTGAGCAAGCCGGACGCCATCACGCGAACGCAACCACCACGCGCCGGTTGGTGCGGCTTTTCTTCTCGATCTTGGTCACCACCACCGCGCCGATCTCGCTGGTGTTGGCCACGTGCGTGCCGCCGCAGGGCTGGCGGTCCACGCCGGGGATCTCGATGATGCGGATGCTGGCCGTGCCCGCCGGCGGCGCGGCGCCGATGGTGCGCACCAGCTCGGGCTGGGCGGCCAGTTCCTGCGGCGTGATCAGCGTGGTGCGCACTGCGGTGTTGGCGTGGATCAGCGCGTTCAGGCGTTCGGTCAGGTCGGCCTTGTCCAGGGTTGATTCCGGCAGGTCGAAGTCGACGCGCGCCGACTCCGGCGAGATGCCGCAGCCGGTCACCGGCACCGGGATCAGCGAGCCCAGCAGGTGCAGGCAGGTATGCAGCCGCATCAGCTTGTGGCGGCGCGCCCAGTCGATGGTCACGGTGACGCGCTCGCCCACGCGCGGCAGCGGCGCATCCGGTGCGGGCACATGCAGGATGCGGCTGCGGTCCTCAGCGTAGATGGTGTCGGCGATGGCGAGCGCGCGCCCGTCGGCCAGTGCCAGCGTGGCGGTGTCGCCGGCCTGGCCGCCGCTGCGCGCGTAGCACACGGTTTCGTCGAGTTCGATCCCTTCGGCGCTGGCCGCCACCACGGTGGCGGTGCAGTGGTCGAGGTAGGGGTCTTCGTCGAAGCGCTTGCGGGTGGCGGACATCGGGGGTCTCCTTGTGGGCTTATTCTGGGTGTGGCTAGCGCAGGGTGCGGATGCCCTGCGCGGTCTCGATTTCGGCAATCAGTTCGGGCGGGCCGTCGGCCTGCTCGATGGCGATGAGGTGGTTGGCGCCCAGCCAGGCCAGCCCCTGGCGCAGCAGCTCGGCGCGCGGGTGGCGCCCGGACAGCTTGCGCAGCGCCAGGTCCTGCCGCGGCAGGCTGACGCCGGGGTAGCTGGCCACGTCCCACTGGATCAGGCTGGGCAGCAGGCCGTCGCCGGCGCTGTCGGCTTCGCCCGGCCAGGCGGGCAGGCTGCCGTCCTCGGGCACGGTGATGCGCCAGTGCAGGCCGCTGCGGGTCATCGGGATGACCGGGGTGATGCGCTCCGGATACTGCGCCTGCCACCGGCCCAGGTCGGCGGGGCGTTCCACCCGCGCGGCCCAGTGCAGCAGGAACGGGCCGTCGCGCAGGCGCTGCTGCACGGCCTCGGTGTCCAGGCCGAACCAGCGCGCACGGGTCGGCGCCGTTGCCGCCGGATCGACCGCGATCACTTCCAGGTAGACGCCGCCGAACATGCCCAGCACGCGGTTGTGCGTGCCCATGGCCGTGTGCGCACCGCCACCCTGGGGCGCAATGCCCAGCAGGCCGGCAACATGGTCCGTGCCGGCGTCCAGGTCGAGCGCGGCGATGACGAGGTGATCGAGGGTGAGCTTCATCTTGGCTTGATGGTAGACAAGGTAGTCGGTACAGTACCGGTACAGTTGAGCGGATCGTATTCAGTACAGTTGCAGGAGCAGCACATGGATGCCAACAGCAGGGATGGCGAAGCCGGCAGCGACACCGCCACCGTCGCCCGTCAGAAGGATAGCGGAGGCGACGCCCAAAGCACATCGGGGCATGCCTCCGGCCGCGCGCTGCGGCTGGTGGTGCCGCCCACCGAGCGCTTCCCGGATCCGATCCCCTCGGCGCAGATGACGCTGGTCGAGCAGCTGACCGAATGGGCCCGCATGCGCATCGACGAGCGCGTGTTCCGCGCCGGCATGCGCATGCCGTCGATCCGGCAGCTGGCGCAAGAAAAGGGCATCTCGCGCTTTACCGTGGTCGAGGCCTATGAGCGGCTGGTGGCGCTGGGCTACCTGGAATCGCGCCGCGGCTCCGGCTTCTACGTGCGCGAGCGCGCCCCGGCCGCGCCCGCGGCGCCGGTGTCCGGCAACGTGGCGGCGGCGCGCAATATCGACGTGACCTGGCTGCTGCGCAGCATGTTCCATACCGCCGAGGCACACAAGGCGCCCGGGCTGGGCTTCCTGCCCAATGACTGGCTCGACGGCGAACTGATCGCCAGCGCGCTGCGCGGGCTGGGCCGCCAGCCCGGCAACCATTTCCTGGCCAGCGGCACGCCGCAGGGGTTCCTGCCGCTGCGCCAGCAGCTGCGCACCCGGCTGGAAGAACTGGAGATCGGTGCCAGCGCCGAGCAGATCGTGCTGACCTCGGGCATCACCCAGGCCCTGGACCTGATCGCGCGGCTCTACCTGCAGCCCGGCGACACGGTGCTGGTGGGCGACCCGGCCTGGTTCGTGATGTTCGGCCGCTTTGCCGCGCAGGGCGCCCAGGTCATCGGGGTGCCGTACACCGCCGAAGGGCCGGACCTGGGGGCGCTGGAGCGCATCGTGCAGGCACGGCGGCCCAAGCTGTTCGTGATCAACTCGGTGCTGCACAACCCCACCGGCACCTCGCTGTCGGCGGCCAAGGCCTTCCAGCTGCTGCGCCTGGCCGAGCAGTACGACTTCCTGATCGTCGAGGACGATATCTACTGCGACCTGTGCCCGCCCGGCCACGCCGCCACCCGGCTGGCCAGCCTGGACCAGCTGCGCCGGGTGATCTACCTGGGCAGCTTTTCCAAGACGCTGGCGGCCAACCTGCGCGTGGGCTTTATCGCCGCGCCCCCGGAGATGGCGTCGGCGCTGACCGACAGCAAGCTGCTGGCGGGGCTGGCCACGCCGGAGATCAACGAGCGCGTGCTGTACAAGGTGCTGACCGAGGGCCACTACCGCAAGCATGTGGAGCGCGTGCGCACCCGGCTGGACCGCGCCCGCGACGAGACCCGGCGTGAGCTGGAGCGCCTGGGCCTGCGGCTCTTTCCCGGCCAGCACGCCGGCATGTACCTGTGGGCCGATACCGGCCGCGATACCAACGCGATCGCCACCGCGGGGCATGAAGAGGGCTACCTGTTCGCCCCGGGCAGCCTGTTCTCGCCGTCGCAGATGCCGTCGGGCTGGATGCGCTTCAACGTTGCCAGCAGCGGCCACCCGGACATGCTGGCCTTCCTGGCGCGCCAGCTCGAGCGCCTGTAAGTCACACCCCGGCAGCACCCGGGCCTTGAAAAATGGCCCGGGCGGCCCTATGTCTGGCGGCACCGGCCACATGACCGTGGCCACACCCACTTTCCAGATTCGCCTGTTTCCAAGAGGAGAACCATGACCGCACCGCACGAGACGATGAGCTTCCAGGCGGAAGTGAAGCAACTGCTGCACCTGATGATCCACTCGCTGTACAGCAACAAGGAAATTTTCCTGCGCGAGCTGGTCTCGAATGCTTCGGACGCCACCGACAAGCTGCGCTTCGAGGCGATTGCAAATCCGTCCCTGCTGGAAAACGACGCCGACCTGGCCATCCGCATCGAGGCCGACCCGCAGGCGCGCACACTGACGATCATCGACAACGGCATCGGCATGAGCCGCGACGAGGCCATCCGCAATCTCGGCACCATCGCGCGCTCGGGTACCAAGGAATTCTTCCAGCAATTGTCCGGCGACCAGCAGAAGGACGCCGCGCTGATCGGCCAGTTCGGCGTGGGCTTCTACTCGGCCTTTATCGTTGCCGACAAGGTCACGGTCGAAACGCGCCGCGCCGGCCTGGGCGCCGAAGACGCAGTGCGCTGGGAAAGCACCGGCGACGGCGAGTTCACCATCGATGCCATCGCCCGCACCGAGCGCGGCACCACCATCACGCTGCACCTGCGCGAGGGCGAGGACGACTTCCTGTCGGCCTGGCGCCTGAAGGGCATCATCCAGAAGTACTCGGACCATATCTCGCTGCCGATCCGCATGCCCAAGGAAGTGTGGGACGCTGAATCCAGCACCTACCAGCGCACCGCCGAGTGGGAAAGCGTGAACCAGGCCAGCGCGCTGTGG
Source organism: Cupriavidus sp. CP313 (assembly GCF_054072015.1). NCBI lineage: Bacteria > Pseudomonadati > Pseudomonadota > Betaproteobacteria > Burkholderiales > Burkholderiaceae > Cupriavidus > Cupriavidus sp. CP313. The sequence goes on along the minus strand of NZ_JBSVZB010000005.1, from coordinate 60,948 downwards.
ACCCGCGCCAAGTCCGACATCACCGACGAGCAGTACACCGCCTTCTACCAGCACATCGCGCACGACAACGAGGCGCCGCTGGCCTGGACCCACAACCGCGTGGAAGGCCGCAGCGAATACACCCAGCTGCTGTATATCCCGGCGCGCGCCCCGTTCGACCTGTGGGACCGCAACCACAAGGCCGGCCTGAAGCTGTATGTCAAGCGCGTCTTCATCATGGACGACGCCGACCAGTTGCTGCCGGGCTACCTGCGCTGGGTCAAGGGCGTGGTCGATTCTGCCGACCTGCCGCTGAACGTATCGCGCGAACTGCTGCAGGAAAGCCGCGACGTCAAGGCCATCCGCGAGGGCTGCACCAAGCGCGTGCTGTCGATGCTGGAAACGCTGGCCGACAGTGAAGAAGAAGCCGAGCGCGCCAAGTACACGACCTTCTGGCAGCAATTCGGCCAGGCGCTCAAGGAAGGCATCGGCGAAGACCAGGCCAACCTGGAGCGCGTGGCGAAGCTGCTGCGCTTTGCCTCCACGCACAACGACACCGCCGAGCAGAACGTGGCGCTGGCCGCCTACGTCGGCCGCATGAAGGAAGGCCAGGACAAGATCTACTACGTCACGGCCGATACCTGGTCCGCCGGGAAGAACAGCCCGCACCTGGAAGTGTTCCGCAAGAAGGGTATCGAAGTGGTGCTGCTGACCGACCGCGTCGACGAATGGATGCTGTCGTTCCTGCGCGAGTTCGACGGCAAGGAACTGGTGTCGGTCGCGCGCGGCGACCTGGACCTGGGCAAGCTCGCCGACGAAGCCGAGAAGGCCGAGCAGGAAAAGGCCGAGGCCGACTGGAAGGACGTGGTCGAACGCGCCAAGGCCGTGCTCGACGGCAAGGCCAAGGACGTGCGCGTGACGCTGCGCCTGACGGCATCGGCCTCATGCCTGGTCTCTGACGAAGGCGACATGAGCGGCTACCTGCAGCGCCTGCTCAAGCAGGCCGGCCAGAAGGCGCCGGACGCCCAGCCGATCCTGGAACTGAACCCGGAACACGCGCTGGTGCACAAACTGCGCGATCTCCCCGAGGGCGATGCCTTCAGCGACCGCGTGCAGGTGCTGTTCGACCAGGCGCTGCTGGCCGAAGGCGGCATGCTGGATGATCCGGCCGCCTACGTGCAGCGCGTCAACAAGCTGCTGGCCTGACGCCCCGGCTGCCCTCGCCGCGCAGGCGGCGGGGGATTCCCATCTCAATGTGTTGTAACGGAGCGCGTGACCGATGACGCTGAAGCGGTGCTTCCCGCCTGTCGTTGACGCCGGCACGCGCATCCTTGTTCTCGGCAGCCTGCCGGGCGAGGCGTCACTGGCGCAAAGCCAGTATTACGCGCATCGGCAGAATCAGTTCTGGCGCCTGACCGGCGATGTTCTGGGCGAAGACCTGGTCCACATGGACTATGCCGCGCGGCTGCAAACGCTTCTGGCGCATCACGTCGGTCTGTGGGACGTGGTGGCGCAAGCGAAGCGAGAGGGTAGCCTGGACAGCAACATCCGGGATCACGCCGGCAACGACCTGGCGAGCCTGATCGAATCACTACCCAAGCTGGCTGTCATCGCCTTCAATGGCGGCACTGCTGCGCGTATCGGTTTGAAGGCCCTTGGGCAGCATGACGACCATCACCGAATCATCAAGCTTCCTTCCAGTAGTCCCGCTCATACCTTGCCCTACCCGGAAAAGCTGCGCGCCTGGCAGGAATTGCAAGCGTGGCTGCCTGTAAAGCCGCGTCTGGCATAGCTCGTTCACGCACCCACGTTACCTGGGCATCCCTTCATACATGCCGGTGACGTCATCCATCACCTGAAGAATACGCTCGCTGGTCGTGGCGATGTTTCTCAACTGTTCCGCGCGACTGACCCCGGTCTGATTGAGTGCCTCTTCAAAGAACAGCCACTGAGAGCCGGCCAGCAGCAGTTCGCGACGGATTGCCTCGGTGTTTTGCGGCGCCGAGGTGAGAAGCTCCTGCGCGGCTGCGAATTCCCTGGTAGCCGTGTCCAGATCCTGCGCCATCTGGGGGGAGGTAATGCCCCAGGCGCGGAACATGCTGATCTTGGCGATTCTCTGCGAGAGCATCCGCTGGCGGCCGGCAACGTTGATCAGCTTACCCATCGTGGTGCCGGAGTGTTTCTCGAGCTGGAGGGTTCCCTGCTGCGCAAGCTTCAGCACGTCCTCGCTTATTTTTGCGATGGTTTTCGCGTTATCGAGATTCGGATCGCCGCCGGACAGCAACTGCTTATAGGGAATCCATGTCTGCTCGAGCCTGGCGTAGGTGTCCTTGATCTCCGGCGTGGGCGCGAACGCCTTCAGCTCCATGAGCTGCTTGTCGAAGAGCGCCGCGGACTGCTCGAGAATCTTCTTCGAACGTTCGACTTCAACGCCGAGGCCAGCCTGGCAGTAAGCCTTGGCCATGCGCTGAGACAGCATGCGCTGGCGGCCCGCCTTGTTGATCGCCGCGTTGATCGTCAGCGTTTCGGCGGAAGCGGTCCCGGCCAGGGCCAGCACCAGGACGCTGCAGACAATCAGGCAGAAGGAACAGAGGTAACGTTTCAAGGGCGTCTCCGCATCAAACTCTGGTTGGTCCTTTGGACGCATCGCTCGAGCCGACGACGTGGCGGATCAGCTGATCCATTTCCTTGATGATGTCCGCAAGCACCTGCGTGATCACCGAGAACTCCCTGCCGTACTCTCCCGCCCGTGCCGCCGAGATGCGCGCATTCATTGCGACGATGTTCGCCTGCATTGAAATACCGCTGAGGCGCTCGGCGAGGTCGGTCTGGCGTTTGCGCACAGCGACCTCGCAACGGTGCATTTCCTCCTGGTAGGCCTGCGTGACGGTCTGCAGCAGTTCAAGTATTGGCGTGGCCTGCGTCACAAGCACATCGAGGGATGACGCTTGCCGGCTGGCGTCGGCCAGTGGTGCGTCTATTGCTGTTCTGACCCGGGCGATGAATTCACGGATACGCGCGTCAGCGCGCGCACTACCAAAGTACAGTTGCTGCAAGGCGCCGGAGAATGTGCCGGGGAAACGCTCATTGCCCGTCACGAGATCCGAATGCGCCGACTCGAACATTGACAGGCACTTGCGTGCGATATCAAGCGCGGCAGTGTCCCCCCGCGAAGCGAGCAACAACTGGAGGACGATCCGTTGCGACAGCATGCGCTGCCTTCCGGAAAGGTTGATCAATGCGCCGATGGTTTCGGCGGACACTTCGGTCTCGGGTGACTGAGTAGGGAGAGCGTTCATGCCATGCCTTGCAGGTAGTGTCGACGCAGACGCAAACCGCGCTGACCGGCAAAGCAAAAGCGCCCCGAAGCGAGATGCCTGCGAACCGGTTGTCCGGTTCGTGGGCCATTCGCTTCGGGGCGTCGTTGCCCGGGATGCTCCTTTTCGGAGCATGTCATCGCGACTTGCCAGTTTGTTTCAAGGCCGCCGTTGGCCTGTGTGTCCCCTACGCAATATCTATGCCATAGCTCGCGGAAGTTGCATCAGGCCTTCAGGCTTCCTTCGGCGGCACCTGCCTCGTGCTGCTGCAGCAGCCAGTCGCGAAACACCTTCAGCGCCCGCATCTGTGCCGACGCCGGCGGATAGACCAGGTAATAGCCCTTCGGATGCTGCCAGACTGCGTTGGAAAGGCGCTCCAGCTTGCCGGTGGCCAGCAGGTCCCCGGTCATGTAAGCGGGCAGCAGCGCCACGCCCATCCCCGCCACCGTGGCGTTCAGCGCCATTGACATCACCTCGTAGCGCGGCCCTTCGTGACCCGGGCTGGCTTCGATGCCTTGCCGTGCGAACCAGCCTTCCCATGCGTCGGGCAGCGTCAGGTGCTGGATCAGCGCCGACCGCGGCGTGCCGGCGTCGATCGTCCGGCCATGCGCGGCCACCCATGACGGCGCGGCATAGGGCGATAGCTGCAGCGGCACCACGAAATCGTTATGCAGGCCCGGCCGCTGGCCGTCGCCGAACTCCAGCGAGGCATCCACGGCCGCGGTGCTGAAGTCCACCGGACCCACGCGCGTGCGCAGGTTCAGGGTGGTCTCGCCGTGCGCGCGCGTAAACGCGGGCAGGCGCGGAATCAGCCAGTAGCTGCCCAGCGACACACCCACCGAGAGCGACAGGGCGCCACCCCTGCCCTTGAGGGCCATCACGTTCATGGTGGCCCGCTCCAGTTGCCGCAGCAGCGGTGCAATTTCAGCCAGGTATTCGCGCCCCGCATCGGTGAGCGCCATGGCGTCGCGCCGGCCGCTGAAGAGCGGCACCCCGAGGCGGTCTTCCAGGGTCTGGATCTGGCGGCTGACCGCGCCCTGGGTCAGGTTCAGCTCGCGTGCCGCGGCAGTGAACGAGCGCAGGCGGGCGCTGGCTTCAAAGCACGCCAGGGACTGGGTGGAGGGTGGGCGGAACATTGGACTTCATGAGAATAGTGCAGGTATCGGTAGGAAATTTCTTGGCAATTCCGGTCAGTTCGTCTCACCTGCATGAGGGAAGCTCATGATAACCGCAGCAAAAGTGGTTTGCCAGGCAATGGCCGCGGATCGGATCATCACGGGCATGAATTCCTGACAGCGCTTCGCCGGCCGCGAAGTGCCTGTCCGAACCTGGCGGATTGGAAGATGCTTGATCTCATTATCGAAGGCGGCACCGTGATCGATGGCACCGGTGCGCCGCGCAAGGCGTGCGACGTCGGTATCCGCTCAGGCCGGATCGCACAGCTGGGCGACCTGCGCGGCGCCGCGGCCCGGGCCCGCCAGGACGCTGCCGGCCGCATCGTCGCACCCGGCTTCATCGATGTGCACACCCACGACGACCGCCTGCTGCTCGAAGCGCCGCAGGGGGCGCATCCCAAGCTGTCGCAGGGCATTACCACGGTGATCACCGGCAACTGCGGCATCAGCCTGGCGCCGCTGCTGACCGATAACCCGCCAGCACCGCTGGACCTGCTGGGCGACGACGCCTGGCGCTTCGAGCGTTTTGCCAGCTACCTCGATGCACTGGAGGCCGGGGGGCCGGCGCTCAACGCGGCCTGCCTGGTCGGCCATTCGACCTTGCGCGTGCGCCATATGGGCAGGCTCGACCGGCCAGCCACCGGGCGCGAAGCCGAGCGCATGGCGCAGGACCTTGCCGAGGCGCTGGAGGCGGGTGCCATCGGCATGTCCACGGGCCTTTACTATCCGCCGGCGCGCGCCGCCACGGCCGACGAAGTGATCGCCGTGGGCGCGCCACTGGTGGATGCCGCAGGCATCATCACCATGCATATCCGCGACGAGGGCGACGCCATCGAAGACGCCATGCGCGAGGCACTGCATATCGGGCGCGAACTGGGCATCGACACCGTGCTGTCGCACCACAAGCTGGTCGGGCGCAGCAACCACGGCCGCTCGGTGCAGACGCTTGCCATGCTGGAGCAGGCCGCGCGCGAGCAATCGGTGTGCATCGACTGCTACCCCTACAACGCTTCGTCGACGATGCTGCTGGCATCGCGCGTGCGCCAGTCCGACGATGTGCTCGTGACCTGGTCCAGGTCCGACCCGTCCGCGGCGGGCAAGTCGCTGTTCAGGCTCGCGCGCGAGCGCAATCTCGATCCGGAGGCACTGGCGCAGGCGCTGACGCCGGCCGGCGCGGTGTACTTCGCCATGAGCGAGGACGACGTCGAACGCATCCTGGCGCACCCGCTCACCATGATCGGCTCCGACGGCCTCGCCCACGATCAGAGCCCGCACCCGCGCCTGTGGGGCAGTTTCCCGCGCGTGCTGGGGCATTACGCGCGCCGGCGCGGGCTGTTTTCACTGGAAACGGCGGTCCACAAGATGACGGGGCTGAGCGCGCGGCGCTTCGGCCTGCCGCGCCGCGGCACCATCGCGGCCGGCAATTTTGCCGACCTGGTGATCTTCGACGAGGCTCGCGTGGCTGACCGCGCTTCCTTCGAGCAACCCACTGAAGTCAGCGCCGGTATCGACGCTGTCTTCGTCAACGGGCGCCTGGCCTGGGGGCACGGCCGCAGCTGGGATGTCCATGCCGGCCATGTGATCCGCCGCCGCGCCGGCTCGGGCCAGGACTGAAACGCCGCCAGGCACGCACTGGTTCGACCGCGCTCCCAAAGCCGATCCACCCCACGATCCCATCCAATACACGAAGGAGACATGTGAAGCATCCCGACAACCTGGGCGCGCCGGGCGCCCATGCGGCGGCGCCCGCGCCGCTCTATTCACGGCCGCGCAAGACGTTCCTGCTCGCCATGCTGTTGCTGTCATGGATTCTCGGCAATGCCGACCGCATGGCGATGAGCGTGTCGATAAGAATGAATTCAACCTCGACGCGCGTTCGGCCGGCCTGTTGCTGAGCGCCTTCTATGTGAGCTACGCGCTCATGCAGCTTGCCGCTGGCTGGCTCGGAGACCGCTTCGGTGCGCGCGTCATCCTGGTGTTCTCGGTGGCGTGCTGGTCGGTCTTCACCGGGGCCACCGGCATGGCCACCACCTTTGCCATGCTGTTCGTGATCCGCGTGCTGTTCGGCATCGGCGAGGGCGGCTTCGCGCCGGCCAGTTCGGTGACCATCGCCGAGGCCTTTCCCAAGCCCGAGCGCGCGCGGGCCAAGTCGCTGGTGATCGGGGCTTCGTTCCTCGGCAGCGCGATCGGCTCGGGCGCCATCGCCGCGCTGATCCACAGCCATGGCTGGCGCTTTGCCTACCATGTCTTCGGCCTGTTCGGGATCCTCGTGGCCGTGGTGCTGTGGTTTGCCGTCAAGCGTCCGCCGCGGCGCCCGAAGCAGGCGGGCAAGGCGGCGTTCAGCGCGCTGCTGCGCTCACTGGTGCTGCGCAAGACCATGCTGATCTTCTTCTTTGCCAACATCGTGTACGTGGCGCTGGTGTCGTGGATGCCGTCCTTCCTCATCAGGGTGCGCCACATCGACATCCTGCACGCCGGCATGGCCTCGGCGGTGCCCTATGTGGTGGCCTTTGTCTGCCTGATCGTGGTGGGCTGGCTGCTCGACAAGGTCGGCCAGGGCCGCGAACGCGTGTTCATGGCGGTCGGCGCCACCGCCATGGCCGTCTTCATCGCACTGATGGCCTATGCCGAATCGCTGCCGGCGATGCTCACGCTGTGGACGCTTGCGCTGATGGGCTACACGGTGGTGTATGGCACGGTCTTTGCCATCCCGCTCAAGCATATTCCGGATGAATCGGTGGGCTCGGCCGCCGGCATCATCAACTTCGGCGGCCAGCTCGCAGCGGCCATTTCGCCGGCGCTGATCGGCCTGCTGATGGACGTGGTGCCCGGCTCCTACGTGCTGCCCTACGCGGCACTGCTGGTATCCGCCCTGGGCGCGCTGGCGGTGGCGCTCACGTGGCGTCCGGGCAGCCATGCCAGCGGGTCCGGCGAGGCCGCCGGCGTGGCAGCCTGAGCCGCATTGCGATGGGGGCCAGCATGACCGTAAAGGTATTGGGCGTCGCCTCTGGCCAGCATGCCGCCAACGGCGCCGCGCTGATGGCGGAGCTGGCGCAGAGCCCGGCCGCGGCGGGCGGGGTCCGCTTCCTGATGGAGCCGTCGCATCCGCTTGCGGCCCTCATGCCCGCCAGCGCTGTCAGCGCGCAGGCCGAGCGCCTGCGCGTGCTGCAGCAATGCCAGGCATTGCAGGCGGCGGGCGCGAGCCGCATCCTGGTGCCCTGCCTGGCCGCACAGGCCGTGCTGGCGCTGTTGCAGGCCGAACTGGACGTGCCGCTGGTGAGCCTGGCCGCCGCGCTGCGCGATCGCCTGGCCGGCGTAGCGCAGCCGGGCGACCCGATTGGCGTGCTGGCGGCCGACGATGCGCGCGACACGGGCTTCTTCGGCCATGCGCTGGGCACGAACTACCGCGTGGTCTACCTGACGCCAGGGGAGGGCGGAGCAGGGAGGCAAGCCGACGTGCGCGCAATCGTGCGCGTACAGCGGCATGGCGTGCCGCCGCCTTGGCCCGACGATGTCGTGGTGATCGACCTCTTCCAGGTCTACGCAGATTACGCGCTGCGTCTTGACGACTGCGGCGAGCCGCAGCGTGCGCGCTTCAAGCTTGGCATCGTGGGTGGCATCGGCCCGGCGGCAACGGTGGACTTCATGGCAAAGATCGTGCGCAACACCAGCGCCGCAAAGGACCAGGACCACATCAAGCTGCTGGTTGAGCAGAACCCGCAGATCCCTGACCGCACCGCCCATCTGCTGCACCAGGCGGACGACCCGACGCTCGCGCTATACGCGACCTGCCGGCGCCTGGAAGCGGGCGGCGCGAGCGCGATCGCCTTGCCCTGCAATACCGCGCACGCCTTTGTCGAGCGCATCCAGCCATATCTCGGCATTCCCATCATCAATATGCTGCAAGAGACCGTGGATGACATCGTCCGCCGCTACGGCGCGGGCAGCACGGTGGGCTTGCTGGCTACCTCTGGCACGGTGGCCAGCCGCGTCTATCACAGCGTGGCACAGCCGCTGCTTACCGTACTCACGCCCGAGCCTGCCTTCCAGCAGCGCGTGATGAACGCCATCTACGGGCCGCGCGGCGTCAAGGCCGGCTACACCGACGGAGCCTGCCGCGACGACCTGCTGGCCGCGATCGACCACCTGGCCGCGCGCGGCGCTGCCGTGATGATCCTGGGCTGCACCGAACTGCCGTTGATCATCGCGCAGACTGACCACCACAGCGCGGCTGGCAAGACCGTGGCGGTGGTAGACCCGACCAATGTGCTGGCCCGGCGTTGCGTACAGATTGCGCAGACTTATGCCGTGCCCGCGCCGCCGGGAGCCGCCGGCCTGACCCCTTCATTCGTCCGACAACCCTTCCCAATCTCTGAATTCACCGTGGAACGCAACATGGCACCGCAATCTGGCCGCAAGGAATACGACCTGCTTGGCGAACGGGACGTCCCCGCCGCCGCCTACTATGGCATCCACACCTTGCGCGCCCAGGAGAACTTCCGGATTTCCGGCAATACCGTGTCCGACTGCCCGGAGCTGATCGTCGCGCTGGCATCGGTCAAGCAGGCCGCCGCCGAGGCCAATGCCGAACTGGGCCTGCTGGCGGCCGACAAGGCCGAGGCCATCACGCGTGCCTGCGTTGAAGTGCGCGACGGCCGGCTGCACGAGCAGTTCGTGGTCGACATGATCCAGGGCGGCGCCGGCACCTCGACCAACATGAACGCCAACGAGGTGATCTGCAACCGCGCGCTCGAACTGATGGGTTACGGCCGTGGCGACTACCAGCACCTGCACCCGAACGAGCACGTCAACCTTGCGCAGAGCACCAATGACGTCTATCCGACCGCGCTGCGCATTGCCACCTGCTACGCCATCGAGCATTTGCTGGAAGTGATGGAGGCCCTGCGCGATGCCTTCAGCGAGAAGTCCGTCGAGTTTGCCGGCTTGCTCAAGCTGGGCCGCACGCAGCTGCAGGACGCCGTGCCGATGACCCTGGGCCAGGAGTTCTCCACCTATGCCGTCATGATCGATGAAGACATGGCGCGCCTGCGCGAAGTGTCGGCCCTGGCGCGCGAGGTCAACCTCGGTGCCACCGCGATTGGCACCGGCATCACCGCGCACCCGGAGTACGCGGCGAAAGCCGTGGCTGCCCTGAGCCGCATTTCCGGCATTGCACTGGCCGGCGCGCCCAACCTGATCGAAGCCACGCAGGACTGCGGCGCCTTTGTGCAGATTTCCGGTGTGCTCAAGCGCATTGCGGTAAAGCTTTCAAAGATCTGCAATGACCTGCGCCTGCTCTCCAGCGGCCCGCGCGCGGGCTTTGGCGAAATCAACCTGCCTGCCATGCAGGCGGGCTCGTCGATCATGCCGGGCAAGGTCAACCCGGTGATTCCGGAAGTGGTGAACCAGGTGGCATTCGAAGTGTTCGGCAATGACGTGACCGTGACCTTCGCCGCCGAGGGTGGCCAGCTGCAGCTGAATGCCTTCGAGCCCATCATCGCTGCCAGTCTCTTCCGCAGTTTCCGCCACCTGACCAACGCCTGCGCCACGCTCACGGAACGTTGCGTGCGCGGCATTACCGCCAATCCGCAGCGCCTGCGTGAAAATCTCGAGAACTCGGTAGCGCTGGCTACCGCGCTGAATCCGTACATCGGCTACAAGAATGCCACTGCCGTGGCGGCACAAGCGCATGCCGAAGGCAGTACCATCCGCGACGTGGTGCTGCGACGGCAACTCATGACCGAGGCGCAGCTGGACGAGGCCTTGCAGCCAGAGGCCCTGATCCGGCCGCGGGTGTATTGAGCGTTGGCGCGACAGCGCAACAAAAGGAGGCGCACGCATGAACGGATCCCGTCCCGTCCTGATGCTGCTGCCCGGGCTGCTGTGCGACCATGCAGCGTGGGCCGGGCCCGCGCAGCGGCTGACGGCGCTTGCGGACTGCCGCATTGCATCGTGGGGCATGCTCGACAGCATCGAGGCCATGGCGTCGCACCTGCTGGCCAGCGTGCCGGAACCGCGCTTTGCGCTGGCCGGCCATTCGATGGGCGGCCGTGTCGCGCTGGAAGTCATACGCCAGGCGCCACACCGCGTGGAACGGCTGGCGTTGCTCGACACCGGCTTCCAGCCCCTACCGCCAGGCCCGCTGGGCGGCAGGGAGCGCGAAGCGCGCGGCGCACTGCTGGCACAGGCGTGCAGTGTGGGCATGCGGGCGATGGGGCGCAATTGGGCCACGGGCATGGTGCATCCCGATCGCGTCGGCTCGCTGCTGTTCGATGAGATTCTCGACATGATCGAGCGCAGCACCCCCGGACAGTTTGCCGCGCAGGTGCGGGCGTTGCTCGGGCGTCCGGACGCATCGGCGCTGCTGCCGGCCATTACCTGCCCGACGCTGCTGCTGTGCGGCCGCCAGGATCACTGGAACCCCCTGGACAGCCACGTGGACATGCGTGAGCGGATCCCGGCGGCGCGGCTTGAAGTGATCGAGAATGCGGGGCACATGATCACCATGGAAGCGCCGCAAGCGGTGGCCGAGACTATCGCCGCATGGCTGACGGAGGATTCCGCAGAGATCCGGCGCGACCCCGGTTGGGCCTGACGCGGCCCGCAGCCAGCCAACGGCTTCGCAAATCGCCCGTACTGAATCCACCCGTGCGCATGTGACGCATGCCGGATTGCCGTGGGCCATGGCGCACCTATACTGGAGTCGAGTGACGAATCATTCGAAACCGGGGGTATCGGTCGCTCATTGTTGTGCGCCTTGCGGGCTCGCACTTTCGGACGCATGGCGATGACGCATCGGAAGTGAGCGCCTATGCCGGCAACTATGCAGGCAAGGAGGCAATCATGTTCAAGCATCTCCTGCTGGCGGTCGATGGCTCCGACCTGTCTGAATCGGCGTTCCGCAAGGCTCTCACGCTGGCGCGGGACATGGGGGCGCGTACCACCGTGGTGCGGGTCTGTCCGAACTACCACGTGCTGACCTACCAGGTCGAGATGCTGGAGGACACGCGCGAAACCTACGTGAAGGAGGCCTGGGAAAACGCGACCCGCTACCTGCGCGGACTGGCCGACGAGGCTGGCGCCGCGGGCGTGGCCTGTGAAACGGCCTACGTCGTCAATGACCATCCCTATGAGGCCATCATCAAGACGGCCGAGGAAAAGGACTGCGACCTGATCGTGATGGCTTCGCACGGGCGGCGCGGGGTCCAGGGCATGCTGATCGGCAGCGAAACCCTGAAGGTGCTGACCCACAGCAAGATCCCGGTGCTGGTGTACCGGTAGGCGGCGCCTAGCGCCGCCGGCGCAGCGCGCCCGCCTGCACGCGTTGCCGCATCCGCGCCGCCAGGCGCGGCAGTGAACCTGTGCGCCAGCGGCTGCGCAGGTCGTCGGTCAGCGGCACTGCGATCAGCCCCAGCAGCAGCGCGGCCAGCGGCAGCGTGGCGCTGAAACCCAGGTGCTTGAACCCCAGCGCGCCGGCGACGCCGCCGGCAAAGAACAGCGTGACCAGCACCACCAGCAGGCGCAGCTTGCGCCGGTTGGCGAGCACGCGGGGCAGGGGGCGCGCTTGTGTGCGTGATGGCGTGCGCGCCGGCCCGGCTGCGTTCCAGTAGCACAGCTTACCCAGCTCGATGCCGATATCGGTGACCATGCCAGTGAGGTGGGTGGTGCGGATCTCGGCGTTCGAGAGCTTGGTGATCATTGCATTCTGCAGCCCCATGATGAAGCACAGCAGCATCACCGTGGCTGGCACGAACAGCCACTGGTGCTGCCCCAGGTTGCCGCCGATCAGGCCGAAGCACAGCAGCAGCCCCGCCTCCAGCGCCAGCGGCAGCGCGTATTCACTATGCAGCCGCTCGCGCCGCCCCCAGTTGACCAGCACCGCCGAGCACGCGGCGCCGCCGAGAAACGACAGCAGCGCCCCGACCCCATCCAGCACCAGCGCGAAGCTGCCCAGCGCCAGGTTGTCGGCCATGGCTGAGACCACGCCGGACATATGCGAGGTGTATTGCTGCACGGCCAGGAAGCCGCCGGCATTGATGGCGCCTGCGACAAAGCAGAGGTAGCCGGCCAGGTGCCGGTTGGCGTGGGGGCTGCGCCGCTTCCCAGTCAGTTTGCGCAGGTACAGGATCGGCATGGCGATGGGGCGGCGTCTGGCGGATTGGGAAGGGAGGCGGAGGACCTGCGTTGCCGCTACCGGGTGTCCCGGGACCGGGCAAGGGCGTGCCAGGCGTCGGGGGCGGCGGCAACCGCCTCGCCGCGCTTCATGCGGCGGGCAGTCGGTGTCAGCTTCAGGGCATGCACGGCTTCCAGCACCCGCGCGCGTGCCAGCAGCGTCTGCAGCGACGGCAGCCGGGGCGGGCCTTTCCAGGCAAACAACGTGTAGTTGCAGCTGTCCTCGGCGCGTGCGACCGACATCGAGGCCCCGAACACGGCGCGCACCGCGCCCAGGTAGTGCGGCATGCCGCGGTCGCTTGCAAGGAAGTTGGCCACCAGCACGCCGTCGTCGGCCAGCCGCGCGTGGCAGGCCGCGTAGAAGCCGGCAGAGCCAAGCTGCAGCGGCATGCCGTCAGCCAGGAAGCCGTCGACGAGGATGACCTCGGGGCGCGCTTCCCGGCCCCTGACGTACTCGGCGCCATCGGCACAGACCACCTGCAGGCGGGCATCGTCGGGCGGAATGCGGAAGCGCTCGCGCAGTGCGATCACCGCTGGGTCGATCTCGACAGCGACCACCCGCGTGGCAGGCAGGTGCCGGTAGCAATACTTGACCAGCGAGCCTCCGCCGAGCCCGATCACCGAAATCCGTGCCGGCGACGGATGCAGCAGCAGGAATCCCATCATGGTGCGCGTGTAGCCCAGCACCAGCCGGTCGGGATTGCGCCGCGACATGAAGCTCTGCGTGGCCAGCACGTCGAAGTGCAGCGACAGGGCGGTCTCGGTCTCCAGCACCACGGGCGTGCCGTCGCGCGGGGCTTCGGCCAGGAACCGCATATAGGACTCAAAGGACGTGCGGCCGCTATCCGCGGCGATGCCGGGGTCGGCGTCCGGTTTGCGTTCGTTCATGGCTGGCCGTTCCCTGGTCCGAGCAGTTGTGCGATGGCCCTGACCGCGGCGACTTCGTCCGGGCCGTCGGCCTGGATGCGCAGCACGGTGCCTGGCGGCGTGCGCAGGCGCATGACGGCCATCACGTCGTGCGCATCGGCCGAGCCGGAGTCCGTGACCAGCACAATGCGGCTGGCAAAGCGGCTGGCCACCAGGCTCACGCGTGCCGAGCCACGTCCCTGGAAACCCTTGCCGGCGGCGATGTTGAGGGTCGCCTCGATCACGGCAGCCTTGCGCAATGCAGGACCCGGGGGGCGGGACCGGTCGGCTGGCTGGGGCGGGCAAGGTGGCGGGTGGCGCTCGCGGGTATCGCGGACATCGGGGACATCTGTTGCAGTCACATATGATGTTAATCGTATTATCATATCCCAGCACCCGCGCCGGTGGCTGCATCCGGCCAGGAAATGCCATGCCCGGTCCCGCGGTTGTGGAGAAACCGCCCTTTGCGGGCTGTGCCAGGCCGCCTGCCCATCCCGGAAACTGGATTTGTGGCGTGCGCTTCTGGCATCCTGACGGTCTGTCCTGATGTCCGGCCTGCCCGGAACACTGCCATGCCACTTTCCGACTGGACCCACGAAGCCATCCGCAAGATCGATGCGGATTTCAACCGTTCCGCCGACACCCACCTGATCCCGCTAGACCTGCCGGGCTACCCTGACATCCGCGTCTATTTCAAGGACGAGTCCAGCCATCCGACCGGCAGCCTCAAGCACCGGCTGGCGCGGTCGCTGTTCCTGTACGCGCTGTGCAACGGCTGGCTGCATGAGGGCAGCACGGTGGTGGAGGCATCCAGCGGCTCGACCGCGATCTCCGAGGCTTACTTTGCGCGGCTGCTCGGGCTGCCCTTCGTGGCGGTGATCCCGGCGGGCACCTCGCGCGCCAAGATCGAGGCGATCGAGTTCTACGGCGGGCACTGCCACCTGGTGGACAGCCCGTCCGAGATCTACGCCGCCTCGCGCAGCATCGCGCAGGAGACGGGCGGGCATTTCATGGACCAGTTCACCTACGCCGAGCGCGCCACCGACTGGCGCGCCAACAACAATATCGCCGAGTCGATCTTCAAGCAGATGGCGCAGGAACAGCATGCGGTGCCGGCCTGGCTGGTATCGAGCGGCGGCACTGGCGGCACCATCGCCACGCTGGGCCGCTATGTGGCCTACCGCCGCCACAAGACCCGCGTGATGTGCGCGGATCCGGAGAACTCGGTGTTCTTCGACTACTTCCGCAGCTGCCTGGACGGCAAGCCGCAGCCGGACCTGTCCCTGGCGGAGGGCTCGCGCATTGAAGGCATCGGCCGGCCGCGCGTCGAGCATTCGTTCATCCCGACCTGCATCGACGCCATGCTGAAGGTGCCGGATGCGCTCTCGTTCGCGGCCATGCGCTACCTGGCCGGGCGCTTCGGGCGCCGCGTGGGCGGATCCACCGGCACCAATTTCGTCGGCGTGCTGTACCTGGCCCAGCAGATGCACGCGGCGGGTGAGGGCGGCGCCATCGTCAGCCTGCTGTGCGACAGCGGCGAGCGCTACGGCAACACCTATTACGACGATGCCTGGTACACCGCACAGGGCATTGCCATCGAGTCGGCCGATGCGCTGGTGGCGCGCGCGGTCAATGGCGAGGCCGTGCTGACGCCGCAGGCGGTGGCGGGGCTGCAGTCGGCCGGCGCCGGCATTGCGGCGGGCGGCTGAAACCCGGCGCCCTGCCTTTCTGTCACAATGCCGGCGGCTGGCGCGCCGGCCATTGATTAAAAGGTAAATTCCCTATGCGTATCTTCGGCATCAGCATCCATATCATCGTCGCACTGTTCTTTGCGGTGCACGCGGTGCGCACGCACCAGAACATGTACTGGCTGCTGATCCTGTTCCTGTTCCCAGGGCTGGGCAGCGTGGTGTATTTCTTCGCGATCTACCTGCCCGGGCTGCGCCAGTCGCGCGGCGCGCGTGCGGCCACGCGTGCCATCACGCAACTGGTCGATCCGAACCGCGCGGTGCGCGAGGCCCGCTCAGACTTTGACCGCGCCCCGACAGTGGCGCACCGCATGCGCCTGGGCGCCGCGCTGCTGGCGGCCGGGGAGCCGTCGGAAGCCCTGCAGCACTACCAGGCAGCGGCCAACGGACCGTTTGCGACCGATCCGGCGCTGCTGCAGGGACTGGCGCAGGCGCAGTTCGCAACCAACGATGCCGGCGGCGCGCTGGCAACGCTGGAGAAGCTGTTCGCCGCCAATCCGCAGTCGCGCCAGCAGCCCGATCCGGCCTTGCTGTTTGCGCGCGCGCTGGCGGCCACCGGTGCATCCGGCACGCGGGCCGCGTTCGAGCAGGCGCTGACCAGTGCCAGCGATGCCGCGCCGCGCTGCCTCTTTGGCGACTGGCTGGCGGCGCAGCCCGACGCCGCTGACCGCGAACGCGCGCTGCAGCTCTATGCCGATATCGTCCACGACGCCCGCCACTGGCCGCGCCACGCCCGCGAACACAATCGCGAATGGCTGCAGCGCGCGCAGTCGGCGCTGGGCAAGTAATCCGCGTTTCCCCCATCCATGCCGGAACGGGTGCTGAACGCCTTTCTCGACAACATGACCCTACTGAAACGCAAATCGATTGAAGCCGTGGCCTCGCGCCGTCCGGCACGTGGCACCCGCACCCGTGGCGAGGCGCCGGCACGCGAAGAAAAACGCATGACGCCGCGCTTCGCGCCGGTGACCTTCTCGGAAATGGAAGGGGTGCGCTACCTGCACTTCGGCACCGAGTGGGTGCAGGGCGCGATGCGCCTGCGCAAGCCCGATGCGATCGAGTTGGAATACGCGCAGCAGATGATGGCCTGGCTGCTGTTCCTGTCGCCGTCGGTCGAAGAATTCCACGTGGTGCAGCTGGGCCTGGGCGCCGCGGCGCTGACCAAGTTCTGCCACCGCCAGTTCAACCGCGCGCGCGTGACCGCGGTGGAGCTGAACCCCGCGGTGATCATCGCCGGGCGCAGCATGTTCGGCCTGCGCGAGGACGATGCGCGCCTGACCGTGCGCGAGCAGGATGCCTGGGACTACGTCATGGACGGCACCCACGCCGGCGCCATCGACGTGCTGCAGGTGGACCTGTACGACGCCACCGCGCGCGGCCCGGTGCTGGACACCACCGCGTTCTACCGCGCTTGCCGCCGCACGCTGAAGGCACCTGGGGTGATGACCATCAACCTGTTCGGCGACCACGACAGCTTTCCGAAGAATATCGAACGCATCTGCGATGCCTTCGACAACCGCGTGCTGGTGTTCCCGGAAGTGCACGACGGCAACATCATCGCGATGGCCTTCAACGGGCCGGATATCGATGTGTCGTGGGAAGCGCTGGAGGGGCGTGCCGAGGTGGTGGAAAAGACCACCGGCCTGCCGGCGTGCGACTGGGTGCAGAAGCTGCGCGCAGCGAATGCGCGGCAGGAAGAGCGGTTGAAGATCTGAGGAACGGCCGCTCTCCCGCTGCGCGCGAGAGCGGCAGCGGGCAGCCCCGCGCTCACTCCTTGTGGAAGAACTGCGCCAGCGACCACTCGTCGGTGCGCGCCTCGTACTTCAGTCCCTTCTTCATCGCCCACATTGCCAGCTGGCTGTGCGACGGAATGATTGCGTGGTCAGCCAGCGCAAATTTGGCCGCGGTACGGGCATTCTCTTCACGCGCCTTGTCGCTGCTGACGGTGGTCAGCGACTTCTCGATCAGCTGGTCCAGTTGCGGGTTGCTGTACTTGCCCCAGTTCCAGGTGCCATAGCCGGTCTTGGGGTTGGGCGTGCCGGTGATCGAGCGCAGTGCCACGTCGGCCGCGGCCGAACCCCAGCCCAGCATCTGGAAGGCGAACTCGCCCTGGCGTGCGCGCGTGAAGTAGGCCGCCACCGGCATCGTCTCCACCTTGGTCTGGATGCCGATGCGCGTCAGCATGCTGGCGGTGGCCTGCGCCACCGCGGCGTCGTTCAGGTAGCGGTTGTTGGTGGCGTGCAGCGTCAGGCCGAAGCCGTCGGGGTAGCCTGCGGCCGCCAGCAGCTTTTTCGCGCCTTCCGGATCATAGCCTTCGGGCCTGGTGCCCGGATGCCCGAAGATCTGCGGCGACACGATCGACGATGCCGGCACCGCCAGCCCTTCCATGATGCGGCTGACGATGGCGTCGCGGTTCAGCGACTTGCTGATTGCGGCGCGCACGCGTGCGTCCTTGAACGGGTTCTTGCCCAGCGGCTTGCCGGCCTTGTCGGTGACAAAGGGCGGGTTGTCGCGCGACTGGTCCATCTGCCAGAAGATGGTGCGCCACGACACCTGCTGCTCGACCTTGAACCTGGGGTTCTGCTTGAGCCTGGCCACGTCGGCCGAGGGCACGCTCTCAATCACGTCGACGTCGCCTGCCAGCAGCGCGGCACTGCGTGCGCCGTTGTCGGTGATGATGCGGAACACGGCACGGTCCCACTCGGGCTTGGGGCCCCAGTAGTCGGGGTTGCGCTCCATCACGATTTCCTGCCCACGTGCAAAGCGCACGAACTTGAACGGGCCGGTGCCGATCATCGCCTTGCCTGAGTCGAAGTCCGCCTGCGTCAGCGTGGCGGCGACCTTCTTCGGCATGATCGGCACGCTGTTCAGGTCGTTGGCCAGGTTGGCGTAATTGGGCACGCTCATGGTCAGGCGCACCGTCAGCGGGTCGGGCGTGTCGATGCGCGCGATCGGCTTGGTGTAGCTGGTGAACGAGCCCGGGCTGTTGACCAGCTTCTCCGGGCGCTCCAGCGAGGCCTTGACGTCCTCGCTGGTAAAGGGCGAGCCGTCGTGCCACTTCACGTTGGGGCGCAGCTTGATCTCCCAGGTGATGGCGTTGACCGGCTTCCACGACAGCGCCAGGCCGGGGATGTAGCGCGCGTTCTTGTCCATGAACACCAGCGACTCGAACACATGCAGCGCGATGGCGTTGTTGGGGCCCGAGTTGTTCCAGTGCGGATCCATCGAGGTCACGTCGGCCGCCAGGCCGATGCGCAGGTCTTCGGCGTGGGCGGCACCCGCCGGCAGCAGCGTGAAGGCGGCGCTGCCCAGCACCAGCGCGGCGGCGGCATGGAGCACGGCGCGACGGGCAGGGCGGCGGGGCGGACGTTGCGGCGGCAGGGCGTGGGTCGGTGTCATCTGGCTGGCTCCTCGTACGGGTCCGCGCGGGCGCGGGCGGGTTCTCAGGCGGGTTGTCCCGCATTGTGCCGCTAAAGTGGCTTGGTTGCAGCCTTTGGCGCGGGCTGCCAAGCCGATGCGGGGCGGCGCCGTTAGAATGGCGCCCATGTTTGCCAATTCCCACACCATTGTCTCGGCCCAGGCCGATGTCCACGAACACCTGGCCGCGCGCGTCGCGCGCCACCTGGCCGAACCGTTCCGCAAGCCCATCGGCGAAGCCAGCCGGCGCGAGCTCGGTGCGGCGCTGCAAAGCTGGCAGCAGGCCGGCGGCGCGCCGCTGATCCTGGATGCGGGCTGCGGCGTGGGCGAAAGCACGCTGCGGCTGGCGACGGCGTTCCCGGATCACTTCGTGATCGGCATCGACCAGTCCGAGAAGCGCCTGGCCGCCGGCAAGGACTGGTGGGGCGAGGCGCCGATGCCCGCCAACTTCTGCTGGGCGCGGGCCGACCTGGTCGATGTCTGGCGTCTGCTGCAGGCCGAGGCCGTGTCGGTGGCGCGCCACTACGTGCTGTACCCGAACCCGTGGCCCAAGATCGGCCACCTGGGGCGGCGCTGGCAGGGGCATGCGGTGTTCCCGGCGCTGGCCGCCTGCGGCGACTACCTGGAGTGCCGCAGCAACTGGCGCATCTATATCGATGAGTTTGCCCAGGCGCTGGCGCTGGTCGGGCGCCCGGCGCAGGTAGAGGCGTGGCAGCCGGCCCAGCCGATGACGCCGTTCGAGCGCAAGTACGGGGCATCGGGCCATGGCTTGTGGCGCTGCGTCAGCGAGCGCAAGTCCGCCTGACCGGCTCGCCAATGAAAATCGGCCCGCGCATGCGGGCCGTCTTTTTGCCTGGCGCAGCCGGGCGCGTCAGTGGAACAGCGGCTGCTGCGTCGGCGCGTCCTCGGGCAGTTCGGCATGCACGATCTCGCCGTTGCGATCCGCGTACAGCGGCGTGCCGCAGTCCTCGCAGTATTCCGGATCGAACAGCGCGGCGTGGCGGAAGATGTCTTCCACGCCGGCGTTGCGCAGTTCCTCGCAGATCTGCTCGAGCGGGTTGCCCTTTTCGTCGGCATCGACCTCGCCGGCTTCGCGGCCGTAGACCGGCCACACAATGCCGTAGATCACATCCTTCTCGCCGCGCATGGTGAAGCCCACGCGGTATTCCTCGACCACTTCCTCGCCGAAGGCAGCCACCACGGCGGCCAGCTGGCCGGCGGAGATGTCAAGCGTGCCGCACAGGTAGTTGACCGCGGCGCGCACGGTCAGCGGGCGGATGCTCTTGTCGGACTCGCGGCAGGACAGGAAGAAGGCGTCGGGCAGCAGCAGTTCGAACTCGCAGCCCGGCAGCAGCAGCGCCACCGACGGCTGCACCTGGGTGCGCCATTGGTCGAGGCAGGTCGAGCGCTCGGCGTGGTGCTCCTTGGCGTCTTCCTGCCAGCGGAACAGCGCCTGCTCGTGCGGGGCCACAACCACGGCCAGCAGGTAGCGCGGATCGGCCAGGATCGGCGCGGTCTCGGGCAGGTCGCGCAGGTCGACCTTGGGTACCGTGCCGGCCAGGGCGGCCGCGGCCAGCTTGTGCGTCAGTGCAAAGGTGTCGCTGTGCGTGCGCGGCAGCTGGTCGATGCTGTAGAGGTAGGGCGACAGCGAGACCTTGGTGCCGGTGGCCAGCACATGTGCCTGCAGGTGCACCGCCAGCGTCTGCGCCAGCTCCGGCTTGAGCGCGCCGGAGGGAATGGCGTAGCGCGTGTGCGCCAGGATCGGGGCGGCGATCAGCAGCGCGTCATAGCGCTGGCCGTCGACCTCGATGGTGGCGGATTCGGCGAGCGTCTCGGCCTGCTCGGCCAGCACGTCGGAGGCGTCTGCATTGTGCTTGAACAAGTGTTCCAGCGCCGCGTCGAGCGCGGTCTGGCTCCCGTTCTTCAGCAGGCGGCCCAGGCGCTGCGAGAGCCGCCGTTCCCAGTACGCGTCCTCCATGCGGCTGCCCGACGCGTCGAGGGCGAGCGCATCGGCCACCAGACGCTCGGCGTCAGGGGAGAGTCGTGGGGAAGCCTTGGGGCGAAAACCTGCCATAGAAAGAAACCGTCCGTTTATGCGTAAAACGGTATTCTACTCGTTGCGTTGACACGCAGGCCGCTATATGCGTGCAGCCTGTGCGGACGCGCCCGGGCGTGTGGCTTATTTCTGGGCCGGAGCGGACGCGGCAGGGGCTGCGGGCGCGTGGCTCTCAACGCTGTGCGACTCGCCGGACATGGAAACGTCACTGCCGCCCTTGGTCAGCAGGTAGAGGGCCGCGCCGGCAACCACGACGAATGCGATAAGGATCTTAACCATGGTGTCTCCTGATTCTGGATGATGCCGGGCGGACCCGGCTTCCGGTCGTGCGACCGCTGTTCTTGTGGAACACAGTGTGGCAGCACTGGCTTGCGTGGAACTTACACGCGCCGGACTTCGTTCCGGGTGATGCAAGGGGCGCAGGACACCAATGAAAAACGCCGCCTGCCTGGGCCCCATAACGGGGGCCAGGCAGGCGGCGTCAGCCTTGGCAGGCTGCAGGCGCCTAAGGTGGATCTCAGGCGGCCAGCAGCTGGCGCAGCACGAACGGCAGGATGCCGCCGTGGTTGTAGTAGTCGACCTCGATCGGCGTATCGATGCGCAGCAGCACCGGCACGCGCTGCACCTCGCCGTTGGCGCGGTGGATCACCAGCACCAGGTCCTGCTGCGGCTTCAGGTCGCCCGGGGTGTCCAGACCCGTCCCTTCAATATCGAAGGTCTCGTTGCCGGTGATGCCCAGCGTCTGCGCACTGTCGTTGCCCTTGAATTGCAGCGGCAGCACGCCCATGCCGACCAGGTTGGAGCGGTGGATGCGCTCGAAGCTGCGTGCCACCACGGCCTTCACGCCCAGCAGCTGCGTGCCCTTGGCGGCCCAGTCGCGCGACGAGCCGGTGCCGTACTCTTCGCCGCCGAACACCACCGTGGGCGTGCCCTCGGCTACGTACTTCATGGCCGCGTCGTAGATCGACATTTCGTCGCCGGTGGGCTGGTGCAGCGTGATGCCGCCTTCCACGCGTGAGCCGTCGGCCTTGAGCGGGATCATCAGGTTCTTGATGCGCACGTTGGCGAAGGTGCCGCGCATCATGACTTCATGGTTGCCGCGGCGTGAACCGTAGCTGTTGAAGTCGGCCTTCAGCACGCCGTGCGACAGCAGGTACTTGCCCGCGGGCGAGGTGTCCTTGATCGAACCGGCCGGCGAGATGTGGTCGGTCGTCACCGAATCCCCGAAGATGCCCAGCGCACGCGCGCCGCGCACGCTGGCGCTGGTGGCGGCGGGCTGCATGCTGAAGTCCTGGAAGAAGGGCGGCTCGGCGATGTACGTCGAC
Source organism: Cupriavidus sp. CP313 (assembly GCF_054072015.1). Classification (NCBI taxonomy): domain Bacteria; kingdom Pseudomonadati; phylum Pseudomonadota; class Betaproteobacteria; order Burkholderiales; family Burkholderiaceae; genus Cupriavidus; species Cupriavidus sp. CP313. Next base: position 38,853 of record NZ_JBSVZB010000005.1, on the reverse strand, counting down.
TTGGGCCAGTCGTACACTTGGCCCTTGGTGCCCTTGATGCCGGCCCACAGCTTGCTCGGCTTCTTGACCTGTTCGTAGTTGCCCTTGAAGGTCTTGGCATCCATTGCGTACTTCATCAGTGCGTGGATTTCTTCCGAGGTCGGCCAGATATCGCCCAGGTAGATGTCGCGGCCCTTCTTGCCCTTGCCCACGGGCTCGGTCATCAGGTCGCGCGTGACATTGCCGGCGATGGCGTAGGCCACCACCAGCGGCGGCGAGGCCAGGAAGTTGGCGCGGATGTTCGGGTGGATGCGGGCCTCGAAATTGCGGTTGCCCGACAGCACGGCAGCGGCCACGAGGTCGTTCTTGGTGATGGCCTCGTTCAGTTCGGGCGTCAGGTCGCCGGCGTTGCCGATGCAGGTGGTGCAGCCATAGGCGGTCACGCCGAAGCCCAGCTTTTCCAGGTAGGGCAGCAGGCCGGCGGCCGTCAGGTATTCCGTCACCACGCGGCTGCCCGGGGCCAGCGAGGTCTTGATGTGCGGCGCCACCGTCAGGCCGGCTTCAACCGCCTTCTTGGCCAGCAGGCCGGCGCCCAGCAGCACGCTCGGGTTGGAGGTGTTGGTGCAAGACGTGATCGCGGCGATCAGCACGTCGCCGTTCTTCACCTCGAGGCCGTCGGTGGTGGTGTAGGCGCGGTCCAGGTCGGCCGCATCCTTGTTGAAGCCGTTCTCGGCCACCGGCTTGCTGAACAGCGAGGCGAAGGTGCTCTTGACGTTGCCGATCTCGATGCGGTCCTGCGGGCGCTTCGGGCCCGCCAGCGACGGCGCCACCGCGCCCAGGTCCAGCGTCACCACCTTGCTGTAGTCGATCTCGCCGGCCTTGGGAATGCCGAACATCTTCTGTGCGCGGAAATAGCCCTCGAACGCGGCGATTTCCTCTTCGGTGCGGCCGGTGCCCTTGAAGTAGTCGATGGTCTTCTCGTCCACCGGGAAGAAGCCCATGGTGGCGCCGTATTCCGGCGCCATGTTGCCGATGGTGGCGCGGTCGGGCAGGGGCAGGCTGGCGGTGCCTTCGCCGAAGAACTCGACGAACTTGCCGACGACCTTTTCCTTGCGCAGCATCTCGGTGATGGTCAGCACCAGGTCGGTGGCGGTGACGCCTTCGCGCAGGCGGCCCTTCAGCTCCACGCCAACCACGTCCGGCGTCAGGAAATAGACCGGCTGGCCCAGCATGCCGGCCTCGGCCTCGATGCCGCCGACGCCCCAGCCCACCACGCCGATGCCGTTGATCATGGTGGTGTGGGAGTCAGTGCCGACCAGGGTGTCCGGGTAGTAGATGCCGTCTTTCTTGTGCACGCCACGGGCCAGGTATTCCAGGTTGACCTGGTGGACGATGCCGAAGCCCGGCTGCACCACGCCAAAGGTATCGAACGCCTGCATGCCCCACTTCATGAACTGGTAGCGCTCGTTGTTGCGCTGGAATTCCAGCTGCATGTTCAGGTCCAGCGCCTTCTTTTCGCGGAAATGGTCGACCTGCACCGAGTGGTCGACCACCAGGTCCACCGGCACCAGCGGCTCGATCTTCTTGGGGTTCTTGCCCATCTTCTCGGCGACGTTGCGCATCGCGGCCAGGTCGGCCAGCAGCGGCACGCCGGTAAAGTCCTGCAAGACCACGCGGGCCACCACGAAGGGAATCTCGTCGACGCGCTCGGCGTTCGGCTTCCAGTTGGCCAGTTGCCTGACGTGCTCTTCGGTGACCTTCTTGCCGTCGCAGTTGCGCAGCACCGATTCCAGCACCACGCGGATCGACACCGGCAGGCGCCCGATTGCCACGTCCAGCTCCTCGCCCAACTGGGGCAGGGAGTAATACTGGCCCTTGCCGGAAGAGCCGATCTTGAATTTTTTTAGCGTGTTCTTGAGGTTGTGGGGCATTGCCGTACTCCGATCGAAGGATGATGCGATGGCATTTGGCTCGGACCTGAATCAAGACCCCGGTGCGCTGCCGCGGCATTTGACCGCGGTCCGAGGCCGGCAGCGCACTGCAACTGCATACTCTAACCGCCGCGCGGCTTTGGCGCCACCCGGCTCGGCATCCCGCCGGCCACAACGACGCCGGCTTGACAGCATGCCCGCCCGGGATTGACCTCCCGGCAAGGCAAAAAAGGGCGCTGGCGGCCGGAATTCAGCGGCCGCCAGCGCCCCGGTACGGACTTACTGCTTGGGCGCGGCGGATTGCTGGGCGCCTTCCGGCACCTGCGTCGGGCCGCCCGGGGGCGTGACCAGCAGCGGGGTGGTGGCCGGGGCGCGCAGGCCGCCGGCCTGGGTCGGGGCTGCGGCGCCGGCCTGCATGGCGGCGCTCTGGCAGTCGTCGGCCAGGCGCTGGCCCAGGTTCTTGTTGAACAGCATGGCCTTGCCAGGGATCACCACCAGGTCCAGGCCGGTGCGGGCGTCGTAGTAGCGGTCGGCGCCGGTCACCGTGGCCTGGCGCGGCAGCTTGTAGTCCCGGCCTTGCCAGTGCACGGTCAGGACCTCGTCGCGCAGCATGTCGCCGGCGATATACAGGTTGTTGCCCAGTTCACACTGCCATTTTTCGCCGTTCGGCGTGGCCGCGGCAGCAGCGCCGGCCGCCGCGGCGGTCCCGGCAGCTGCCTTCTTCTTGGTCGAAGCCTTCTTGGTGGTGGTCTTCTTGGCAGGTTCCTGTGCCATCACGGCGGTGGCGGTGGTCAGGCTGAATGCGCCGATGCAGGCGGCAAGGACAAGATGTTTCATTTTGTGAGTGCCTTTCGGGTACTGAAATCGATTTATGTTTCATTCGCCGCCTTCAAAATGGGCGGCGCCGGGACAATTTCCGCCGCTATTCTCTACGATTTGCCCAAGGCGGCGTAGTGCTCTGGTCTTTGGTTACATTATCGAAGGGGGCTAGTTGGCCCGGCTTCACTTGCGCTTGCCAATCGGCACGAACTTCAGGTTTTCCGGGCCGGTGTAGTTGGCGCTCGGGCGGATGATCTTGTTGTCGATGCGCTGCTCGATAATGTGCGCGGCCCAGCCCGAGGTACGCGCGATCACAAACAGCGGCGTGAACATCGCCGTCGGCACGCCCATCATGTGGTAGCTCACTGCGCTGAACCAGTCCAGGTTCGGGAACATCTTCTTGATGTCCCACATCACCGTTTCCAGGCGCTCGGCGATGTCGAACATCTTCATCGAGCCGGCGTCCTTCGACAGCTTCTTCGCCACTTCCTTGATCACCTGGTTGCGCGGATCGCCGGTGGTGTACACCGGGTGGCCGAAGCCGATCACGACTTCCTTGTTCTCGACGCGGCGGGTGATGTCGGCCTGGGCCTCGTCCGGGTTGTCGTAGCGCTTCTGGATCTCGAACGCGACTTCATTGGCGCCGCCGTGCTTGGGGCCGCGCAGCGCGCCGATGGCGCCGCTGATCGACGAGAACATGTCCGAGCCCGTGCCGGCGATCACGCGGGCGGCGAAGGTCGAGGCGTTGAATTCGTGCTCGGCGTACAGGTTGAGCGAGGTGTTCATGGCGCGCTCCCACAGCGCCGACGGCTTCTCGCCGTGCAGCAGGTGCAGGAAGTGGCCGCCGATTGAGTCATCGTCGGTTTCCACCTCGATACGCTTGCCGTTGTGGCTGTAGTGGTACCAGTACAGCAGCATCGAGCCCAGGCTGGCCATCAGGCGGTCGGCGATATCGCGCGCGCCCGGGGTGTTGTGGTCTTCCTTCTCCGGCAGCACGGTGCCCAGCACCGACACGCCGGTGCGCATCACGTCCATCGGGTGGGCGCTGGCGGGCACCCATTCGAGCGCGGCCTTCACATTGGCGGGCAGGCCGCGCAGGCTCTTGAGCTTGGCCTTGTAGGCAGCCAGTTCGGATTTGGTCGGCAGCTTGCCGTGCACCAGCAGGTGGGCGATCTCCTCGAACTCGCAGGTCTCGGCGATGTCGAGGATGTCGTAGCCGCGGTAGTGCAGGTCGTTGCCGGTGCGGCCGACGGTGCACAGCGCGGTATTGCCGGCGGTCACGCCCGACAGGGCGACGGATTTCTTGACCCGGGGTGCGGCCGGCTCGCTGGCCGTGGCGTTGGGTGCGGCGGCGGGTGCGGCGAACTTCGAGGCGGACATCCGTGTCTCCTTGGGCGCTGCCCTGTTTGTTTTTGGTATGGGGCTTCAGGCGAAGAACAGCGCTTCCACATTGGCCGGCAGCGGCGTGCCGGTGGCCTGCGCGCGCTGCAGCAGCGACCAGTAGTAGCGGTAGCTGGCGCGGTCGTGCAACTGGCCGTCGTGGCGGATCGGCGCCCAGTTGTTCTCGTGCGCCGCCAGCAGGATCTGGCTGGCCGCGCCGATTTCTTCCGCTGCCGGGCGGAACGCCGCCACGATCGGTGCGATCTGGCCCGGATGGATGCTCCACTTGCGCAGGTAGCCGAACTCGCTGCGCGCGCGCAGCGCATCGTCGCCGGCGCGCTGCGGCGCCTGCACGTCGGTGCTGACGTTGTGCGACGGCACCTTGCCGTGGCGGTGGCAGGCGGCGGAGATCTCCAGCATGGCGCGGCGGATCAGCGGGTGTTCGAACTGCTGCGGCGAGCGCATGGCTTCGCCCGGGATGGCGCCATGGTGGGCCGAGACAAAGTCCATCAGGCCGAAGCTCAGGCATTCCACCTGCACCAGCGCGGCAATATCGAAGGCCTGTTCCAGCGCGGCGTGGGTCTCGACCAGCACATGGATCGGGATATGCCGGGCGATGCCGGCATTGCGCGCCACCTGGTTGACGTGATCCGTCACGCGCGCGACCTCGACCACGTCGGTGACCTTGGGCACCACCACATAGGCCAGGCGCGCGCCGGCGGCGCGCACCAGCACGTCGACGTCCTCGCGCCAGCTCGGGTGGGCCGGGTCATGGATGCGCACGCCGACGCGGTTGTGGGCATTGAGCGGGCTGTTGGCCAGCTGCGCGCACAGCTCGGCATGCTCGCGCTCATGGCCGACGGCGGCGCCGTCCTCGCAGTCGAAGGTGACGTCGAAGACGGGGCCAAGCTCTTGTTGCAGGGCAAGCGATTTGCGCATCAGCTTTTCGCTGCCCGCGTAATGGTCACACACCGGCAACTGGACCGGGATGGCTTCGCCCTGGAACAAGACCTCGGAAGGATGCACGTTGATTCGGATCGGTTTGGGTTGACGGGGGAGAGTGGGGGCCATCGTAGCCCCTGGATATGAAAAAACCGGGGTCCGCGCTGATTCGTGAATCGTTGCGGAACCCCGGTCTTTCCTCGAGCGATCGGAGGATCAGCCCAGCAGGTGCTGCACGCCGGCCTTTTCTTCTTCCAGTTCGTTCAGGGTGATATTGATCTTTTCCTGGCTGTAGGCGTCGATCTCCAGGCCCTTGACGATCTCGTACTTGCCGTTGGCGGTGGTCACCGGGTAGCCGAACATGGTGTCGGCCGGGATGCCGTATTCACCGTTCGACGGGATGCCCATGGTGACGACCTTGCCGTTGGTGCCCAGCACCCAGTCGCGCACGTGGTCGATGGCGGCGTTGGCAGCGGAGGCGGCCGACGACAGGCCACGCGCTTCGATGATGGCGGCGCCGCGCTTGCCGACGGTCGGCAGGAACACGTCGTTGTTCCACACCGGGTCGTTGATCAGGTCCTTGACGCTCTTGCCGTCGACGGTGGCATAGCGGTAGTCGGCGTACATGGTCGGGCTGTGGTTGCCCCACACGAACAGCTTCTCGATCGACGACACCGGCTTGCCGCTCTTGGCGGCGATTTGCGACAGGGCACGGTTGTGGTCCAGGCGCAGCATCGCGGTGAAATTTTCGCGCGGCAGGCTCGGGGCCGACTTCATGGCGATGTAGGCGTTGGTGTTGGCCGGGTTGCCGACCACCAGCACCTTGACGTTGCGGCTGGCGACTTCGTCCAGTGCCTTGCCCTGCACCGTGAAGATCTGGGCGTTGGCTTCGAGCAGGTCCTTGCGCTCCATGCCCTTGCTGCGCGGACGGGCGCCCACCAGCAGGGCCACGTCGGCATCCTTGAAGGCAACCTTGGGGTCATCGGTGATGACCACGCCGGCCAGCAGCGGGAACGCGCAGTCTTCCAGTTCCATCACCACGCCCTTGACGGCTTGCTGGGCTTGCGGGAGGTCGAGCAGTTGGAGGATGACCGGCTGGTCTTTGCCCAGCATGTCGCCATTGGCGATGCGGAACAGCAGGGAGTAGCCGATCTGGCCAGCGGCGCCGGTCACTGCGACGCGCATTGGGGCTTTAGCCATGAGTAAATCTCCAAACGATAGAAGGGGGGAAGCCGGTCGGTGGCATGCCGTTGCCGTAACAAGGGGCGCGGCGGGTCACCGGGTGCTGGTTGTCGCCACAGCGGGGAGCGGCCGTCCGCCGGAACCAGGTGGCGGGGCCACGGGGCGAAACCGGTGAGGGAGAGCCACAACGGGTCATGGTGATGCAACAAAGCGTTAGTCTACTGCGAAGCGTGGCGCCATTTCCAGACCGGAGCGCTGCCGGGTCGATACATTCCGGTATCCTGGCTGCTGCTGGCGGGCCTGGGAGGGCCATCGCGGGCGTGGACCAGCGCGAGTGTAGGCCGGGCCTCCTGTGATGTCAATTCATATGTCTTATATAAGACATAAGACAATTAACGTAAGGCTGGACGTATCTTGCCCTTTTGTGGTGAAATCCCGCTATGTCCTCCCTGCCTACGTCCCTGACCGGCGCAGCCGCACCCGGCGCGCCGGAATCTGGCGCCGCCACGCCTGGCGCCGGGACGCAGCCGCCTTCTTCGCCGCCCGCGCCTGTGCCGCAGGCGGCACCGCAATCTGGCCCCGCCTCTGGTCTGCAGTCCGTGCCGTCTCCTACCTTCAGCCCGCTCTACCAGCAGATCAAGGCGCTGATCACGCGCAGCCTGCAATCCGGCGAATGGAAGCCCGGCGAGATGATCCCCAGCGAAATGGAGCTGGCCTCCCGCTACAAGGTCAGCCAGGGCACGGTGCGCAAGGCCATCGACGAACTCGCCGCCGAGAACCTGGTGGCGCGCCGGCAGGGCAAGGGCACCTTCGTGACCACGCACCATGAAGACGTGGTCAAGTTCCGCTTCCTGCGCCTCGTCCCCGACGAAGGCGAACCCCATTATGGCGCCAGCCGCGTGCTGGAATGCAAGCGCCTGCGCGCTCCCGCCGAAATTGCCCGGCTGCTCGATATCCGCACCGGCGACAGCGTGGTGCAGATCCGCCGCGTGCTGAATTTCTCGGGCGAGTCGACCGTGCTGGATGAAATCTGGCTGCTCGGCGCCAACTTCAAGGGCCTCACCGCTGAAAAGCTGACCGAGTGGAAGGGCCCCATGTATGCATTGTTCGAGGCCGAGTTCGGCACGCGCATGATCCGCGCCTCGGAGAAGATCCGCGCCGTGCCCGCCGATGAAACCGCGGCCGAGCTGCTGTCTGTCCCGGTAGGCTCGCCGCTGCTGTCAGTCGAGCGGGTGTCGTACACCTATGGCGACCGCCCCGTCGAAGTGCGCCGCGGCCTGTACGTGACTACGCGGCACTATTACCAGAACGACCTGAGTTGACTCCCGCGCATGGCATGATGCGCCCGCTGGCGTTGATTATTATGGCTATCGTCATGACGGTGCGGGCTGTTGCGCAGCGCGGGTGAATGTTGTGCTTGATTGCCCGCCGGATGTGATTAGTGTGCGATTGTCGGGCGGCACGTGTTGGTGCCTGATAGCTGAAAATTATTGGTGCAGCGCGCAACAAAGGCGCTAAAATCTCATGGATTTGCCCATGCATCCCGTTGCATGCAGGGCAATGGCAGTTTCGTTTTTTGTTTACCGCAAATGGGGTCTCGCATGGCTGAAGCCGTCAAACAAGCCAGGCCGGAGTACCGGAATATCGGTATCGCGCAGATTGCGCGCTATCGGTTGCCCTGGGCCGGCAAGGTATCCATCCTGCATCGCGCGAGCGGTGCGTTGATGTTCCTCCTCCTTCCCTTCGTCCTGTATCTGTTTGAGCAGAGCATCACTTCGGAACTGAGCTTCGCAAAGTTCTCGGCGCTTCTGTCCGGCGGCTTCGTCAAGCTGGTTCTGCTGGTCCTGATCTGGGGTTATCTGCATCACTTCTGCGCGGGTATCCGTTTCCTGCTGCTGGATGTGCACGTCGGCGTTTCCAAGCCGGCCTCGGCCAAGTCTGCCATCGGCGTGCTGGTTGTGAGCCTGCTGCTTACCCTGATTTTCGGCCTGAAGCTGTACGGCCTGTTCTGAGGAGAATCAAGGTGGCACATAACAATATCGGTCCCAAGCGTCTTGTCGTCGGTGCGCACTATGGCCTGAAAGACTGGCTGGCGCAGCGCGTCACGGCCGTGATCATGGTGGTCTTCACCGTGGTCCTGGCCATTGCCTTCCTGCTGTCGAACGGCGCTTCGTATGAAGCGTGGGCAGGGCTCTTCTCCAACCAGTGGATGAAGATCATCACGTTCCTGACCATCCTGTCGCTGCTGTATCACGCCTGGATCGGCGTGCGCGACATCTGGATGGACTATGTGCGTCCGATGGCCGTGCGCCTCGTGCTGCAAGTTCTTACGATTCTGTGGCTCGTCGGTTGTGCGGGCTACGCTGCTCAGATTCTCTGGAGGGTGTAATAAATGGTCGCAGTCAAGACTGGATTGCCGCGTCGCCGTTTCGACGTGGTCATCGTCGGTGCTGGCGGCGCCGGGATGCGCGCATCCCTCCAGCTCGCGGAAGCCGGCCTGAACGTGGCCGTGCTGTCCAAGGTGTTCCCGACGCGCTCGCACACGGTGGCGGCACAGGGCGGCATCGGCGCTTCGCTGGGGAACATGAGCGAAGACAACTGGCACTACCACTTCTACGACACCATCAAGGGCTCGGACTGGCTGGGTGACCAGGACGCGATCGAGTTCATGTGCCGTGAAGCCCCGAAGGTCGTGTACGAGCTCGAACACTTCGGCATGCCGTTCGACCGCAACCCCGACGGCACCATCTACCAGCGTCCGTTCGGCGGCCACACCGCCAACTACGGTGAAAAGCCCGTGCAGCGCGCCTGCGCCGCGGCCGACCGTACCGGCCACGCACTACTGCACACGCTGTACCAGCGCAATGTGCGCGCCAAGACCCACTTCTTCGTCGAGTGGATGGCGCTGGACCTGATCCGCGACCAGGACGGCGACGTGCTGGGCGTGACCGCGCTGGAAATGGAAACCGGCGAGGTCTACATCCTCGAGGCCAAGACCACGCTGTTCGCGACCGGCGGTGCCGGCCGTATCTACGCCGCTTCTACCAACGCCTTCATCAACACCGGCGACGGCCTGGGCATGGCAGCGCGCGCAGGCGTGCCGCTGGAAGACATGGAATTCTGGCAGTTCCACCCGACCGGCGTGGCCGGCGCGGGCGTGCTGATCACCGAAGGCGTGCGCGGCGAAGGCGGTATACTGCGCAACAAGGACGGCGAGCGCTTCATGGAGCGCTATGCCCCGACGCTGAAGGACCTGGCGCCGCGTGACTTTGTCTCGCGCTCGATGGACCAGGAAATCAAGGAAGGCCGCGGCTGCGGTCCGAACGGCGACTACGTGCTGCTCGACCTGACCCACGTCGGTGCCGAGACCATCATGAAGCGCCTGCCGTCGATCCGTGAAATCGGCATGAAGTTCGCCAACGTCGACGCGATCAAGGAACCGATCCCGGTGGTCCCGACCATCCACTACCAGATGGGTGGTATCCCGACCAACTTCCACGGCCAGGTCGTGGTGCCGAAGAACGGCAACCCGAACGAAGTGCTCAACGGCTTCTACGCGATCGGCGAATGCTCGTGCGTGTCGGTGCATGGCGCCAACCGCCTGGGCACCAACTCGCTGCTCGACCTGGTGGTGTTCGGCCGTGCCGCCGGCAACCACATCATCGCGCAGAACCTGAAGCAGAAGGAACACAAGCCGCTGCCGGCCGATGCCGCCGACCTCGCGCTGTCGCGCCTGGCCAAGCTGCAAGGTACGACCTCGGGTGAATACACCCAGGACGTCGCCAACGACATCCGCAAGAACATGCAGTCGCATGCCGGCGTGTTCCGTACGCAGAAGCTGATGGACGAAGGCGTCGAGCGCATCCTGGAAGTATCCGAGCGCGCCAACGACATCCACCTGAAGGACAAGTCCAAGGTCTTCAACACCGCGCTGGTGGAAGCCCTGGAAGTGGCCAACCTGGTGGAAGTGGCCAAGGCCACCATGATCTCGGCGGCCGCCCGCAAGGAATCGCGCGGTGCCCACGCGCACAGCGACTTCCCGAATCGCGACGACCAGAACTGGCTCAAGCACACGCTGTTCTACAGCGAAGGCAACCGCCTCGACTACAAGCCGGTGAAGATGGAACCGCTGACGGTGGAAAGCGTGCCGCCGAAGGCCCGTACCTTCTGAGCACCGCATCGTAGAGACAACAGGACCCACAGAAATGAAGCGTATTTTCGAAGTCTACCGCTACGATCCGGACAAGGATGCGGCACCGCGCATGCAGACCTACGAGGTCGAGCTGGACGGTCACGAGCGCATGCTGCTGGACGCGCTGGTCAAGCTGAAGAAGCTGGACGAGACCATCTCGTTCCGCCGTTCGTGCCGTGAAGGCGTGTGCGGCTCGGACGCGATGAACATCAACGGCAAGAACGGCCTGGCGTGCCTGACCAACATGCGCGAGCTGCCGGACCGCATCGTGCTGCGTCCGCTGCCCGGCCTGCCGGTGGTGCGCGACCTGATCGTCGACATGACGAACTTCTTCAAGCAGTACAACTCGATCAAGCCGTTCCTGATCAACGACGAGCCGCCGCCCGAGAAAGAGCGCCTGCAGTCGCCGGAAGAGCGTGACGAGCTGGACGGCCTGTATGAGTGCATTCTCTGCGCCAGCTGCTCGACGTCGTGCCCGTCGTTCTGGTGGAACCCGGACAAGTTCGTCGGCCCCGCCGGCCTGCTGCAGGCTTACCGCTTTATCGCGGACAGCCGCGACCAGGCCACCAACGAGCGTCTGGACAACCTGAACGATCCGTACCGCCTGTTCCGTTGCCACAGCATCATGAACTGCGTCGATGTGTGCCCGAAGGGTCTGAACCCGACCAAGGCCATCGGCAAGATCAAGGAGCTGATGGTCCGCCGCGCGGTCTGATCCTGCGGCTGTCTGCAGTAGTTGTAAGCGGCACGTCAGCCCGAGCGGCTATATCGGGTTGGCGTGCCGGAAGTAGGAAGCCATGACTGAGAGTCCTGCCACCACCTTCTCCCATCAGGCCGATCCGCACAAGCGCGCCCGCCTGCGCTGGCGCGCCCGCCGCGGCCTCCTGGAGAACGACATCATCGTCGAACGTTTTTTCAACCGTTACGAGGAGAGCCTGTCCGACGAGGACGTGGCTTCGCTGAGCGTGCTGTTCGAACTCAGCGACAACGAGTTGATGGACCTGCTCCTTGCGCGCAAGGAACTGGACGGTGAGCTCGACACGCCCCCGATGCAGCGAGTGATCACCCTGCTGCGTACGGTCTGAGTTTTGGTCAACATTATTATTCACAGCATTTGAAGGATCCGACATGACGCCGTCCGATGTGAAAGCCACGCTATCGTTCTCCGATGGTTCCCCCAGCGTTGAGCTGCCGATTTACACGGGTACCGTTGGCCCGGATGTAATCGACATTCGCAAGCTGTACGGACAGACCGGTAAGTTCACTTACGACCCCGGTTTCATGTCGACGGCTTCGTGCAATTCCAAGATCACCTATATCGACGGCGACAAGGGCGAGCTGCTGTACCGCGGCTACCCGATCGAGCAGCTGGCGCAGAAGTGCAACCACCTCGAAGTCTGCTACCTGCTGCTGAAGGGCGAGCTGCCCAACGCCAAGCAGAAGGAAGAGTTCACCGGCTCGGTGATGAACCACACCATGGTTCACGAGCAGCTGCAATTCTTCCTGCGCGGTTTCCGCCGCGATGCTCACCCGATGGCCGTGCTGACCGGCCTGGTGGGTGCCATGAGCGCGTTCTACCACGACGCCATGGACATCGATGATCCGCACCAGCGCGAGATCTCGGCCATCCGCCTGATCGCCAAGATGCCGACCCTGGTCGCCATGGCGTACAAGTACAACATCGGCCAGCCGTACATCTACCCGCAGAACGACCTGTCCTACTCGGGCAACCTCATGCGCATGATGTTCGGCACGCCGTGCGCCCCGTACACCGTGAACCCGGTGCTGGAGCGCGCGCTGGACCGCATCTTCATCCTGCATGCCGACCACGAGCAGAACGCATCGACCTCGACCGTGCGCCTGGCCGGTTCGTCGGGCACCAACCCGTTCGCAGCCATCGCCGCCGGCGTGGCCTGCCTGTGGGGCCCGGCCCACGGCGGCGCCAACGAAGCCGCGCTGAAGATGCTGGAAGAAATCGGCAGCGTCGACAACATCAACGAGTTCATCAAGCAGGTCAAGGACAAGAACTCGGGCGTGCGCCTGATGGGCTTTGGCCACCGCGTGTACAAGAACTACGATCCGCGCGCCAAGCTGATGCGCGAAACCTGCCATGAAGTGCTGGAAGAGCTGGGCCTGCACAACGACCCGCTGTTCAAGCTGGCCATGGAACTGGAAAAGATCGCCCTGGAAGACGAGTACTTCGTCAGCCGCAAGCTGTACCCGAACGTCGACTTCTACTCGGGCATCGTCCAGCGCGCGCTGGGTATCCCGACCTCGCTGTTCACCTGCATCTTCGCGCTGGCCCGTACCCCGGGCTGGATCTCGCAGTGGGAAGAGATGATTACCGATCCGGAATACAAGATCGGTCGTCCGCGCCAGCTGTTCAACGGCGCTGCCACCCGCGACGTGCCGGACGTTGCCAAGCGCTGATCGCTGGCTTTTCATCCGGCTGCGCGATGCAGCAATCACAAACGCCCCGGCCCGCCGGGGCGTTTGTGTTTCTGGGCCGGAGAGCCTTGTGCGTCGCAGCAGGGCAGGGAGCAGGAAATTGCCGGATAAGTGGTGAGAACGGCAATTTGCGGAGAATTGTGTCTCAGTCTGTCAATTCAGTTCCGCATTTGTTGTGCGATTTTCGCCTCCGGCAGGAAATTTGACCCTATAATGCGGGCTGCTTTGCCGACGGCAGCCGGGCCACCCTTCCGGCATGCGGTGCGGCAAGCGGGGCAGGCGAATCGCTTGCGCAATAGAGAACGCATCAAACGTTGTCTTTCCGAACCTTGGTCCCGATACCCCAGCGGGACTGACACATGCCGGGCCCCGCATACGCTGTCTCTCCCTTGCAGGCCCGTCTTCCGCGTCTCGGGCGTCTTTATTCGTAGTCCGCGGGTGTTGTTCGATTGCGCAGGTCACACCGCTTCTGCCCGGTTGACCCAAACATAAATCGAGGAGCTCCTGATGACGCTGTCCCGTCTTACGTCCATCTCGCTGGCCACCATGCTGGCCACCTTTGGCGTCGCTGCCAACGCCGAAACCGTGAAGATCGCCATTGCCGGCCCGATGAGTGGCTCGGTGGCGCAGTATGGCGACATGGTCAAGGCCGGTGCGCTGACCGCCATCGAACAGATCAACGCAGCCGGCGGCGCCGGCGGCAACAAGTTCGAAGTGGTGATGATGGACGACGCCTGCGAGCCGAAGCAGGCCGTGGCGGTGGCCAACAAGATCGTCAGCCAGAACATCAAGTACGTGATCGGCCACGTCTGCTCGGGTTCGACCATCCCGGCTTCGGACATCTACGAGAACGAAGGCATCGTGATGGTGACGCCGTCGGCCACCGCGCCGCAGCTGACCGAGACCAAGAAGCGCAAGTTCATCTTCCGCACCATCGGCCGCGACGACCAGCAGGGCCCGGCCGCTGCCCAGTACATCATCAGCAAGGTCAAGCCGAAGAAGGTTGCGGTGCTGCACGACAAGCAGTCGTACGGCCAGGGCATCGCCAGCTCGGTGAAGAAGGACCTGGAAGCCGCCAAGATCCCGGTGGCCGTGTTCGAAGGCATCAACGCCGGCGATTCGGACTACTCCGCCGTCATCACCAAGCTCAAGTCGCAGGGCGTGGACTTCGTCTACTTCGGCGGCTACCACCCGGAAATGGGCCTGCTGCTGCGCCAGGCGCGCGAGCAGGGCGTGAAGGCCACCTTCATGGGTCCCGAGGGCGTGGGCAACAAGGACGTGACGGCAATTGCCGGCCCGTCCTCGGAAGGCATGCTGGTGACGCTGCCGGCCGACTTCTCGGCCGACCCGGCCAACGCCGCGCTGGTGAAGGCCTTTGCCGACAAGAAGCGTGACGCCAACGGTCCGTTCCAGATGCCGGCCTATGCCGCCGTCAAGATCATCGGCGACGCCATTGCCGGCGCCAAGAGCACCGACCCGACCAAGGTTGCGGCGTACATGCACAAGAACGCCTTTACCACCCCGATCGGAAAGGTCGAGTACGACGACAAGGGCGACCTGAAGTCCTTCAAGTTCGTGGTCTACACCTGGCACAAGGACGCCAGCAAGACCGCCGCCAACTAAGGCATTCGCGTCCCGAAGGGGTGCTCCCCTCTCCCGCTTGCGGGAGAGGGGCAGGGGGTGAGGGCGGGCGGGTCAATAGCTGACGGCTGTGGGTTAGAACCGTTGGCCCCGCTTGATGTGGCTCCTCGCCAAACCACCCCTCACCCCAACCCTCTCCCCATGAGGGGAGAGGGAGAACACCTTGCTTTGGCAAGTTCGAATGGTTTTGGCGCATCTCTGCCGAGGCCAGTTCTGGCGCCTTCGAGGCTTCCCCAATGAATGAATTCCTTCCACAGTTCACCCAGCAGCTGGTCAATGGCCTGACGCTGGGTGCGATCTATGCGCTGATCGCCATCGGCTACACAATGGTCTACGGCATCATCGGCATGATCAATTTCGCGCACGGCGAGATTTACATGATCGGTGCCTATGTCGGCCTGGTCACGCTCACCGCGATCGGCGCCCAGGCAGGCTACCCCCTGCCGCTGGTGCTGGGCGCCGCCTTGCTGGTCTCGGTGCTGGTCACCGGGGTGTACGGCTATGCGGTCGAACGGGTGGCATACCGGCCCTTGCGGGGCGGACCGCGGCTGGTGCCGCTGATCTCAGCCATCGGCATGTCGATCTTCCTGCAGAACTATGTCCAGATCGGGCAGGGCGCGCGCGACGTGTCCGTGCCGGTGCTGATCTCGGGCGCCATCGAGTTCCAGATGGGCAGCGACTTCACCGTGACAGTGCCGTACTCGCGCCTGCTGATCGTCGGCGTGACGCTGGTGCTGATGATCGCGCTGACGCTGTTTATCGGCCGTTCGCGCATGGGCCGTGCCTGCCGCGCCTGCGCCGAAGACATGCGCATGGCCAACCTGCTGGGCATCGACACCAACAAGGTGATTTCCTTCACTTTCGTGCTGGGTGCGATGCTGGCGGCGGTGGGCGGCGTGCTGATCGGGCTGAGCATCGGCAAGCTCAATCCCTTTATCGGCTTTATCGCCGGCATCAAGGCCTTTACCGCGGCGGTGCTGGGCGGCATCGGCAGCATCCCGGGCGCGATGCTCGGCGGCGTGCTGCTGGGCCTGGCGGAGACCTTCGCCACGGGCTACATGCCGGCCGAGTACAAGGACGTGGTTGCGTTCAGCCTGCTGGTGCTGGTGCTGCTGTTCCGTCCGACCGGGCTGCTGGGCAAGCCTGATGTCGAAAAGGTCTGAGGGAGGACGAGACATGACTAACAAGATTTCCGCGATGCCTGCCGGACAAGCCGCGCGCGGCGTTGGGCCGGGGCAGTCGCTGAAGAACGCGATCACGGCGGCCGTGATGACGGCCATCCTTACCATCCCCATCCTGGGCCTGCAGCTCAAGCTCGAAGGCTACAAGGTCGTGCTGGAGCCGCACTGGCGGCCGGTGTGGATCGCCGTGGCGGCGGTCTTCCTGTTCCAGCTGTTCAAGCCGCTGCTGGTGCGCGCCCGCAGCGCGGTGCGCCTGCCGGCGGTGCCGCAGCTGGGCGCGCGGCAGCAGCGCGTGGCGGTGTGGGTGCTGCTGGCGATCGGGCTGGTGTGGCCGTTCTTCGGCTCGCGCGGCGCGGTCGACGTGGCCACGCTGGCGCTGATCTACGTGATCCTGGGCCTGGGCCTGAATATCGTGGTGGGCTATGCCGGCCTGCTCGACCTGGGCTATGTCGGCTTCTATGCCATCGGCGGCTACACCTACGCGCTGCTCAACCAGTATTTCGGGCTGAGCTTCTGGGAATGCCTGCCGATCGCCGCGGCGATGTCGGCCACCTTCGGCTTCCTGCTGGGTTTCCCGGTGCTGCGCCTGCGCGGCGACTACCTGGCCATCGTGACGCTTGGCTTCGGCGAAATCATCCGCCTGCTGGCCAATAACCTGACCAGCCTGACCGGCGGCCCGGATGGCGTGTCCGGTATCCCGAAGCCGACCGTGTTCGGCATCGAGATGGCGCGCAGCGCGAGCGTGGAGGGCGCCAAAACCTTTCATGAGCTGCTGGGCTGGGACTACAGCGGCCAGCACATGGTGATCTTCCTGTACCTGCTGGCGCTGCTGCTGGTGGGCTTCACGCTGTTCGTCACCAGCCGCCTGATCCGCATGCCGATGGGCCGCGCCTGGGAAGCGCTGCGCGACGACGAGATCGCGTGCCGTTCGCTGGGCATGAACCCGACCCGCATCAAGCTGTCGGCGTTCACGCTGGGCGCATCGTTCGCCGGCATCGGCGGCGCGTTCTTCGCGGCGCGCCAGGGGCTGGTCAATCCGGAATCGTTCACCTTTATCGAGTCGGCGCTGATCCTCGCCGTGGTGGTGCTGGGCGGCATGGGCTCGCAGCTGGGCGTGATCCTGGCGGCGATCCTGCTGACGGTGCTGCCCGAGGTGGCGCGTGGCTTTGCCGAATATCGCATGCTGATCTTCGGCCTGGTGATGGTGCTGATGATGATGTGGCGTCCGCAGGGCCTGCTGCCCGCGAGCCGTCCCCACGTGGAGTTGCCGAAATGAGCGCGGATTTGCTGAAAGTCTCCGGCCTGCAGATGCGCTTCGGCGGCTTGCTGGCCGTGGACGGTATTGATTTCAATGTGCGCAGCGACGAGGTCTTCGCCATCATCGGCCCCAACGGCGCCGGCAAGACCACGGTGTTCAACTGCGTGGGGGGCTTCTACAAGCCCACCGCAGGCGAGGTCACGCTGGACGGCCACGCTATCGCCGGCCTGCCCAGCCACCAGGTGGCGCGCAAGGGCCTGGTGCGGACCTTCCAGAACATCCGCCTGTTCAAGTCACTGACGGTGGTGGAAAACCTGCTGGTGGCGCAGCACCGCCAGGTGCAGGCGGGCATCCTGCGCGGCCTCTTTGCCACGCCGGGCTACCGCCGCGCCGAGCGCGAGGCGCTGGAGCGCGCCGCGGTCTGGCTCGAACGCATGGGGCTGACCAAGGTGGCCAACCGCGAGGCGGGCACGCTGTCGTACGGCCACCAGCGCCGGCTGGAGATCGCACGCTGCATGATCACCAAGCCGCGCCTCTTGATGCTGGACGAGCCGGCGGCCGGCCTGAACCCGCAGGAGAAGATCGAGCTGCAGCAGCTGATCGACCAGCTGCGGCGCGAGTTCGGCATTGCCGTGCTGCTGATCGAGCACGACATGAGCCTGGTGATGGGCGTGTCCGACCGCATCCTGGTGATGGAGCACGGCAAGCCGATCGTTACGGCCAAGCCCGAGGAAGTGCGCAACGACCCGCGCGTGATCAAGGCCTACCTGGGAGAGGACTGATGCTGAAGCTGGAACAGGTCCATACCCACTATGGCGCCGTCGAGGCGCTGTCGGGCGTATCGATCGAAGTCAACAAGGGGGAGATCGTCACCCTGATCGGCAGCAACGGCGCCGGCAAGACGACGCTGATGATGACCGTGTGCGGCGCGCCGCGCGCGTCCAGCGGGCGCGTGACGTTCGAAGGGCAGGACATCACCAACCGGTCCACGCACGAGATCATGCGCCTGGGCATGGCGATCTCGCCCGAGGGCCGGCGCGTGTTCCCGAGCCTGACGGTGCTGGAGAACCTGCAGATGGGCGCGTTCTTCGCCAAGCGCGACGAGATCGAGGCGGGCATCGAGCACGTCTTCAAGCTGTTCCCGCGCCTGAACCAGCGCGCCAGCCAGCGCGCCGGCACCATGTCGGGCGGCGAGCAGCAGATGCTGGCGATCGGCCGCGCGCTGATGAGCCGGCCGCGCCTGCTGCTGCTGGACGAGCCCACGCTTGGGCTGGCGCCGCTGATCATCGCGCAGATCTTCGACATCATCCGCACCATTCGTGACGAAGGCGTCACTGTGTTCCTGGTCGAGCAGAACGCCAACAAGGCGCTGCAGGTCGCGGACCGCGGCTATGTGCTCGAAACCGGCAAGGTGGTGCTGGCCGATACCGGCGCCAACCTGCTGGCCAACGACCGGATCAAGGCCGCCTACCTGGGCGGCTGATCCTGAGAGGCCGCCGCCTCGGCCGCCCCCCAGGCGGGGCGGCGGCCTTTTCCTTTTCGCCATCCGCGAAATCCCCCTTTCGCCAATCACATTACATTGCAGCCGCCGCCCGGGCCGGGCAGGGGGCTGAGTGCCGCACCCCCTGTGGCATAATCGATTGCCAAGTCAAGCATTGCGGCAACGCTTGAAATAACGCTCGCTTCAGGCGGCTTCCGGCGCGATCATCGCTATCGCCACCCGCTCGCCACCGCGACCGAAGCGAATAAAACCCCTGCAAACTACTGCGCGGTCACCGCAGACCTCTCCTGCAAAGGATCGGTCCTCCGGGCCGCCATCGCATCATGGCCAAGACGCTCTACGACAAACTCTGGGATGACCACACCGTCCACGTCGAGGAAGACGGCACCACGCTGCTCTATATCGACCGCCACCTGCTGCATGAAGTGACAAGCCCGCAGGCGTTCGAGGGGCTGAAGCTGGCGCAGCGTCCGGTATGGCGCATCAGCGCCAACCTGGCCGTGTCGGACCACAACGTGCCGACCACCGACCGCAGCCAGGGCATTGCCGATCCGGTGTCGAAGCTCCAGGTCGATACGCTGGATGCGAACTGCGACAGCTTTGGCATCACCCAGTTCAAGATGAACGACCACCGCCAGGGCATCGTGCATGTGATCGGGCCGGAGCAGGGCGCCACGCTGCCGGGCATGACGGTGGTGTGCGGCGACTCGCATACCAGCACGCATGGTGCGTTCGGCGCGCTGGCGCACGGCATCGGCACCTCCGAGGTGGAGCACGTGCTGGCCACGCAGACGCTGCTGGGCAAGAAGGCCAGGAACATGCTGGTCAAGGTGGAAGGGAAACTTCCGCGCGGCTGCACCGCCAAGGACATCGTGCTGGCCGTGATCGGCAAGATCGGCACCGCGGGCGGCACCGGCTACACCATCGAGTTTGCCGGCTCGGCCATCCGCGACCTGACCATGGAAGGCCGCATGACGGTCTGCAACATGGCTATCGAAGCCGGTGCGCGCGCCGGCCTGGTGGCGGTGGACGACGTCACGCTCGAATACGTGAAGGGCCGCCCCTACGCGCCGCAGGGCGTGGAGTGGGAGCAGGCCGTGGCCTACTGGCGCACGCTGCATTCGGATGCCGGGGCCAAGTTCGACCAGGTGGTCGAGCTGCGCGCCGAAGACGTCCGTCCGCAGGTGACCTGGGGCACCTCGCCGGAAATGGTGATCAGCATTGAAGATCGCGTGCCGGACCCCGAGAAGGAAAAGGACCCGAATAAGCGCAACGCCATGGAGCGCGCGCTGGAATACATGGGCCTGCAGCCCAATGTGCCGGTCGAGAGCATCAATATCGACAAGGTCTTCATCGGTTCCTGCACCAACAGCCGCATCGAAGACATGCGCGCCGCCGCGTGGGTGGTGCAGAAGCTGGGCCGCAAGGTTGCCGGCAACGTGAAGCTGGCGATGGTGGTGCCGGGCTCGGGCCTGGTCAAGGAACAGGCCGAGCGCGAAGGGCTGGACAAGATCTTCAAGGCCGCCGGTTTTGAATGGCGCGAGCCGGGCTGCTCGATGTGCCTGGCCATGAATGCCGACCGCCTCGAGGCGGGCGAGCGTTGCGCGTCGACCTCGAATCGCAACTTCGAAGGCCGCCAGGGCGCGGGCGGGCGCACGCACCTGGTGAGCCCGGCGATGGCCGCGGCCGCCGCCATCGAAGGCCATTTCGTCGATATCCGCAAGCTGGGCTGAAGGAGCAAGGAAAGAGAACATGGACAAGTTCACCGTACACAGCGGCCTCGTAGTGCCGCTCGACCGCGAGAACGTCGACACCGACGCCATCATCCCGAAGCAGTTCCTGAAGTCGATCCAGCGCACCGGCTTCGGCCCCAACCTGTTCGACGAGTGGCGCTACAAGGACGTCGGCCAGCCCGGCATGGACAACAGCAAGCGTCCGCTGAACCCGGACTTCGTGCTGAACCAGCCGCGCTACCAGGGCGCATCGATCCTGCTGGCGCGCCGCAACTTCGGCTGCGGCAGCTCGCGCGAGCACGCGCCGTGGGCGCTGACGCAATACGGCTTCCGCGCCGTGATCGCGCCCAGCTTCGCCGATATCTTCTTCAACAACTGCTACAAGAACGGCCTGCTGCCGGTGGCGCTGAGCGAGCAGCAGGTCGACCACCTGTTCAACGAGACCAATGCGTTCAACGGCTACCAGCTGACCATCGACCTGGACAAGCAGGTGGTGCTCACGCCGTCGGGCCAAGGCTACGAGTTCGACATTGCCCCGTTCCGCAAGTACTGCATGCTGAATGGCTTCGACGATATCGGCCTGACCCTGCGCCACGCCGACAAGATCAAGGCTTATGAGGCCGAGCGCGTCGCCAAGATGCCGTGGCTGAACAACCGCCTGGTCGGATAAGACTCAACGAGGAAAGACAACAATGAAGATCGCAGTCCTGCCGGGTGACGGCATTGGTCCCGAAATCATCGCGGAGGCCGTCAAGGTCCTGAACGCGCTCGACGAGAAGTTCGAACTGGAAACCGCCCCGGTGGGCGGCGCCGGCTACGAGGCCGAAGGCCATCCGCTGCCGGAAAACACGCTGAAGCTGGCCAAGGAAGCCGACGCCATCCTGTTTGGCGCCGTCGGCGACTGGAAGTACGACAGCCTGGATCGCCCGCTGCGCCCCGAGCAGGCCATCCTGGGCCTGCGCAAGCACCTGCAGCTGTTCGCCAACTTCCGTCCGGCGATCTGCTATCCGGAACTGACCGGCGCCTCAAGCCTGAAGCCCGAGCTGGTGGCCGGCCTGGACATCCTGATCGTGCGCGAACTGAACGGCGACATCTACTTCGGCCAGCCGCGCGGCGTGCGCGAAGCGCCGGACGGCCTGTTCAAGGGCGCCCGTGAAGGCTTCGACACCATGCGCTACAGCGAGCCGGAGATCCGCCGCATCGCCCACGTGGCGTTCCAGGCCGCCGCCAAGCGCGGCAAGAAGCTGTGCAGCGTCGACAAGGCCAACGTGCTCGAGACCTTCCAGTTCTGGAAGGACATCGTGATCGAGGTGCACAAGGAGTACCCGGAGGTCGAGCTGTCGCACATGTACGTGGACAACGCGGCCATGCAGCTGGTCAAGGCGCCCAAGAGCTTTGACGTGATCGTCACCGGCAATATGTTCGGCGACATCCTGTCGGACGAGGCCGCCATGCTGACCGGCTCGATCGGCATGCTGCCGTCGGCGTCGCTGGACGCCAACAACAAGGGCCTGTACGAGCCGTCGCACGGCTCGGCGCCGGACATCGCCGGCAAGGGCGTGGCCAATCCGCTCGCCACCATCCTGTCGGCGGCGATGATGCTGCGCTACTCGCTGAACCGTGCCGAGCAGGCCGACCGCATCGAGAACGCGGTCAAGCAGGTGCTGGCCCAGGGCTACCGTACCGGCGACATCCTGACGCCGGGCTGCAAGCAGGTTGGCACCCGCGAGATGGGTGACGCGGTGCTGGCGGCACTGTAAGTCACACGCTGAAAGGGCACCGCAAACGCGGTGCCCTGGTTTTATTTGTCCCTTATTTCCACGCTGCGGCAGCGCCGCAAAATCGTGTAGACTCTCCGGATGGCCCGATTTTCCCAGTCCACCCTGACTGCTGCTGTTGCCCTGACCGCTACCCGCGGCCCGGTCGGCACGATTTCGCTCGGCCAATCTGCAACGACGATTAAAACCACTATTAAAACCGCGATCGCCTAGATCCGTTCGTCGTGCCTGCTCGTCTTCCCCGCGCAGCCACGCCGGGCGAGGAAAATGGCGGGGAAGTTCAAATCACATCGAGGTAAGTCATGATTGTAGGTCTCGTCGGTTGGCGGGGAATGGTCGGCAGCGTCCTGATGCAGCGCATGCAGGAAGAGCGTGATTTCGACCATATCGAGCCCGTCTTCTTCAGCACGTCCAATGCCGGCGGCAAGGCGCCCGCCATGGCAAAGAACGAAACCACGCTGAAAGATGCCAATGACATCGAAGCGCTGAAGAAGTGCGACGTAGTCGTGACCGCCCAGGGCGGCGACTACACCAACGAGGTTTTCCCCAAGCTGCGCGCGGCCGGCTGGAAGGGCTACTGGATCGACGCGGCGTCCTCGCTGCGCATGAAGGACGATGCCATCATCGTGCTCGATCCGGTCAACCAGGGCGTGATCAAGGACGCGCTGTCCAAGGGCGTCAAGAATTTCGTCGGTGGCAACTGCACGGTCAGCTGCATGCTGATGGGCCTGGGCGGCCTGTTCCAGGCCGACCTGATCGAGTGGATGACCTCGATGACGTACCAGGCGGCCTCGGGCGGCGGCGCGCAGCACATGCGCGAACTGCTGACCCAGTTCGGCACCCTGAACGCCTCGGTCAAGCCGCTGCTGGATAACCCGGCATCGGCCATCCTGGAAATCGACCGCACCATCCTGGCGACCCAGCACGGCCTGTCCGCCGAAGAAACCAAGCAGTTCGGCGTGCCGCTGGCCGGCAACCTGATTCCCTGGATCGACAAGGACCTGGGCAACGGCCAGTCCAAGGAAGAGTGGAAGGGCGGCGCCGAGACCAACAAGATCCTGGGCCGCGGCGAGGGCTTCCTGGGCGCGACCGGCGCCACGCCGATCGCCGTGGACGGCCTGTGCGTGCGCATCGGCGCCATGCGCTGCCACTCGCAGGCGCTGACCATCAAGCTGCGCAAGGATGTGCCGCTCGATGAGATCGAAGGCATGCTCGCCGCCCACAACCCGTGGGCCAAGGTGGTGCCGAATACGCGTGAGGCCAGCATGACCGACCTGACGCCCGCTGCCGTGACCGGCACGCTGACCATCCCGGTCGGCCGCCTGCGCAAGATGCAGATGGGCGGCGAGTACCTGTCCGCCTTCACCGTGGGCGACCAGCTGCTGTGGGGCGCGGCCGAGCCGCTGCGCCGCATGCTGCGTATCCTGATCGAGTCCTGATCCGGTGCTCCTGCCTGTTGCCTGGTTGCGTCCGTTGCAGCCAGGCAACAGAATAGACCGCTTTGCCGACAACGCCGCGCCCATGCGCGGCGTTGTTGTATCCGGGCGCCTATTTCCCCGGGCGATGCGTCACAATACGCCGGCATGCGCCTCGCGCCGGCAGCCGCCGGTGCCTCTCGCGCAGGCTGGCAAAGGGGCCGTTCAGAATGTCCCGCCAGCCGGGCGGACCTGGTTTATGGGGTCGGTTTGTCGATTCATATCGCTACTAAAACATAACGGAGCATAAGGTGAGTGTGAGCCAACATCGCCGGAAAGATGCGCCTACTGCCCGTCAGCGCTGGTCAACGCTGGCCGTCACGGCACTGGGCCTGCTGCTTGCGCAGCCGGCCGCATATGCCGCGGGGTTCGGGCAATTGCGGGTTCAGTCGAATCTGGGGCAGCCGCTGCAGGCTGAGATCGACATCAGTGGGGTCAGTGCCGAAGAGGCCGCCGGGCTCAATGTCAAGCTGGCGTCGCCAGCGGCGTATGCCGCGGCCGGGCTGACCTACCTGCCGGCTGTCAGCAGCCTGCGGCTGGAGGTGGAGCGCCGCCCGAATGGCAGCTATGTGGCCCGGGTCCGCTCCAACCAGCCGATCAGCGAGCCCTTTGTCGACATCCTGGTCGACATGAGCTGGGCCAGCGGCAAGGTCTCGCGCGCCTATACCTTCCTGCTTGACCCTGCCGGGGCCAAGCCTTCGAACCAGACCTTCTCGCCGGCGACGGTGGTGCAGGCGGCGACGCCAGATGCGCCGCCCGTAGCGGCACCGGCACCTGCCGCCGCGCCGCAGCCTGCGCCGGCCCAGGAAGCTGCGCCCGCCGCGGCTGCCGAGGCAGTCAAGCCAGCCGCGCCCGCGCGCCCGGCCCGCCAGAGCGCAAAGCGAGCACCGGCGCCGGCCGCCAGCGGCAGCACCGAAATGGCACCCGGCGGCGGCTACACCGTGCAGCGCGGCGACACGCTCTACGCCATCGCCGGCGAAGCCAAGCAAGGCCAGGAATCGGTCTCGCTGGACCAGATGCTGGTGGCGCTCTACCGCAACAATCCCAACGCCTTTATCGGCGGCAACATGAACCGGCTGCGCAGCGGCGCGGTGCTGCAGGTCCCGACCCAGCAGCAGGCGCAAGCCGTCGCACCCAAGGCCGCCCGCCGCGAGGTGGTGGCGCGCACGCAGGGCTTCGATGCCTACCGCAGCCGGCTGGCGAGCGCTGCCGCGGCCAAGTCGGTCGAGCCCGACAGCGGTCGCCAGCAGTCCGGCAACGTGACTGCCCGGGTGCAGGAGCAGGCCGCCCCGACCGACGGCCCGCGCGATGAACTGAAGCTCAGCAAGGCCGCGCGTGGCGCGCAGGCCGACGCCGCGGCCAAGGCCGAAGCCGGCGTCGCGCGCGAGCGTGAGCTCAAGGAGGCGCAAGCCCGCCTGGCGCAGCTGGAAAAGAACGCCGGCGACATGCAGAAGCTGCTCGAGCTGAAGAACGCCGAGATCGCCAAGCTGAGCCAGGCCAACCAGGCGGTGCTGGCCGAGAAGGAAAAGGCTGACGCCGCGGCCAAGGCCGCGGCGGCGGCGCCGACCGTGGTGGCGGCCCAGCCGCCGAAGGCCGATGCCGTGGCCCCGGCCCCGGTCACGGCCGCCGCCGCGACGGCTGCCGCAACCGCAGCGACCGCAGCCAGCGCCCCGGCAACGGCCGGCGCCAGCGCCGCGGACGCCGTGGCGCCCGCAGCAGCCTCCGCCGTGGCAGCCGTCCCCGCCTCGCAGCCGGCTGCCGCCGTCCCTGCCAACGCTGCGCAGGACGCGGCCCCCGCATCGGCCCCCGCGGCCAAGCGCCCGCCGGTGGTGGCGGCCCAGCCCGAGCCGGTGCCCGAACCGTCGTTCATCGATGGCCTGCTGGCCAACCCCATGCTGCTGCCCGGCGGTGGCCTGCTGGTGGCGCTGCTTGGCGTCTATGCGATCTATCGCCGCCGCCAGCAGCAGAAGGCGGGCGAGGCGACCGGCTTCGGCGACAGCATCCTGTCGCAGGAAAGCACGGTGATGGCCGGTGCCAATTCGCTGTTCGGCACGGCCGGGGGGCAGAGCGTCGACACCTCGCAGCACAGCGTGTTCGGCGCGGACTTCCGCATCGGCAGCAACACGCCGGAAGCCAACGAGGTCGACCCGATCGCCGAGGCCGAGGTCTATATCGCCTATGGGCGCGATGTGCAGGCGGAGGAAATCCTGCGCGAAGCCCTGGAGAAGAACCCGGAGCAGCAGCCGGTGCGGCTCAAGCTCCTGGAGATTTACAGCAACAGACAGGATGTGGAAGGTTTCCGCGTGATTGCAGAAGAAATGTTCGCCCAGACCGGCGGACACGGGGCGGAATGGCTGAAGGCAGCAGAACTGGGGCGCGCGCTCGAGCCGGGCAACGCGCTCTTCCTGGCGGTGACGCCCGAAGCGGCGGGGCCGGATACGACATCGCCGGCAACCGACCAGTGGCGCACCCAGGACCCGTCGCAGAATCCGGCCTCGATCCCGCGGCTGGAGCCGTCGCTGGGTGACCTGGCGCTGCCGCTGGATGCCTTCCCGGCCCCGGCGGCCGGCGAGCCGATCGTGGCGCCTGCTTCCGCCGCGATGGTGTTTGGCGCTGACGCGCACGACGCCGGCGAGCCGGTGCGGCTGGATCTCGGCCTGCCCGGCACCGGCGCCGACCCGCTTGCCGACGACGTGCCCACCCTCGACACGCCGACCCGCGGCCGTCCGCTGGAATTCGACATGTCGGGGCTGTCGCTTGACCTGGGCAGCGCCGCGCAAGCCGACGCCCGCAGCAAGGATGTGCTGGACGAGGCCACCATGCCGCTGCCCGCCACCACCATGCTGCGCGATGGCAAGCTGGCCGAGCCGATCGACCTGTCGCGCGTGGCGCCTGAAACCGGCGGCGACCTCACGCACGGGGGTTCGCCGAGCACGCTGTCGGTCGACGGCGTGGACGGCGGGCGGGACATGCAGATCAAGCTTGACTTGGCTCGTGCCTATATCGAGATCGGCGACAAGGAAGGTGCGCGCGAACTGCTGCAGGAAGTGGTCGAGCAGTCGCAGGACCCGCTGCAGGCGGAGGCCCGTTCGCTGCTGCTGGAAGTGGCCTGAGCTATCATTGACGGTCCGGCTGCGGCACGCGCTGCCGCAGCCTGAAGCGATGCGCCGGAAGCGTCCCTTCCGGCGCATTTGCTTTTTCGGCGGGCCTGGCGTGAACCACTGCGCCTGGACTTACCCGCCGCCTTGCCTGATCCCCTGACATGAACCGCATCGCTCTTGGCCTGCACTACGACGGCGCCGCCTTTTCCGGCTGGCAGTCGCAGCCGCACCGCAATACCGTGCAGGATCACCTGGAAGTCGCCATCGAGCGCTTTGCTGGTGTGCGCCTGCTGACCACCGTGGCGGGGCGCACCGATACCGGCGTGCATGCGCTCGGCCAGGTCATCCACCTGGACACGGCGCTGGAGCGCGAGCCATTTTCCTGGGTGCGCGGCGTCAACGCCTTCCTGCCGCCGTCGATCGCGCTGCAATGGGCGCTGCCGGTTGACCAGGGCTTCCACGCCCGTTTCCTGGCGTTCGAGCGCATGTACTACTACGCGCTCTACACCGGGCCGCACCGCGTGCCGCTGGTGCACGGCCGCGCCGGCTACCAGATGCTGCCGCCGGGCCAGCGGCTGGACGTCGACGCCATGCGCGAGGCCGCCGCATGCCTGCTCGGCGAGCATGATTTCTCCGCCTTTCGCGCCGCCGAGTGCCAGGCCAAGTCGCCGGTCAAGACCATGTACGACGTCACCATCAAGGATGACGGCAACTGGGTATTCCTGCGCTTTCGCGCCAGCGCCTTCTTGCACCACATGGTGCGCAACCTGATGGGCTGCCTGGTGGCGGTGGGGCGCGGACGCTACCCCGCTCCATGGCTGGCGCAGGTGCTGGCCGGGCGCGACCGCAAGCTGGCGGCGCCGACCTTCATGCCGGACGGCCTCTACCTGGTCGGCGTCAAGTATCCTGATCCTTACCAGATCCCCGCGGCCGATCCGTCCGCGAGCCTGTTCCATGGAGTGTTCGATGACGCAGCCTGAGGCCGCCGAAGGTAGCACGGCGGGCAGCACAGTGCACATGCCGGCCCGCACCCGCATCAAGATCTGCGGCCTGACGCGCGAGGACGACGTGCGCGCCGCCGTGGACGCCGGCGCCGACGCCATCGGGCTGGTGTTCTACCCGAACAGCCCGCGCTACGTCGACGTGGCGCGCGCCGCGGCGCTGGCCGAGGCCGCCGGGCCGTTCGTGGCGATTGCCGGGCTGTTCGTCAATGCCGACCTGGAAGACATCGCCCATGTGGCCGAGCGCGTGCCGCTGACGCTGCTGCAGCTGCACGGTGACGAGACCCCGCAGTTCTGCTCGCAGGCGTCGCAACGCTGCCGGCTGCCGTTCCTGCGCGCCGCCCGTGTGCGCCAGGGCCTCGATTTGGTAGAATTTGCCGATCAATACCGTGATGCCGCTGCCTTGCTGCTCGATGCCTTCGTCGAAGGCTACGGCGGTGGCGGCCACGTCTTCGACTGGACCCTGATTCCCCCGGCATGGCTTCCGCCTACTCCCCCGGTACCAGCTACCGGCAACCCGAACGCAAACGGCGCTCCTCGCATCGTTTTGAGTGGTGGGTTGAACGCGCAAAACGTCGCTGGCGCGATTGAACGCGTGCGGCCCTACGCTGTGGACGTCAGCAGCGGGGTAGAGGCCGCCAAGGGCGTGAAGGACCACGCCCGCATCGCCGCGTTCGTGCGTGCTGTGCGCAGTGCCGAGGCAGGATGAGCCGGGCCGTCTCCCGCGTCTTTCCCTATGCCGCCCGTGGCCTGCCGCATGCGGGCACACGCATCGCAGTCAACCATGCGCCCTTGCCGGATGAGGCAAGGCCGCTGTTCCGAAGAGTCTAGACATGTACGACTTGCCCGATTCCCGTGGCCATTTCGGCCCCTATGGCGGCACCTTCGTGTCCGAAACGCTGGTCCACGCGCTCGATGAGCTGCGCGAGGCCTATGCGCACTACCAGAAGGATCCGGAGTTCGATGCCGAATACCGCCGCGAACTGAAGCACTTTGTCGGCCGCCCGTCGCCGATCTACCACGCGCAGCGCTGGAGCGAGATGCTCGGCGGCGCGCAGATCTACTTCAAGCGCGAAGACCTGAACCATACCGGCGCGCACAAGATCAACAACGTGATCGGCCAGGCGCTGCTGGCCAAGCGCATGGGCAAGCCGCGCGTGATCGCCGAGACCGGGGCAGGGCAGCACGGCGTGGCGACCGCCACCATTGCGGCGCGCTTCGGCATGGAGTGCGTGGTCTACATGGGGGCCGAGGACGTCAAGCGCCAGGCCGCCAACGTCTACCGCATGAAGCTGCTGGGCGCCACCGTGGTGCCGGTGGAAAGCGGCTCGCGCACGCTCAAGGACGCGCTCAATGAAGCCATGCGCGACTGGGTCACCAACGTCGAGAACACCTTCTACATCATCGGCACCGTGGCCGGCCCGCACCCGTACCCGATGATGGTGCGCGACTTCCAGTGCGTGATCGGCGAGGAAGCCAAGGTGCAGATGCCGGAGATGACGGGCCGCCAGCCGGATGCCGTGATCGCCTGCGTGGGCGGCGGCTCCAATGCCATGGGCATCTTCTACCCGTACATCGAGCACAAGGACGTGCAGCTGATCGGCGTGGAAGCCGCCGGCGACGGCCTGGATACCGGCCGCCACGCGGCCGCGCTGATCGGTGGTTCGCCGGGCGTTCTGCACGGCAACCGCACCTACCTGCTGCAGGACGCCAACGGCCAGATCATCGAGACGCATTCGGTGTCGGCCGGCCTGGACTACCCGGGCGTGGGCCCCGAGCATGCCTGGCTCAAGGACAGCGGCCGCGCGCAGTACGTGCCGATCACGGATGAAGAAGCGCTCAAGGCCTTCCACGACTGCTGCCACATCGAGGGCATCATCCCGGCGCTGGAATCGAGCCACGCCATCGCCTATGCCTGCAAGCTGGCGCCGACGCTGCCCAAGGACAAGCTGCTGCTGGTGAACCTGTCCGGCCGCGGCGACAAGGACATGCACACCGTGGCCGAGCGCGCGGGGCTCAAGCTCTGATGCGCGCGCTGCCTCCGACCGGACTTGCCGTGGGCGGCGCGGGCGCGCCGGATGCGTCCGGAGCGCCCGATTCTGCCCAGTTGCGCCTGTTCCAGGAAGACATGTTCGAGGGCATTGCCCGCCTGCCGGACGGCTCGGTCGACCTGATCGTCGCCGATCCGCCCTACGGGCTGGGCAAGGACTACGGCAACGATTCCGACCTGCTGTCGGGCCAGGAGTATCTCGACTGGTCCGAGCGCTGGATGAACGCGGTCGTGCCCAAGCTCGCGCCCAAGGGCACGCTCTACCTGTTCTGCACCTGGCAGTATTCGCCCGAGCTGTTCGTGATGCTCAAGCGGCGCCTGACCATGATCAACGAGATCATCTGGGACCGCCGCGTGCCCAGCATGGGCGGCACCACGCGCAAGTTCTCGTCAGTGCACGACAACATCGGCTTTTTTGCCCGCGCGCGCGACTACTACTTCGATCTCGACCCGGTCCGCATTCCCTACGACCCCGAGACCAAGAAGGCGCGCAGCCGTCCGCGTTTCGAAGGCAAGAAGTGGCTGGAGGTGGGCTACAACCCGAAGGACCTGTGGAGCGTCTCGCGCATCCACCGCCAGGACCCGGAGCGCGCCAACCACCCGACGCAGAAGCCGCTGGAGATCGTCGAGCGCATGGTGCTGTCAAGCTGCCCGCCGGGCGGCCTGGTGCTGGACCCGTTCGCCGGCAGCGGCACCACCGCGGTGGCCTGCCTGCGCCACGGACGGCGCTTTGCCGGCTTCGAGATCAATCCGGAGTATGTGCAGGTGGCATGCGGTCGCGTGTCTGCCGCCGCTGCGGCCCTTGCCGTCACGAACGCGGCTGCCGAGCCTGCCGCCACCCCAACCTTGGCCGCCGCCAACGACGATGTCTCGCCGGCGCCGCGGCCTCACTTGATTCCCTGATATGTCCCGTATCCAGAAGACGTTCGCGGCGCTGGCCGCGCAGCAGAAGAAGGGCCTGATTCCGTTTATCACCGCCGGCGATCCCGAGCCCGGCCTGACCGTGGCGCTGATGCATGCGCTGGTGGCCGGCGGTGCCGACGTGATCGAGCTGGGCGTGCCGTTCTCCGACCCGATGGCCGATGGCCCGGTGATCCAGCGCGCCTCCGAGCGCGCGCTGGCGCAGGGCGTGTCGCTGACCCAGGTGCTGCAGTGGGTGCGCGAGTTCCGCCAGACCAATGCCGATACCCCGGTGGTGCTGATGGGCTACGCCAACCCGATCGAGCGCATGGGCGAGCAGGCCTTTGCCGCGGCCGCGCGCGCGGCTGGGGTGGACGGCGTGCTGGTGGTCGACTATCCGCCCGAGGAGTGCGAGTCCTTTGCCACGCTGATGCGCGACAACGGCATGGACCCGATCTTCCTGCTGGCGCCGACTTCGACCGATGCTCGCATCGAAGCGGTGGCCCGCGTCGCCAGCGGCTATCTTTACTACGTATCGCTCAAGGGCGTGACCGGCTCGGCCACGATCGACCTGGACAGCGTGGCGACGCGCCTGCCGCTGATCAAGCAGCATGCCAACCTGCCGGTGGGCGTGGGCTTCGGCATCCGCGACGCGCAGACCGCGCGCGCGATCGGCAGCGTGGCCGATGCCGTGGTGATCGGCAGCCGCCTGGTGCAGCTGCTGGAGGACACGCCGCGCGAACAGGCGGTGGCGACGCTGCAGGCGTTTATCGCCGAGATCCGCCAGGCGCTGGATAGTTGAAGTGATGTAATGCCGGCCTGGCGGCGCTATAAAAGTGCGTCAATGTGCGCAAATCGCGCGTTGCGCTTCGAGGTCACCGGGCCGGCATGGTAAATTCGCGGGTTGATTCCCTGCCATCTGCCAACAGGCGTCCCGACACCGGGCTTGCCGGCGGACCGCAGTCATCCGAAAGGAGCTTTCATGAGCTGGTTGGATAAACTCCTGCCCCCCAAGATTCAACAGACCGACCCCAGCACCCGCAAGGGCATCCCTGAGGGGTTGTGGGTCAAGTGCCCGTCGTGCGAGTCCACCCTGTACCGGACCGACGTCGAGGCCAACCTGCACGTCTGCCCCAAGTGCGACCACCATATGCGCATCGGTGCCCGGGCGCGCCTGGACGGGCTGCTGGACGCCGAAGGCCGCTATGAGATCGGCCAGGAGATCGTGCCGGTCGACGCACTCAAGTTCAAGGATTCCAAGAAGTACCCGGACCGCATCAAGGCCGCCATGGACGACACTGGCGAGACCGATGCCATGGTGGTGATGGGCGGTGCCATCCACACCATCCCGGTGGTGGTGAGCTGCTTCGAGTTCGAGTTCATGGGCGGTTCGATGGGCTCGGTGGTGGGTGAGCGCTTCGTGCGCGGCGCGCAGGCTGCGCTGGAGCAGAAGGTGCCGTTCATCTGCTTTACCGCCACGGGCGGCGCGCGCATGCAGGAAAGCCTGCTGTCGCTGCTGCAGATGGCCAAGACCACCGCGATGCTGAACCAGCTGACTGCGGCCAAGCTGCCGTTCATCAGCGTGCTGACTGACCCTACCATGGGCGGCGTGTCGGCCAGCTTCGCCTTCCTGGGCGACGTGGTGATCGCCGAGCCCAAGGCGCTGATCGGCTTTGCCGGCCCGCGCGTGATCGAGCAGACCGTGCGCGAGAAGCTGCCGGAAGGCTTCCAGCGTTCCGAGTTCCTGCTGACCAAGGGCGCCATCGACATGATCGTCGACCGCCGCAAGATGCGCGCGGAACTGGCGCAGCTGCTGGCGCTGCTGCAGAAGCAGCCGGCCGACGCGGTGGCATAACAACGTCTGCATGGCAGATCAAGGGCGCGGGTGGTTGACGCGCCTTTCGCTTTTCTTGGCCGCCTCGGCCGCTATCTCGGGGCCGGGTGCAAGCCTGGCCTTGACTTTGCCGCTGGCTGGCCAAATCTGGTAGCAACAGCTTTCCTCGCACCCCACATGCCTGTCTTCCATACGCTCCCCGAATGGCTTGCCCATCTCGAAACCGCCCATCCCGTGGGCATCGACATGGGCCTGGCGCGCATCACGCGCGTGAAGGAGGCTCTCGGGCTGCGCATCGACGCCGTGGTGTTCACGGTGGGCGGCACCAACGGCAAAGGCTCTACCTGCGCGATGCTCGAGCGCATCCTGCTGGAGGCCGGCTACAAGGTGGGCTGCCATACCTCGCCGCACCTGATCTCGTTCAACGAGCGCGCCCGCATCAATGGCGAGATCGCCACCGATGCGCAGCTGCTGCCGCATTTCGAGGCGGTCGAGCGCGCGCGCAACAGCTTTGCCGATCCGGTCAGCCTGACCTACTTCGAGTTCACCACGCTGGCGATCATCCATGCCTTCGCCGCGGCCGGGCTGGACGCAATCATCCTGGAAGTGGGCCTGGGCGGGCGGCTGGACGCGGTCAACGTGATCGATACCGACTGCGCCATCGTCACCAGCGTCGATATCGACCATACCCAGTACCTGGGCCATACGCGCGAGGAAATCGGCTTCGAGAAGGCCGGCATCTTCCGCCCGGGCGTGCCCGCGATCTGCGGCGACCCGATGCCGCCCAAGTCGCTGGTGGCGCACGCCGAGGCCGTCGGGGCCGAGTTGTGGCTGGTGGGGCGCGATTACCATTTCCACGCCGCCAAGGGCCAGGAGCGCCAGCAATGGGACTGGAGCGGCGGCGGGCGCAAGCTTAACGGCCTGGGCTACCCGGCGCTGCGCGGCGCCAACCAGCTGCTCAACGCGGCGGCGGCTCTGGCCGCGCTGCAGGCCATGCGCCCGCGCCTGCCGGTCAGCGCACAGGAAGTACGCAACGGGCTGGCCTTTGTCGAGCTGCCGGGCCGCTTCCAGGTGCTGCCGGGCCGCCCGGCGGTGATCCTGGACGTGGCGCACAATCCGCATGCGGCGGCCACGCTGGGGCAGAACCTGGAGAACATGGGGTTCTTCCGCTACACCTATGCGGTGTTCGGCGCGATGCAGGACAAGGACATCGCCGGTGTGCTGCATCACGTGGCCGACAAGGTCGACCACTGGTGCCTGTGCGACCTGCCGACCGAGCGCGCGGCCAGTGCCGCGGACCTGCTGGCCAAGCTGGAGGCGGGCGGATTCCGCCCCGGCCCGGACGCCACCGCGGCCTGCTTTTCCAGCCCCGAGGCGGCATTCCGCGATGCCATCGAGCGAGCCACCGAGAATGATAGAATTCTGGTCTTCGGATCGTTCTATACCGTCGCCGGCGTGATGGCCTATCGTGCCACGCAGGCTAACTGAAGCAGGCGCCCCGGCGCCCGCTGACCTGGCAACCCCGGCGGCCTTGGCCGATCAATGAGCGGCAAACGCAACGAGCGGCCCACGTGGCCGTATCACCGAACCAATCTATGGGCCTGCTTTCGCTGTTTTCTTCCCGCAAGGGCAACGACCCGGCACCCGAGCGTGCGCGGCGCCAGCGCACCGACACGGGTGCAGGCATCGCCTCGTCGCGCCGTCTGGCCGATGACTATGCCGACGACACGCTCGACCCCGAATTCCCGCAGAAGCAGCGCGCACGCCGCCGCCTGATCGGCGCCGTGGTGCTGATGGTGGCCGCCGTGATCGTGCTGCCGATCGTGTTCGAGACCAAGCCGCGGCCGGTGTCCGAGGACGTCTCGGTAAAAGTCGCAAACGGGGTCACGGGCGGGCAGGGGGCGCAGAAGCCCCGCGTCGAGCCGCGCAAGGCCGACCCGCTGCCGCCCACGCCGGCGGCGCGCAATGATGCCGAGGCGCTGGACGCCGGCGAGGAAATCGTCAGCGCGCCCAAGCCTGCGGCCACCGCCGCAGCCGCCGCGGACAAGCCCGCGCAACGGGCTGAAGCCAAGCCCGAAGCCAAGCCGGGCAGCGGCAAGTACCTGATCCTGATCGGCGCCTTCTCTTCCGAAGAGCGCGCCAAAGGCTGGCTGGCCAAGCTCAAGGCGAGCAAGGTCCCGGCCTATGTCGAAAAGAAAGCACTGGCCGACGGCGAGCGCATCCTGCTGCGTGCCGGTCCCTTCAGCGACCGTGACGCCGCCGACGCCGCCGACAAGCGCGTGCGCGCGGTGGGGCTGACCTCGAAGGTCGTGGAACAGTAAGGGGCGAGCACGGCCGGCGCCTGTGCCCGGCCGCAAGCAACGATGCAGCCGACTTTCTTCGACTATGCCGTGGTCTTTATCCTGCTGGCCTCGGGCGTGCTCGGCGTGCTGCGCGGCCTGGTGCGCGAGGTGCTGTCGCTGATCGGCTGGGTGGTGGCGTTCTGGGTGGCGTTCCGCTATGGCGCGGTAGCCGCGGGCTGGATGCCTGAATCAATGCCTGGCGGCGAGCTGGCGCGCCATGCGCTGGGCTTCGTGGTGCTGCTGATCGGCACCGTGCTGGGGGCCTCGCTGGCCGGCATGGTGGTCGGGCAGCTGCTGGAGAGCACCGGGCTCAAGCCTGCCGACCGCGGGCTGGGACTGGTGTTCGGCCTGCTGCGCGGCGTGCTGCTGGTGATGGTGATGGTCACGCTGGCCAGCCTGACGAAATTGCCGGAAGAACCGTTCTGGCGCGACGCGGTAAGCCGCCCTTATGTGATGCAAGCCATGGAATCCGTGAAGCCATGGCTGCCGCCGGAGCTGGCGAAGTACGTCAAGACATGAAGCCGGGCATGGTGCCCGGTCGGTAGTACGCAGGCCTTTGGGTCCGGGGGATTTCCGGACCAGGCTGCGCCCCCTGATTCAAAGCCTTTCCTGGGAGCTTGGCAATGTGCGGTATCGTCGGTGTGGTTTCAGCCACGCCTGTCAACCAATTGATTTACGACAGCCTGCTGTTGTTGCAACATCGCGGACAGGATGCTGCCGGCATCGCCACCGCCAACGGCAGTACTTTCCACATGCACAAGGCCAACGGCCTGGTGCGCGATGTCTTCCGCACCCGCAACATGCGCGGCCTGCCCGGCGCCGCCGGTATCGGCCAGGTGCGCTATCCGACCGCCGGCTCGGCATCCAGCGAGGAAGAAGCGCAGCCGTTCTACGTGAACGCGCCCTATGGCGTGATCCTGGCGCATAACGGCAACCTGACCAACTGGGAGCAGCTGCGCGAGGAGATGTTCCGCCGCGACCGCCGCCACATCAACACGCATTCGGACACTGAAGTGCTGCTGAACGTGCTGGCCGATGAGCTGCAGCGCGCCAGCAACGGCATGGCGCTGGACCCGGACACCATCTTCACGGCGGTCAGCGGCCTGCACCGCCGCGTGCGCGGCTCGTACGCCATCGCCGCGCAGATCGCCGGCTACGGCATGCTGGCGGTGCGCGACCCGTTCGGCATCCGCCCGCTGTGCCTGGGCAGTGTCGAGACCCCGACCGGCAAGGAATGGATGGTGGCATCCGAGTCCGTGGCGCTGGAAGGCATCGGCTACAAGCTCGAGCGCGACGTGGCGCCGGGCGAGGCCATCTTCATCGACCTGGACGGCAAGCTCTACACCAAGCTGTGCGCCGAGAACGCGGTGCTGACGCCGTGCATTTTCGAGTACGTCTACCTGGCCCGCCCGGATTCGTGCATCGACGGCGTGCCGGTCTATGATGCGCGCCTGCGCATGGGCGACTACCTGGCCGAGAAGATCCGCCAGGAAGTGTCGGCCGGCGACATCGACGTGGTCATGCCGATTCCCGATTCCAGCCGTCCGGCCGCGATGCAGGTGGCCAACCGCCTGGGCGTGAACTACCGCGAAGGCTTCTTCAAGAACCGCTACATCGGCCGGACCTTCATCATGCCTGGCCAGGCGGTGCGCAAGAAGTCGGTGCGCCAGAAGCTCAACGCCATGGGCGTGGAGTTCAAGGGCAAGAACGTGCTGATCGTGGATGACTCGATCGTGCGCGGCACCACCTCGTTCGAGATCGTGCAGATGGCGCGCGACGCCGGCGCCAACAAGGTGATCTTCGCCTCGGCCGCGCCGCCGGTGAAGTACCCCAACGTGTATGGCATCGATATGCCGACCCGCAGCGAGCTGGTGGCGCATGGCCGCACGCACGAAGAGATCGCGAAGATCATCGGCGCGGACAAGCTGGTGTACCAGGACGTGGAAGCGATGAAGCAGGCCGTGCGCGACATCAACCCGGCGCTGAAGGACTTCGATGCTTCGTGCTTCGATGGCCGCTACATCACGGGCGATATCGACGAGGCCTACCTGAACCGCCTGGAAACGGCGCGCAGCCAGGCCGACCGCGACGGCACCAACGGCGACGGTGGTGAGCGCTCGCAACTGCACCTGCAGCGCTCCGGCGGCAACGAGTAAGCCGCGCCGCCGCTGTCCGCGCGTTGACGAATGCGGAGCCCGGCCGTAACATGGCCGGGCGTCGATTTGATAGTCAGCTTGCGGACGCGGGTACAGCCCGAAACAGCTAAAAAGATGGTGGTCAGCAATGTTTGCCGGTTTGCGCAGTGCCTGCGCAATTCGCCGGCCAACCACCACAGCCTGCCGAAGGCCCCCGCAGAACAGCAAGCCCGTCGATCCGACCACCCGATCGCACGGGCTTTTTTCATGGCGCGCCGCTTGTCCACCGCACAGGCGGCCGCTTGTCGAAACCATTGCATTCGCGCGGGTACGACCGCGCCACCAGCATGAACGAACCGCTCAATCCCGAATCGCTCGGCATCGATACCCTAGGCGTGCGCGCCGGCACGCTGCGCAGCGAATTCATGGAGCACTCCGAGGCCATATACCTGACCTCGAGCTTCTGCTTCAACAGCGCCGCCGAGGCCGCCGAACGCTTCGCCAACTCGGAAGAGGGCTTCACCTACTCGCGCTTCACCAACCCCACCGTGTCGATGTTCCAGTCGCGCCTGGCTGCGCTGGAAGGCGCGCAGGCCTGCATGGCGACCGCCTCGGGCATGAGCGCGATCCTGTCGGTGGTGCTGTCGTCGATGCAGGCAGGCGACCACCTGGTCAGCTCGCGCGCTATCTTCGGCTCGACCATGACGCTGTTCGGCAATATCTTCTCGAAGTTCGGCGTCGAGACCACCTTCGTCGACCCGAGCGACCTGAACGCGTGGCGTGCCGCGGTGCGCCCGAACACCAAGCTGTTCTTCCTGGAAACGCCGTCGAACCCGCTGACCGAAGTGGCCGACATTGCCGCCGTGGCCGACATCGCCCACGACGCCGGCGCGCTGCTGGTGGTCGACAACTGCTTCTGTTCGCCGGCGCTGCAGCAGCCGATGAAGTTCGGCGCCGACATCGTGGTGCATTCGGCCACCAAGCATATCGATGGCCAGGGCCGCGTGCTGGGCGGCGCGGTGCTGGGCACGCACGATTTCATCATGGGCAAGGTGTTCCCGTTCGTTCGCACCGCCGGCCCGACGCTGTCGGCGTTCAACGCCTGGGTGCTGCTCAAGGGCATGGAGACGCTGGCGATCCGCATGGAACGCCATTCGGCCAGCGCGCTGGTGCTGGCGCAGTTCCTGGAATCGCACCCGGCGGTGGCGCGCGTGTTCCACCCGGCGCTGAAGTCGCACCCGCAGCACGAGATCGCCATGCGCCAGCAAAGCGGCGGCGGCGCGATCGTGTCGTTCGAGCTGAAGGGCGCCACGCCCGAGCAGCAGCGGGCCAATGCCTGGCGCGTGATCGACAACACCCGGCTGTGCTCGATCACCGGCAACCTGGGCGACACCCGCACCACCATCACGCACCCGTACACCACCACGCACGCACGCGTGAGCCCCGAGGCCAAGGCGGCCGCGGGCGTGGGCGAAGGGCTGATCCGCCTGGCGGTGGGGCTGGAGTCGGTCGAGGACCTGAAGGCCGACCTGCTGCGCGGCCTGGGCGACTGAGGGCTTACTGCGCCGGCTGTGGCGGCTGTGCTGGTTGTGGCGACGGGGGCGGCGCGGGTTCGTCGCTGCCGGCCATAGCCTTCACGCCTGCGGCCGTGACGTCGTAGGTGGTGCTGACCGCGGTCGTCGCCACGCTGACGGCGGCTGATCCGACGGTAGCCACCGTCGACACCGCGGCACTGCCCACAGCCACCACCATGCAACCGGCCAGTGACGCCGTGGCGCATGCGGCCGCCAGCGCCAGGACGGTGCGCTGCAAGGGGGCGGAAGCTCCGCTATCGTTGCGCGCGTTACGGCGCAATCCGAGAAATCGATATGGCATGGACACTGCTGGCCCTGGCAGGGCTGTTCGAGGTGGTGTGGGCGATCGGGCTCAAGTACACCGAAGGTTTTACGCGGCTGGTGCCTAGTGTCCTGAGTCAGAAATTCGTAGACAAAATCGCTCGATGCTGGCGAGGATGTCATCGGCTGACTTCGACCATGCGAAGGGCTTGGGA